>NZ_JBLYIF020000002.1:0-433945 GCF_048548695.2 Pontibacter sp. JAM-7
AGAATTAACTGGGTATTTATCAATCATATAACAAGAAAAGCCATCCGACGCATACTGCGCGGCTGCTTTGAGCGTTAAGTGCTTACCATAGATGGAGAATACAACGTAGTATGAAGTTTCAAGAGTACCTAGATCGGTTACCAACTAAGCGTAAGCTAAGCGATGTAAAATTAAAAATTCTAGAAAGATTATGGAATGATGAGGTTGATTCATTTCCTAAGCCTTGGGTTTCTTCTGCAGAACTCCTTGAACTAACAGGCCAGAAATACTTTGATCGAAGAACAAGAGAACTGCGTGATCAGTTGGGATGTGATTTAGAATCGTCCTATCGTGAAGAGTTTTCTGGTCACGCTTGGAGAATTAACTCTGATAATCTAGCTCCCCCACAAGATCGAGACTATTTAACGCAAACACAAAAATTAAAGCTATTTGAATCTAACGATTACTGCTGCTCTACTTGTGGCCTGCAAATAGACGCAGGTATTAGAGGGCTCCAGGCTGACCATAAAATTCCGCTTTCAAGAGGTGGAACAAATGATTTAGAAAACTGGCAGCCTATGTGTAACAATTGTAATGTCGGTAAGCGCAGAGCTTGTGAAGGCTGTGAAATAGAATGCGCAACTTGCTCTTGGGCTTTCCCTGAGTTGGTCGGTGTTAAAACAATGGTATCTATTAGTGAAAGAACACTCAAAAGAATTTATCACTATAGTGATATCTCTGGGGAAAGCAGGGATAAAGTAATGGAAAATGCAGCAGAGTATTATCTAGATGAAAAAGGCAGCTAATTAAGCTGCCTTTTCATTTTTTAATGCCTGATTTAGTGCTTTGAGTATCTGTTTGCCAATACCTTCTGCAACTGGCGGGGGGAATGCATTGCCAACTTGCCTATATGCAGGGGTTTTTTTCCCGTAGAACTCCCACCAATCTGGAAATCCTTGAATTCGGGCAGCCATACGTACAGTAAGTAACGGCATACCCTTATATTCTTCTTTATCTTTATAACCGGTAAAGCCTTTTTCAGGCGGCTCGTTACCAACTATGCAGCCGTTAACATGCAACTCTTGCCATGCTCTTCGAGCCCTAGTTGGCCCAAGATCAGGGCCGCCATGTTTTTTCGAGCCACCAACTAAAGTAGGTGCAATTTTATTTGCTCGCACCTTCCACTCATCAGCGCCTTCCCAACCATTTGATGCCATAAGATCATGTAAGGCTTCGCCAACAGTCGGGGGCGTAATCACTTTTTTAGGCCAAGAAAAAAAATCTGCATATTCGGGAAGGAGTGCGACCAAAATAACTCTAGGCCTTAACTGAGGCACACCATAATCTGACGCATTATGTAGCTTCCAAAATGTTTTGTACCCTAGCGCACTGAGTTTCTGATCAATTTCTGACCTATACTCGTCAAATTTTGGCTCTAGTAATCCTGCAACATTTTCGAGCATCACTGCTCTAGGCTGAGTTTTCTCAACGATCTTAAGTGCTGCTGGAAATAAGTCGCGTTCATCATCTTTACCCAGTTGTTTTCCGGCTTTCGAAAATGGTGGGCAAGGCACGCCCCCTGCAACCAAGTCAACTCCAAGAAACTCATGAGCTCGATTCTCAGCAAAGTCTTCGACGCACCCTTCAATAATTTTTTCCCAGCCTAAAGAGTGTTTGGCATTGTTAAACTCTAGGGTCTTATAAGCTGGTTTATCTATTTCAATCAGTAGCTTATGCTTAAAGCCTGCTTGGTGTAATCCTAGAGCTTGTCCCCCAGCTCCAGCACAGAGCTCTATTGATGTATACTCATTTGCCATGGTAAACCTCCAGAAATATACTGTTCAAATGTACAGTGTATCTGGTTAAAATCAAGAAAATAATTGGCTATTTTTACGGTTTCACCAGCACTTAACAAGCGCATGTTGTCGGACTGGTTTTCCGCTGCGCTCCAAACCAGCCGCAAATGCGGGCGTTACGTTTACCAGGAAGCAAGCAAATGGTTCGTGATTATCGGCTAAACGATATTGATGAGATTGTCGCAATCTGGTTATCGGCATCGATTAAGGCCCATGACTTCATCGAATCTGCGTTTTGGAAATCGAACATCAGCATGATACGTGATGTATACATCCCAGCATCGGAGACGCTTGTGTATGAAACCGAGGGGGAAGTTGTTGGGTTTTATAGCCTATATGAGAACAGTCTTGCTGCGATCTTTGTAGCACCGGGCTCACAGGGCAAGGGGTTGGGCTCAGTGTTACTGGCTGATGCTAAGAATAGGCGAGAGCGCTTACAGCTCACTGTTTACAAAGAAAATACTCCGAGTATCACGTTTTACGAGAAACACGGATTCACTTTATGTGGAGAACAAATCGATGAGCACACCGGGCACCCGGAGCTTATTATGGAGTATCACTCGTAATAAGGCGCTGCAATACGCGGCCGTTACCGGTTGGGCACTCGTATACTCGTGCCGCTGTGCTTTGCGTTAGGGAACCGGCGAACACGTCCAAGACTTGCTCTGCCGGCGATAAATCAGCCTGATGCCGCGAAAAGCAGCGCAGTGGAATGACAAGTCCTTTCCAAGCTGCCTGAAGCAGAAGGCTGTTTGAGAATCCGCCCCATGGGGGTTTCAGAACAATCCGATCTCTGTGTGACCGATTTTCGACAGGTAACAAGCATGCCTGTAACGGCTGCCTTGACCTCACATTGCTCTGAACGCCAGAGGCGTTTTGGACTTATGCGTAGGTTCCTTAGCTGCGCCTATATAGTTAACATCAAGGAATTAATGATGAAACAAATCACAAGAATTCATCACGTTGGGTTACGAGTGAGGGATATGGAAGTTTCTCGTGAATTCTATGGGAAACTTGGTTTTGTATTTCTTGCAGGTCCAGTTGGTCCAGAGCCAGTGGCTATCCTCGAACACCCGGCGGGAATAAATCTCAATCTTATTCTTAATGTGTCCGCTGGCGCGGCAAAGAAAAATGTTCTAATGGAAGGTGATATGAAATATCCGGGCTATACCCATATTGCCTTGGAAATCACAGACTATCATTCAGCCAAAAATAGTATCGAAAGCTTAGGTTTCCCGATTACAGGTGAGGTTGAACATGACGGCGCAAAATTTTTCTTTATCAGAGATCCTGATGACAATGTTATCGAATTTCATCAGCCAGCACGTAGCTGACACGTCATTGCGCCAGACTAACAAACCGCCACGCGTGTTCTCAGTCAGTGCATTCCGGCGTTCTATTTTTTTGTTCTGGCTCATAAGGAGATTGAAATGGTTGATGAGACTATCGTTTCTAATCACTATGACAACAGCTCGCTGCTTGAATTGATTCATGCGGGCATAAGTAAACTGGGAAAATCAAACAAAACCGTTACGGTAGAAGATTTAGCGCCAGTAGATGAGTTTCACATCGGTGGCCGTGTAGCCACCGACCACCTTATGAATCAGCTCACATTCAGCCAATCTGCTGAGTTGCTAGATATTGGTTGTGGGCTGGGTGGGGCCAGCCGATTCATAGCGAAGCATTATGGCAATAAGGTTACTGGTATCGATTTAACAGATGTTTATGTGTCTGTTGGCAAAACGTTAACGGACTGGGTGGACCTAAAACACCTAGTGTCATTACATCAAGGCAGTGCGCTGGATATGCCATTCAATGATATGTCATTTGATGGTGCGTATATGCTGCACGTGGGAATGAATATTCAGGCGAAAGGTGCTTTATTCACCCAGACAGCCAGAGTCCTCAAGCCAGGGGCTAAATTTGGCGTGTATGATGTAATGCGGACCAAGGAGGGCAATTTGTCCTACCCTGTTCCTTGGGCTTCAGATGAGAGTTTCAGCTTTTTGTCTTCTCCGGAAGAATATTCGGCGCTTTTGCAATCATCCGGCTTCACAATCGAAGCCATAAATGACAGACGGGAGTTCGCGCTTGAATTTTTTAAGCAGCTCAAGGAAAAAAGTGAAGCCAGTAAAGGGCCTCCAGCATTGGGCTTACATTTGCTGATGCAACATACCTCACCAGAAAAAATGCGTAATATGATTAGTAATATCGCGAACGGCCTGGTTTCACCAACTGAAATAATAGCGAAAAAAATATAACAAGGTGGTGTGTTATTCGCCGCCAGGTGGCTGGGGCAGGCTTTACGCTGCGCTTCAATCCAGCCTCAAACCATCGCGTTAGTGCTCTAGGAATATTAATGAATATTAGATTTATATTAAGCAGTATCTTAATCATTCTTTTTAGTTTTAATAGTATGGCTGCATCTAGCTCAGGTACAGATATTCAAATTAAAAAAATAGATGACGGCGTTTGGCTTCATACATCATTTTATATTTATCCTAATGGTATTAAGTTTCCATCAAATGGATTAATTATCAAAGAAGGCCAAAGCTTAACTTTAATTGATACTGCATGGGGAGAGTTGCAAACAGTAAATTTGTTGCGTGCTATTGAATTACACATAAAACTACCAGTGACACAAGCATTGGTTACTCATGCACATAGTGACCGTGCGTCGGGTGTTGATGTTTTAGAGTCTGCAGGGGTTAACGTTTTTGCACACCCTTTGACAAAACAACTCACTATTGAGCAAGGAGCTCCTGTTCCTGATAATGTCATACATGAACTTAACGAGGCAGGTGCAGCAGTTAAGTTTGGCTCTTTGGAAGTGTTTTTTCCCGGAGCTGGGCATGCAATGGATAACCTAATGGTATGGCTCCCGGAAAGGAAAATTCTATTTGGTGGTTGTGCTATACGATCTTTAGACGCTAAATCTGCTGGTAATATAGTACATGGCGATATTAATTCTTGGTTAAAAATAACCAAGCAATTAAAAGGTCAATATAAGGATGCTGATATTGTCGTGCCTGGCCACGGAGAGGTTGGGGGTGTTGAGTTATTTGAGCATACCGAAAAGTTAATACACGATAAATTAAAGACAAACGAGCACTAAGGAGCCTGCGAGCAAGTCCAAGACTTTCTCTGCGGGTGCCAAATCAGCGCTTATGCGCGAAAGGCAGCGCATTCACTCTGCTCGGTTTCAGCCCATTATTTAGCCGCTTATTGATTAAAAATAGACGTGAACTCATATGACCCTCACCGAATCAATCACGTTGTTAGGCATCATGGTCTTGCTCGCTGCATTGCCGAGCTCCAGTGTTGCTTTGGTGGTTGCTCGTGCAGCCTCTTTAGGTCCAGCTAATGGAATAGCAGTAGGTATTGGCATCGTTCTCGGCGATCTGCTCTTTGTCGGCCTCGCTATAGCAGGCATGTCTGCAGCAGCTGAAGTGCTAGGTAGCTTTTTCGTCGTGGTAAAAGTGATCGGTGGGCTTTATTTAATCTATTTCGGAATGAAACTATTGATTGCGAGCTCCGCTCCTCTTCAAGCGCCGCCTAATTCGCTTCAGCCCAAGAATCTGGTGGCCAGTTTGGTGTCTGGCTTCGTTTTAACCCTCGGAGACATAAAAGCTATTTTCTTCTACGCAAGTCTATTTCCAGCGTTTATCGATCTGGCAGACATCGGTTTTTACGAAATGTCAGTGGTAGTTGCAATCACCATCATAAGCGTTGGCGGTGTTAAAATTGCGTATGCATTGTTGGGTGCCAACGTTTCCAATATCGCACGTCGCCACAGATTTTCTGGGGTGTATCAGAAAACTATCGGTGGTGTAATGCTTGGTACAGGCGGTTACTTGGTATTCAAGGCCTAATAAGGTCATTAAGGTCATTAAGGTTGTGCCGAGCCTTCGGCACTTCACCGGACGCCTGTGTTAGGCACCGTTTGTGACAGGCGTGAGGCACGCTGAAGTAAGGACGACCTCACTTCTTGACGGCGTTAAAGGATGCCCCCAAAGCTAATTGAGAGGTATGTATGAGCTGGGTCGTGTTGTTTGTAGCTGGCCTTTTGGAGATCGGTTGGGCCATCGGCTTGAAGTACACGGATGGCTTTACGAAACTCTGGCCTACAGTCACAACGGTATTGTCGTTGGTTGCAAGTTTTCTATTGTTAGGCTTGGCCCTGAAAACGTTGCCCGTTGGTACAGCCTATGCCGTTTGGGTGGGTATTGGTGCTGTAGGTACAGCGCTACTGGGTATAGTATTGTTCGGCGAGTCAGCTGACGTTCTTAAGCTAGTGAGTTTAGGATTGATTTGTGCAGGCATTGTCGGTCTTAAATTGGCCCATGCCTGACAAGGCCCTACACGCGGATAAATTACTCGCGGCGCTCCCAGTTTACCGGTGAACGCAGCGTAAGATGCCATGCCGCCCGTATATACAAGACTGGAATTTATGACAACTCGAGTAGCCTTGGTTACAGGTTCAACATCAGGCATTGGTAAAGCTATTGCCAATCAGCTTGCTGCAGAAGGATTTTCTGTTGTTTTTCATTCGCGCTCATCGGTAGAAGAGGGTCAGCGTTTAGCAGCACAATATGAAAATGCTTCGTATATCCAGGCCGACCTATCGAATCAATCAGAATCAAAAGGCCTTATTGAGAAAATTGCCGCCAAGTACGGACGCTTAGATGTGTTAGTCAATAACGCAGCACTCACCGACGTTATAGATCACGCAAACCTAAAAGCGGCTACTCCAGAAGTATGGCGAATGCTACACGAGGTAAATGTTATATCGCCATGGACACTCATTTCCGAAGCTGAGCCACTGTTGAAAAAGTCATCTTCTGACGATGTGACTAGCTGCATCCTGAATATCAGTTCCCATGCTGGGGTCCGCCCCAAAGGCGCATCGATACCTTATGCGGTGACTAAGGCTGCGCTCAATCACATGACGAAGCTGTTGGCGTTGAATTTGGGTCCTGATATTAGAGTAAACGCTATAGCCCCTGGGTTAGTTCACACCCCCATGAGTCATGATTGGGTAGCAGCCCGTGAGCTTTGGAAAAACAAAGCCCCCATGAAACGCGGTGCCCAACCAGAAGAAATTGCCTATGTGGCCGGCATGTTAATCAATAGCTCATATCTAACGGGTGAGATTGTCCTTTCAGATGGCGGTTTAAACTTAACGTGAAAATGGTATCTAACAAGGCGCATCATTCGTCCAGCAAAAAAGCCTGGGTGGGGATGGCCTATAGTACGTTTCGGCCGCTCATGTGCGCGGCGTCATCTCCGCCTTTGTAAAATATGCATACTTTGTAAAGGCTCAAGTCAGCACCGCGCTTAACATCAAAAAATAAGGACATTTTGTATGATTCAAAAGCTATATTCGGGTTTGTGTTTGTTAATCCTTTGTGGGTTGTTAGGGGGGTGTTTCGCGGGCAATACGACTAAACCCGCTACTTTGCCAAGTCAGTTAACTCAGTCGGGTATGGTGATGTTACAAATTTCACCCACTTTGTCTTGGGGTAAGGCAGAAATAGCTATTGAGGGGGAGGTAGAACGCAAAGCCCATAATGGCTTTTATCTTAATGAGCTAAAGCCTGGTAAGTATGTCATGCAGTCACTAACACTGACATCCGGGTATGCCAGCAGCTATAACGGTGTCTCACAAAAAAATACAACTTACTATAAAAGGCTGCGGCTTGATTTTGAATTTGAAATAAAAGCAGGACAGGTTACCAACTTGGGAATGGTCTATATCCATCCGGACCGCAAAGGAGATCGATATAATATTTTAAGACTGAAAAATGGTGATTCCGGCTGGAGATACCTTCAGGACTATCACCCGGTTCTCGCCAAAAACCTATCGGCAGATCAGATGCGCTTAGTAGATGCTCAATATGTAAATGAGCAAATTGATGTGATTAGAACTGCTCTGCTCTCTGATATGCATAATCCCCCTAAAGGAAAAGTTGGTGATACCCCAGATCTCACACTCCTTTATCCTGCTATATACAAGCATCACCAATATCTAGTGGGAGAACTTGGGACACTGCTGGATGATAGCGCGCGGCCTGCGAACACATCTAAATTTTATAACACCGGCACATTAGATCGGATTACCGGCTTTTCGTTTACCGGGGAGCGAGCATGGTTTCTGTCAGAGCGAGGAAAAGTTCTAAGACGTGCAGGCGATAGACTTACAGAAGTGGCGGTGCCTAAAGATTTTTTTGCTATTCGTGGTGCCTTGTATGCCGATCTGGGCGTGGTTCTGGTCGATAGAAATTTTAATCTATTGGTATCAGACGATGATGGAGTAAGTTGGACAAAATATTCACAAGGTGTGCTGCCTGGGGAAGAAATGCCAGATGGAAACTTCAACATGACACATAATGGTGTTTACGCAATTGGGCGGCAATATGCATGGATTGGGGGCCACTCCACTGCGGTATTTGTGGATATGGAACTTGGGCTGGTAAGCCCTTTTAAGCTGCCTAAGGGAATCGCTAACGATCTCAGAAGTATCTACAACACAGATTTGGGGATCTTTTTACACGGGGTTGATAGTGGGAACCCAGATAAGGTCTATTTTAAAGCCGATGGTGACGACCAATGGCAGGTAAATGAGATTTTAATTTATAGGGGGTGTCAGCTCAGCTTCCCTGAAAATACAGGGGAAAAGGTTATTGCTGAATGTAGAGTATTAGAAGGTAAGAAGAATTTGGTGAGTGTGGATTTCGGAAAAACATGGAGTTTAATGTAGATCCGAATCACTGCGGGTCTGACCCTGTGGATCAATAGTCCGCGAAGCCATGAGTGGGTATACATGCCCACTGGGATCTTCGCGATATTTAAATGCTTGCCGCCGGGATAGCGTTTTATCACCTGTTGCTCGCAGCAGGGGAAAGACAGTCAGTTATGAATGTATGGCGGCATCTAGGGAACCGGCGAATAAGTCCAAAACACCTCTGGCTTTCAGAGTAATTGGAGATCAAGGCAGCGATTACAGGCATGCTGGTTGCCTATCGAAAATCGGTCACGCAGTGATCAGCAAGCTTTAGTCGCAATACGGTTGTTCTGGCCACCTGAACGGCTTTAGCAGACATATTACCGGCGCGGTTGTAACGATATTTTGATTTCGACTCTGATCCCGGTATTGTAACAACGTTTGAAACGCTGCAGGCTCGCTTAGTACTTCAGGACGGTGGTTGGCTCAATATGTTTCGCTACTTTGGTTTCGGCTCCAATATGAACATGACGTCGCTGCGGGCGAAGGGGGTCGAACCATTGTCGGCCCGGCGCGCGGTGCTACATGGTTGGCGGCTGCGGTTCAATGTGCAGCATTTTTTCCGCCACGAAGGTGGCGTGGGCAACATCGAACGTTCCGACCTGCCCGGTGACCGGGTAATGGGGGTTGTCTACGACTGCCCGGACGCCGCGCTTGCACCCCTGGATGCAGCAGAAGCCTGTGGTCACGGTTATGATCGAATTTCGGTCGAAGTGGAGGTGGATGGAGCGCTGCTTCCGGCACTGACTTATATCGGGATGCCTGCATTTATCGATAACCGTTGCCAGCCGTGTCGTCGTTATCTGAACCTGCTGGTAGATGGTGCTCGCCAAGCTGGCATTGATGCCGACTATGTCAGTGAGCTGCTGGCTCAGTCTGTGCACGAGCCCGACCAATACCCGTCATTTGTGCCACCGGAGGGTGATTACCCCACATTCAACGTCAGAACACTGGCACAATACCCGTTATATACAGCACTGTCCGGCGCGGTGTTTGATATGTCAAAGGCAAGACCGCTGCATGAATTTCTCAAAGGCTTTTTCGGTGGTCGGGATATGACCCTGTTCCATATCAAGCGACTGGATAGCAGTGACGGTAATGAATCAATGGATGATATCCGTCAAGGACGATTCAACCCAGCCCAGCGACACTACCTGAATAGTTACCTTAACGAGTATGCGCGTGAGTATCGTTATGTGGGCCGCTTCGAATATAACGAGGAATGAGGAATTCAGTAATGCATCAATGTCCCCCGGCTTTATCTCATGGCTCCCTGGTAGAGGTGTTTCCCGATGTATTTTTTGTCAGTGGTGCCATGGAAACCGTACTGCAGGGGTTAGACTGGCAGTTCAGCCGCAATATGACAGTGGTGCGTGACGGCGAACGCCTGATCATTATCAACAGTGTACGCTTGGATGAGCAAGGGCTGGCCGAACTGGATCAGTTGGGGCGGGTGACGGATGTGGTTCGTTTGGGTGCTCTGCACGGACGAGATGACCCGTTTTATGTGCAGCGCTACGGTGCAGAATACTGGGCGTTGCCGGGTGTCGATCACGAATCCGGCCTTGCCGTGACGCGCCGCCTAACCAGTGACGAACCTTTACCAATTTCCGATGCCAGTCTGTTTGTGTTCAGTACCGCACAGATTCCGGAAGCAGTACTGCGCCTGGAACGTTCCGACGGTATTCTGATTGCCTGTGATGCATTGCAGAACTGGCATGCGCCGGATGCGTATTTTTCTGATGATTCCCGTGCCTTGATGCAACAGATGGGCTTCTTTACACCGGCCAATCTCGGTCCTGTCTGGCTGCAGGCGGCATCACCTTCCGGCGAGGACTTCACCCGGTTAAAGTCACTGAGCTTCAGACATGCTCTGTGTGGTCACGGTGAGCCGTTGCGTCACTCTGCGCATACTGATTTCAGTGCCACCTTCAGTCGCATGTTCGGCGTCTGAACAGCGACAGTTGGAGTGAATTGATGGAGCCGGTGTGTCTACAGCTGCCTGGTTATGAGATCGGCCCGGTATTGGGTCGGTCGGATGGCCGTGTGGTGTATAGCGCCCGCCGTCTGGCGGATGGCAGAGCTGTGGCTGTGGATACCCTCGATAGCGAATATCCGGAACGTCAGCAGATAGCGGTGATTCGTCGTGAAGGAACCATTGCCGGCAGGTTAGCTGATATTGAAGGCGTACGCCGGGTATATGAGGTGCTACCCCATGGTAGTGGAAACCTGGCGCTGGTCGCCGAACTGTTTGAATGTTCCCTCAGGTCTTACCTTGAACGGCCGGATATCAATGGGCTGCCTCTGGCAGAGGTATTCGATATCGCACTGCAGCTGGTCCGTATTCTGGGTGATATTCATGCCCGTGGATGGGTACACAAGGCGCTGACGCCGGAACATGTGCTGTATGACCCCACCACAGGCAGGGTTAGCGTGTCCGGTTTCGGTATTGCGTCCGAGCTGGATCAGGAGCGTCAGGCAATGCAGACCTCCCGTCGTTTGGAGGGGGCACTACCCTATATCTCCCCGGAACAGACCGGTCGGATGAACCGGGATCTGGATTACCGTTCCGATTATTACTCTTTAGGGGTGCTGCTGTTTGAGTTGCTGACCGGAAGGCAGCCATTTCAGGCCGGTAGTCTGCTTGAGTGGGTACACAGTCATATTAGCCGGTTGCCGCCGGCACCACATGAGCTGGTTCCTGAGGTGCCAGAAGCGGTCTCGGCCATTGTCCTCAGGTTGCTGGCCAAGAGCCCTGAAGCCCGTTATCAGAGTGCCGCCGGTTTGCGGCATGACCTAACGTACTGTGCCGATCAATTGGCGCAGGGCCGTGAGATAGATCATTTTGTTCTGGGTGAACAAGACAGGGTACAGAAGTTTCTAATACCGCAGACACTGTATGGTCGGGACCGTGAACTGGAGCAACTGTTCGGGTTGTTTGAATCCGCTGTAGCCGGGCAGAACGAGTTTTGTCTGGTACAGGGTTACTCCGGCGTGGGTAAATCTGCCTTGGTGAATGAACTGGACCGGCCACTGGTGCGTGAGCGGGGTTTTCTGGTACAGGGTAAGTTTGATCAATTCCAGCAACGGGAGGCCTACACGGCTCTGGCCGCTACCTTCCGTAGTCTGGTGCAGCAGGTACTGGCTGAACCGGAACACAGCATTGTTCTTTGGCGACAGCGCCTGCTCGAGGCATTGATGCCTAATGCCCGCCTGGTCATAGATCTGGTACCGGAGCTGGAACTGATTATTGGTCCACAGCCTGCGGCGGCAGTATTGCCACCGACCGAGGCGCGGAACCGCTTGCAGATTGTCCTGACCAGTTTTTTGCGGGTGTTTGCCGGTGAGGGGCATCCCGTGGTGCTGTTCCTGGATGATCTGCAGTGGGGCGATGTTCCGACCCTGGAACTACTGCGCCGATTGGTGACCTCCCATGAACTCAGTCACCTGCTATTGATCGGTGCCTATCGCACCAACGAGGTCGGAGTCGGTCACCCACTGCGTCTGTTGCTGGATGACCTGAGTCAGAAACAACAGGTTCGCCAGTTACCACTGGGACCGCTGGACCGGACATCAGTGGCAAGCCTGGTGGCTGGCGCTTTGTATCGCAAGCCGGATGAGGTTCGTTCACTTAGCGATATGTTGCACGACAAGGCGCAGGGCAACCCTTTCTTCACCAATGAGCTGCTGCGTCAGTTGCATAAAGAGGGGGCCATTGCCCTCGATGCCAGTGGCTGCTGGAACTGGGATCTGGATGCAGTACTCTGGTCCGCGGTCAGTAGTGACGTGGTTGAATTCATGGTGCATAACTTGCGCCAGTTTGATGAGAAGACCCAACGTGTACTTCAGTTGGCCGCCTGCATCGGCGGCACTTTCGATCTGCATACTCTATCCGTTATTTATGAACGACCAATAGCTGAAACCGCAGCTGCGCTACTGCCTGCACTGAAACAGCATACGGTGTTACCGCTGCATAGCGATTACCGATTGATGGGTGAAGGTGAAGAGGCCATTACGTTCAATCCGAGCTACCGTTTCCAACATGACCGGGTGCAACAGGCTGCGTATGCCTTGATCGACAGTCAGCAGCTGAGTGAACTACACCTGTCGATGGGACGCCTGATGTTGCAGCACGCCGGAGACCGGGTGCCGGATGAGCGGGTTATCGATATTGTTAGCCACCTCAATGAGGGGCGGGAGCTGATGGGCTCCGGTAGTGACAAACTTCAGCTTGCCGAACTGAACCTGCGAGCCGGGGTGAAAGCCAGACAGTCATCGGCCTATGATTCCGCTTTCAAATACCTGCAGGTGGCCGAGGAGTTACTGCCTGACAATCCCTGGCAGACAGTACCGCAACTGATGCAGATACTGTCTTCTGAAACCCAGCAGTGTGCTTACCTGACTGGCCGTGCCGAACTGGCTGATCACTGGATTGACGTGATGCTGGAGCATGCCAGATCGGATCTAGATCGCAGTAATATACTGGCCACGCGTACAAGGCAGTACGCGACGCTTGGACGTATGGAGTCATCTATTTTATCGGCCATTCAGGGGCTGGCGTTGCTGGGCGTTGAGTTTACCGATCGGCCCACGGAGGCGGATATCGATCGGGAAAGGCAACGGGTGCTGGATAACTTGGGTGGGCGGAGCATTTCTGGGCTGGTGGATGCCCCGGTGGTCGAGGATGAAGCCACCCTGACAGCCATGCGATTGCTAATGGAGATTTTCGCTGCCGCCTTCCTGTCCGGTAGCGGCAAGCTGTTTTCCTATCTGGTCCTGAAATCGGTTAACCTCTCCCTGCGTCATGGTAACTGCCCGGAAACCGCCTTTGCTTATGCTGCCTATGGCATGCTGTTGTGTGGTGAGCTGGACGAACCGGCGTTGGGCTATGCCTATGCCAAAGTCGGTTTGGCGATCAATGAGCGCCTGGATGATCTTACCCTGCGGGCGAGGGTAATCTACGTTTACGCCATGTTTGTGAGCCACTGGAGCAACCATTGGTCTAGCCTGACAGGCTGGTTCCGCAAAGGGATTGAAGCCGGTTATCAAACGGGTGATCTGCTTTATCTCGCCTACAGTGCTCAGGACTGCGTGATCTGGGATCCAACTCTGGATCTGGAAACTGTCCACCGGCTGCATGCCGAAAATCTGGAAATAGTGCGCGAGTGTGCTTATCAGGACTCGCTGGATTCGGGCACTCTGTTTCTGCAGTTGCAGCGTAACCTGCTGGGCTTGACTGACTCACCGTTCAGTCTGAGTGATGACAGTTTTGATGAACAGGATTGTCTGGCGGGGATGCGCAAGCGTCAGTTTATGACCGGCATCGCTAACTACCATATCTACCATGCCGAGATCTGTTTGCTGTACGGCGATTATGATTGTGCCCTGGAACATGTGCGGCAACAGGACAAACTGATCAAGTCGGCCATGTCGCTGCCCCAGCTGGTACGTTTCTATATCGTTGCATTTCTTACCCTGAGTACGCGTTATTCCCAAATGGCAGCGGCTGAACAGGCTGATACACGGCAGCGGTTGGCACGGGACCTGGCACGCATGACGCGCTGGGCCGACAACTGCGCGGATAATTTTCGTCATTTGCAGTATCTGATGGAGGCGGAATTGCTGGCGCTGGATGGCAACTGTGAGGCGGCGCTGCTGCGCTATGACAATGCTATCGATGCGGCACGGGACAGCGGTTTCCTGCGTGATGAAGCCACTGCCTGTGAGCGGGCCGCGCGGTTTTTGTTGCAGGCCAAACGCCGTCGCTGTGCTGAAGGTTATCTGCGCGGTGCCCACCGTCTTTATGACCGCTGGGGTGCCCAGCGCAAAGTGCACCAACTTGAACAGGAGTTCCCGGTGCTGCGTGAACTGGTGAGGGAACCGTCTGCTGTCGGGTCGAGAGCATTGAGTGATATGGATTTGGCCTCAGTAATGAAAGCCTCGCGGGTGATATCAGGCGAAATTGTACTGGAGCGGCTGCTCAGAACCACCATGGAGATTCTGCTGGAAAATGCCGGTGGTCAATGGGGTTGTCTGGTGCTCCGGCATGAGGGGCGGTTGACGGTCGAATCTGCCCGGCTGCCGGAACAGCCGCTGTCTGTTGAGGGCGTTCCCGCGCATTCGTTAGTGCCGGACAGGGCTGGGGGACAGGTTCCACTGCCGATCACGCTGATCAATCAGGTGTTACACGACGCTGAACCGGTGGTATTACATGATGCAGCAGTTGAAGGCCCTTTTGTACAGGACCCCTATGTGTGCAGGTTCAGGCCAACATCAGTGTTCTGTGTACCGATCCGGCGAGAGCGATTTGAGGCGGCGCTGTATATGGAGAACAACCTGACCAGTGACGTGTTCAGTGAAGCCAGGGTGGAAGTGATCAGGTTACTGGTGGCGCAGGCAGCAGTGGCAATCGAGAATGCCCACCTTTATGAAAAAGTGCAGGAATATTCTCGCACACTGGAACAGAAAGTTGCCGAGAGAACTGTTCGTCTGGAGCAACTTAACACAGAACTGCAGGGGCTGGTGGATCATGATGGCCTGACCGGTGTTGCCAACCGGCGTCGAGGCGACGCCTATTTTGTGGAGGTGTGGATCCGGCTGCGGCGTGAACAACGGCCACTGTCGATCATCATGCTGGATGTGGATCACTTTAAGGCTTATAACGACAACTATGGTCATCAGGCCGGTGATGACTGTCTGGTGGCCGTGGCGGAAACCATTGGCGACCAGTTTCACCGTCCAGCAGATTTGGTGTCCCGTTACGGTGGTGAGGAGTTCATGCTGATTCTGCCCGATACTGACCATGAGGGCGTGGCCCAGGTCGCTGAGAGAGTCCGCTGCGCCGTAGAGCAGAGGGCGATCAAACATCTGTATTCATCGGTCTGTGACGTGGTTACCATCAGCGCCGGTACCGCCACCATGGTGCCGGAAATGGCGCGGGGGGCCGAAGAGCTGCTGCGGGAAGCCGATAAAGCGTTGTACCGGGCTAAGAAACTGGGCAGGAATCAGGTGCAGGTGGCAGAGATGTCGTCAGAAAGCTAGTGGCTTGCCAATAGAGTTGCAGCGTGAGTCGTGCCTCTGGTTGATGACGAGAAGTCGGGAACACTTCCAGGCAACCGGCGTGTATAGAACATGAAGAACATGGCAGCGCCAAGCGCCACTCGGGATAAAACGACGCGGTGTTTCGTTTTATCTCAGAGCACGGCGTTAACCCTGCAAAGAGGCTAGCTTGAATATTGAAGTAAGTAATGAAAACTCAGGTGATGCTGCGAGCGTGCATCAGGTTACAGCGCAGGCGTTTTTACATTCGCCGCATACTGATCATACTGAGCAATTCATTGTTGATGCCCTGCGCCGCGCGGGAGCACTTACGATCTCTCAAGTTGCTAAAGCTGATGGAGGCATTATTGGTCATGTTGCGATTTCGCCGGTCACGCTTGCCAGTGGCGCAGCGGGTTGGTTTGGACTTGGGCCAATATCGGTTCTTCCTGAGTTTCAAGGCCATGGTGTTGGCACTGCGCTAATGAAAAGCGCTCTTGCCGCGCTTGAGACAATGGGAGCGTCGGGTTGCGTAGTACTTGGTGACCCTGAGTATTATGGCCGGTTCGGCTTCAAGGTCATTGATGGGCTGTTTTGCACCGGTGTGCCTGCTGAGTACTTTCAAGCACTGTCGTTTAACGACAGCTTTCCGCATGGCGAAGTGTCATACCACGAGGCATTTTTTGTTCAGGGTTAACAAGGCCAAGCACCGCGATAGCCTTTACCCTTAGGATGAATATTGTCCGGTAACAGCATTTTTGTCTCTTTGACACTTCCGGTTCAGGTTTTACCGCTCAAAAAGGCCCTCTGGTAAATCCCAGTTAAGCAGTTCAATTTTTGCGGGTGTGACAGGGTCTTTTACCAGGAAAAAGACCACCAGATGTCCGTCTGTGAAATAGGGATCGCCTTCCGCGTTATAGTGAGGGGATTCGGGTGGAGCAGGGTGGTGGCCCAATACAAAGCCAAAACTGCCGGCATAACCGGTATCAACAAGTTCTTGCACAATATAGAAACGCGCATCGTCCATATCAGGATCAATGATATGCGTGGTTGGTGGCCAGAAGCGGCCTGAAAACTTTACGCCGACATCACGACTGGCTTGACCAACCCAAACGGACTGGCCCTGATAACTGACTGGCGCAAGCCATAAGCGCATATGGTTGCGCTCATCGATAACCGATCGCGCTTTCTGGAAAGCGATATCCTGCTCCCGCTCAAAAAAATATAACGGTGAGATTGGCGCATAGCGGTAACGTGAGCCAAAAATAAACGCCGATATCATCCGTCTGATTGAGGCGCTGCTAATGGGTGCTGTGACATCCCAGTGGTTGGAGATCAAGGCTTCCCTGAGTGTATCGAGGTCACTTACAAACACCATATTGATAGGGTCCCCAGGCGCGCTTTCTGCATTGACTGCACAGCAGGGCAGGTTGGCAATCCACTCGCGTAGTTCTGGTAGGGTCAGTGACGTTGGTGTTTGGCTGTACAGCGTTGCTGGATTTGGGTCGAAGTAATTATTTGGTATGCCGGGCACTGGCACCACAAAATGAAAGTTGTGCTCAGCGGTTTCACCATGCAGACGTACATTGAGGGCTTTCATGCCTTCATCGGCATGTGCATAGACAAACCCTGTGGTTTTCTCGCCTGGTCTGACAACATATTTTATGGCCTGCTGAGAAAGTGCTGCGTAAAGCTCCCGTTCATTGCGTGAGGAGACGTTACTGGCACGTCGTGATGCCTCATAGGGTGGAAAATAGTTATCATCGATCCCGATGGGCAGGAGCCATTGCATGACAGTTGATTGGTTTTCTATTTCGAGCCAGATGGGTTGAATGCCAATATCGTTCAGTGGCGCACCGAATACTCGGATTGATTCTTCTCTACCCAATGCAGCTACGGATACTTTCAGGCCATCTTTTTCACGTGATTCAAGCCGCTCTTTATAGCTTGCTACAGGTGAGTTGCTGTCAGGTATAGAAGCACAGCCTGAGAGCAGAGCTATCGACCACAGTATGATAAATGCTGTTTGCAACCTCTTCACCAACCGGTCTCCTTCGTGTAGCTGCCGCAGGTTAATCTTAACTATTGAACATGATTTCATCGGATTTAACTGCGTTCTGCTAGTCTCTGTATTGAATTCAGTCACTTTACAGTCGAGAGTGTAGAGATAAACAAGGCCGCTTATTTAAGAGAGTAGCAATTTGATATTACTGACATATCGTTATTTTAATCATGTCCGCAACGTTGCAAAGCTGACAATCATCGCTGTTGCTGCCTGTGTTTCTAACGCCGCAGCGCAAAGTCTCGCTGGTAGCGACTGGGTATTTATCAAGTTTACTTCGTCCAGTGATCAGATAGGGATTAAACGCCCTAAAGATCCTAACGCGTTTACTATGGTGCTGAATGCTGACGGACGTGTAAACATGAAGCTCGACTGTAATAGGGCCACTGGCGCCTATGAGACCGAAACTGGCGCTTCAGGCACGTCAGGGCGCTTTACTTTCGGGCCGCTTGCAGGCACCCGCGCTTTATGCCGCCCTCCGCATCTTGATCAATTCATCATGTCTCAGGTGTCGTTTGTACGCTCGTACTTGCTAGAGGGGGACATGCTTCATCTCAGCCTGATGGCCGATGGAGGTGTGTTAACCTGGCAGCGGCAAACAGCACCGGAGGCGCATGACGTGAACGCGCCCAAGGGGCCAGATCAGGGTGGGCCGCGTAACTGGCAGGTGGCCGCAGGGTCAAGTGGCGTGAATCTTAGACAATTTGCTACGACCCGCGCCAAGGTTATCGCTGCCTATCCGACAGGCACTATCCTCGATAATTTAGGCTGTAAAACCGCTGAAGGCCGGTTCTGGTGCGATGTACAAACGCTGGGGGGTGGTTTGCGTGGTTATGTTGCAGCCGATTACCTTGAGCCAGCCGTTTCTCCCGATGGCAGTATTGCATATGGATATGATGATTCAGCGCTGCGTGCCGGGCAGCAGCAGTTCGATGCCACCGGGACGCTTCCCTGTGCCGAGCAACCGGGCCAGCCGACGACTGCTTGCCTATTTGGTGTGGCTAGGAGTGGCGGTGGATATGCTACCGTTGTTATCGATCGCCCCTCTGGCCTGAAGCGGGCGGTGTACTTTCGCATGGGACAGGCAATTGGCGCTGATATGAGTGAGGCTGATCGCTGGGAGGGGTTCTCTACCCGCGTGGAAAATGACCTGCATTTTATCCGGCTAGGCACCGAAAGGTATGAGATACCGGCGGCGGTTATTTTTGGTGGTTAAGGAAGGTGCGAATAAGTCCGATAACTTCGCAGCGCATCGTTAAGCCTGCAGATGTGAGCTTAACGGACTGCCCTGAGGGAACCTGCGAACAAGTCTAAGACTTTCTCTGCGGGCGATAAATCAGCCTTATGCGCGAAAAACAGCGCAGTGGAATGACAAGTCCTTTCCAAGTGGCCTGACAAAGCAGAAGGCTGTTTTAGAATCCGCCCCATGGGGCTTTCAGAGCAATCTGATCTCTGTGTGACCGATTTTCGACAGGTAACAAGCATGCCTGCAAACAAGTGTCTTGATTCCACATCGGACTGAAAACCCGAGGGAGCACAGGACTTATTCGCACCTTCTTTGGGCAGCCAGCGTAAGTGAACGGTAGTTCAGATTCGTTGCCAGACTTGGTCGTTAGCAGGTTGTAGTTTGCATCCGGGTTGGTGACTAGCAACCCCTTGCGGTTGAGCATCTGGCAATATCGACCAATAGATTCAGTGTTAGGTTGTCTAGCGGTTTGAGCTTTCGGATAGGCGCATTTAAAATCAGTGCTTAAGTAGGGTTTCGCGCGGATTGCTTATACTTTAGATTTAAGAAAAATTCCTAGATTTAGAGACTATGTCAAAATTACAGATTGTCGGTTCAGCTACGTTACGCAAATCTCGCAGTGGACTCAAAATGGTTCCACAAACCCGCTGGCCCGACCAATATGCCCGACCTAATTTTCAGGCATGGCTTAAAAACGATAAGAATTTTGACCGTGATCTGCTGATTCTGCTGATGAACTTTTTTAAATTTACCAATGCTGAAATTGGCCAGCTGATGGATTTGAGTGAGCCGGAAATGTCAGGGGTGATTAACCGGGTTAAATTGCGATTGTTTGGGCGTGAATATCAGCCTTCCTCGTTTGTTGCTGATTGGTATAAGTCGCATCTCTCTGTAAATGATTCGTCTCAGGTTGCCGCATTGCTGCAAAAAATGTACTTGCAAGCGGAAACCGATGCACCAGAAGTCCGTGCTATTTTCTATGCTCTGACCACCTATGGTGGTGAGAATATTCTCACCCAGCAATTGGCAGACTATGTGTTGACAAAAGTATCTGAACGGGTGGGGGAACATACGCTTAAGGCATACGAGTGAAACGGCTAACAATGCCTGCACAAACGATACTTTGCACAATTTTTCTCTAAATAATAATAGGGGTTAAACCATGAACTTAATCGAAGCTTTGACGTGCCGTGGTTTGCGCAGTGTTATTTCAGTCGGTGCGTTAGTGTTATCCGGTTCAGCTGTTGCAGAAATGAAAATGCCTACTTCAGTCTGGGCGTTAACGGGTGATGACACCCTGGTGAATGTTAATCCGGCAATGCCTGCTGATGTAAAACACACAGTGGCGTTAACTGGTCTGGTGTCAGGCGATGAGATTGTTGGTATTGATTATCGCGTGGCCCGAGGTGATATGTATGCGTTGGCCAATACAGGCCGTATCTACATGATTGATACGCAAAGCGGTGTTGCGAGCTTAATCGAGGGTTCCAGTCCGGTGAGTTATCTTTCCGGTGGTCTGTATGGTTTTGATTTCAACCCGGCGGCTGATAAGTTGCGTGTTGTCGGTGCAGGTAATCTGAACTTGCGGCTGCACCCTGATACCGGTGCAATTATCGACTTTGATAAAAAAACCGATGGCCTGCAAACCGATCCTAAACTGGCTTTCGATGCGCAAGATGCCAATGCAGGACAGATGCCAGATATCGTAGCGGCGGCATACACCTATAATTCTGATGATGAAAAACTCACTACCAATTTCGCCATTGATCGCACCCGTGATGTGCTGGTGATGCAAGGCACTAAAGAAGGGGTTAAGCCCTCGGTATCACCGAACCTGGGTGTGTTGTATACCATCGGTGCATTGGGGCAGGGTGATGTTATCGATGCCACCATGGATATTTCAGATATTGATAACGTTGCACTGGGTACTCTGACGTTAAGCAATGGCGCAGCGCCTGTGCTGGTTCAGTTTGATCTGGCAACCGGTGAGGCGACAGCCATGGGTAATATAGGCTCAGTCAGCTCGGTGAAGGCATTCGCCATTGAGCCATGATGCAGGCTGATAAGTTTTGTACACGACTGAGTAACGGGTTACTCGGTACGCTTCTTGGCTGTATTAGCGCTGCTGCTTTTAGTGCCAACCTTGATGTAGAGGTCAAGGACACTGCACGGCTCCCGTTAAGTGGTGCCGTGGTTTATCTTAAAGCCAAGAATGCACCGTTGTTAAAGCCGATGCAGCAGGTTGCGATTAGCCAGCAGGGTAAGCAATTTGTCCCGCAAATGCAGGTTGTGACCACGGGCACTGCCATCGAGTTTCCCAATCGGGATTCGTTCCGACACCATGTATATTCTTTTTCAGCGCCAAAGCCCTTTGAACTAAAGCTCTACGTTGGTAAGCCCAAAGCGCCTATTGTGTTCGATAAACCGGGTGTGGTGGTCTTAGGGTGCAATATTCATGATCACATGATTGGCTGGGTTGTCGTGCTGGATACGCCAATATTTACACGCTCTGATGAAAACGGGTTAGCCCAATTTAAGGACCTAAAGCCCGGTGAGTATTCCTTGCATGTATGGCATCAGGATCAGCTTTTTGGCAGGTCGACGTTCCAGCTTAAGATGCAGCTGGAACAGCAAAATCAGAAAGTGACGTTGATTATGAATGAATAAAAAAGGCTTCATTTGGCAATAAAAAAGCGCTCTTAAGAGCGCTTTTTTTGGTTTGAGTGCCTGATTACAGGCGCTCAAAGATCACGGCGATACCCTGACCACCACCGATACACATGGTGACCAGTGCATATTTGCCTTCAATCCGCTGCAGTTCGTAAAGTGCTTTGGTCGCAATGAATGCACCGCTACAACCAACAGGATGACCCAGTGCAATCGCGCCACCGTTAGGGTTGGTTTTTGCCATATCCAGGCCCAGGCCTTTGGCAACCGCAATCGCCTGTGCAGCAAATGCTTCGTTTGATTCAACCACGTCCATATCAGCAATGCTGAGGCCCGCGCGCTCCAGTGCGGCTTTCGAGGCCGGGATAGGGCCTTCACCCATAATCTCATTAGGTACACCGGCCAGCGCATAAGACACAATACGGGCAATGGGTTTATGGCCATCACGTTTCGCGGCTTCTGCTGAGGCAAGCACTAGGTAAGCTGCACCATCGTTAATACCAGAGGCGTTACCCGCAGTTACGGTGCCATCCTTTTTAAATGCAGGACGCATTTTGCCGAGCGTATCGACAGTGGTTTCAGGTTTCACATGCTCGTCTGTATCAACAATCTTCTCGCCTTTACGGGATTTGATTGAGATTGGCACAATCTGTTCTTTAAAGCGGCCTTCTTCCATTGCCACGGTAGCACGACGGTGAGATTCAGCGGCCAGGGCATCCTGTTCGTCACGACTGATGTCCCACTTCTCTGCTAGATTTTCGGCAGTTACACCCATATGGCCCACACCGAATGGGTCGGTAAGGGTGGCGACCATCATATCAACCATATTGCTGTCACCCATACGAGCGCCACTGCGCATTGCCGGTGACATGTAACCGGCACGTGACATCACTTCTACACCGCCACCGATACCATATTCATAATCACCCAGCATGATGGTTTGAGCAGTAGAGACGACAGCTTGCAGGCCAGAACTACACAGGCGGTTTACAGCCATAGCAACAGAATCCAGCGGCAGGCCTGCCTGGATTGAAGCAACACGGGCAACATACGCAAAGCGGGAATCGGTAGGAATACAGTGACCAGAGGTGACAAAACGAATCAGTTCTGGGTTTACACCACTACGTTCAATAACGGATTTCATGACCTGTCCGGCCAGTTCAGATGGCTCTACCTGGCTCAAACCGCCGCCAAAAGAACCAATAGGCGAGCGGCCGGCGCTGAGTACTACTACATCATTAACGTTTTGCATCTGTTGCTCCTGGGTTGTTCGGTCGTCAAAGATAGTAATCATTAACCTATATGGCACAGCTGGCAATCAGCAAAATGGTTAATAACCCTGCAAAAAACCATGTTTTTCGCCATATATGGGTAATAAATCGTTATAAATAAAAAAGCCCCGCTATTAGCGGGGCCTGTTTCATCTGATTGCGGTTATGGCGCGGGGCAATCTGTTGGGTAAACCGTCACGCCAGCAAGACCATCCGTGGTGTAACCGGGCTGGTTTAGTGGTGCAGATTTGGCCATATTGAACAGGCAAGCGGCAGTGGTGCCACTCAGCTTTGGTCCTGCCATACCCGGTGTGGTGGAGTAACCCCAGGAATTGACAGAAATGATGGGGCCAAAGCCAGAGGCATCGATTGGTTGTACCCAGGGACCGCCGGACGCGCCGCCGGACAGGCCGCATGAAGGCAGCCACCAGTTGGCTGTACCTTCAGTCGTCATATCCTCTGCGCAGTACATAAAGAAGGGGTCATCACTGTAAGAGTAACCCAGTGCATGAGTGTAGTCTGTTGTCTCGGCACCCGCTGTACCATCATCTATGACCGGTGCAGTAAATTGGACAGGTAGCGCGATGACTGCAGTATCCAGCGCATCACTTGATGCGCTGCTACCTTGGTGCGCGCCGCTATCATCGATCACGTAGTAGGCGTAATCCCATGGGATGTTGTCTGGGAAGGTTCTGTTAGTCCACTCTTCATCGACCACGCCGAAGCTTGGCGCCCAGCAACCGATAGGGTCGTTACTACAATCTCTGTCGGTACCCGACCCGGTGGTGTCATTTTGATTGGGTATAAACAGTACGTTTCGGGCAAAAGCCTTATTGGCGTCGTCATAGACACAGTGTGCAGCGGTAATCACAATACTACGACCGCTGGTGGCATCATCGACTACTGTGCCTGAGCAGACATAACCTGCCCAACGGCGCAATTTGCGATTGGTTGGCATCTCAAAGTAGATCCGGCCGGCGGCTTCCTTAACAACAGTGCCACCATCCCAGCCGGCATTGACCACAACATCAGAACCTGTGCCGCCGGTATCGCCACCAGTGTCACCCCCGGTATCACCGCCAGTGCCGCCACCATTGGTATCGACTGTGAATGGCACTGCAGCAGTGGTGTAGGTGTTACCACCACGAGACGCGGTGTCTTTGGCTGTTACCTGCCAGCTCCATGCACCGTCAGCAAAGCCGGAAAGTGGCAGTGACCAGGTATCGTTCCCGGTGAAAGTCGGCGTAAAAGATTGGCTTTGGGTGCCGTTTGGATAATTGATGATAAAGGCAACGGATCTGATCCCTGCATTATCGGTCACCTTGGCGGTAAAAACTGACTCGCCGCCAATGACGGAACCCTCGGATGGAGACATCTCAGAGATATCAGGTGCTTCGGTATCTTGTGTGCCGGAGGGTTTCCCCATGGCACTAATATCCAGTGGCTGACCATAAGGGTGCAGACGGCCGTCGGGTTTTCTTAGGAACCCCTGGCCGTTTTGACCAATCACCAGGTCACGGGGAATGGCCTGTGCGCGGCGTTCCTGGGTCCAGTGTTTCATTACCTGAGCTTTGTCGGGATGAACACTCGGTGTTGCAGCGGCGGGAAGTGAAACCAGCGTGCTGCTTGTCAGTGTAACCGTAAGCAGCATAGAGCGAACTAGCGTGTCAGGGGTCATGACCAGGTCCGTAGGTTAATGTGTTTTTATTTTAGCGTGATTAACAGTATTTCGACAGGATGTTTAAAATTTGAACAATAGTAACGACTGAAGACGAAACGTTGGCGCTATCGGCTGCTATACGCTGCGGATTATCTGGGTCATATGGGGGCCGTAATGGCTAAAACAGCTCGACATCTGAGTCGGCCTGTATTTTCTCGCTGTACGCAAGAAAGGTGACTTGATTACGGCCGTTGCTCTTCGATTTATATAGCGCTTCATCCGCAATTTCGATCATATTGTTGATGGCAGCATGGGTGGTAACTTCAGTACAGCCAAGAGAGACAGTCACTTTCCCGGAGGGGAAATCATACTGTTCAACGCACGATCTGAATCGTTCCAGTGCCAGCAGTAAACCATTTCGGTCGGTTTGGTTGATGATGGCCAAGAACTCTTCGCCACCATATCTGAACAGGAAATCTGAATGTCTGAATTGCTGCTTCATCAGGTTGGCGAAATGAATTAACACTTCATCGCCATACAGATGGCCGTAGGTGTCATTGACCTTTTTAAAGTGGTCGATATCAAACAATACCAGCCAAGAGCTCAGTGTGCTGGATGGTTTAGTTTTATAAAAGTCGATCACCTGGCGCAGAGTGTGATCCAGTGTTTGCCGGTTGTGCAGCAATGTCAGGGGGTCTCGCTCTTTAGCATCAAATAACCTGACCTGGCGGTCAAAAATAAGCCCGAGGCCACGAATCACCTCAGCATCAAACTCACTGACCTCACCCTGAGCCAGCACCAGCTTTTCTGGCGCGGTATCTTCATGCAGGTAAATAATGATGAAGGGTTTGTTTGCAAAACAGGCAAACGAAACCCCGTGGCTGCCCTGAAACGCGATGGTGTTGATAATGCTTTGGTTATGATCAACATAGTGTTCATCCAAAGACATTGGAAAGCGGCGGATTAAAAGATCTGGATCGGTATTCCGTTTTTCTTTCCGCGCTAGAATCTCATACGAGTGGACAGAATTGACGCCATCAAATTGCAGCAACAGCTCGACCAAGCCTTTGGTCAGGTCATAATAGGTTTGAGACTCAAGCAGAGATGCCGATAACGAGAATGCGGTATGTAAGTCTTTGAACTTCATATATAAGCTCTGGTGGAGATATACGACTGCAAGGCTTTGTTGTTATTTTAACTTAACTGTTCCGTCAGTCACTCTAACTAACTGCTAGGATTTTTACTAAAACTTTTACGTTTTTATTGATTCTGTTCTTTTTCCACAACGACTGGTACTGCGTTTGCCTGATAAAGCCTATACATCGACGTCAAAACTGCTCATGCGGATTTTTGCGATGATCATAACTTGTGTTATTGCCAACACGTCTTATGCCGCAAGAATTGCCTATATCTCGCCGGATCTATCAATCCCATTCTGGCAGTCTATGGCCGAAGGTCTGCAATTGCAGGCGCAGGCAAGTGGCCATGAGGTCTTGCTGTTCGACTCACAAAACAGTGCCAGGCTGGAGCTGGAAAATACGGTTCAGGCGCTCAGGTCGGAACTGGCCGCATTAGTGATTTCCCCCACCACGTCTTCTACCGCTGTGACATTACTCAGGCTGGCAAAAAATGCAGGGGTACCGGTTGTCATTGCCGATATTGGCACTGAACAGGGTGAATACCTGAGTTTCATTAAATCAGGCAATTATCAGGGCGGTTATACTTTAGGCACGATTCTGGCGGATGCCATGCATGCAAGCAATATTGCTGCAGGGCGGGTGGGGGTGATTGCGATTCCGCAAACTCGACTCAACGGCAGAGAACGTACCGCAGGATTTGTTCAGGCTTTGAAATATGCCGATATTAAAATGGCAGGCATCCGCCAGCAGAAAACATTTTCTTACAATGAAACATACCGTTATGCCAAAGAATTAATACGGAATTTTGCTGATTTGCGTGCCCTGTGGCTACAGGGCGGAAAACATTACAAGGCAGTCTTGCAGGCAGTAGAAGAGAGCGGTCGCAGAGAGAAAATCCTGTTAATCTGTTTTGATGCGCTGCCGGAGTTTCTGCCATTGATCGCGGACGGAACGCTACTGGCTAGCGCATTGCAACAGCCTAAGCTAATGGGCGAAACAGCCGTCAGAGTGATTGATGATTATTTGCGCGGCGTGCCAGTGTCAGCTGAAATTGAAGTCCCGGTGTTGACGATCACCACTGACAACCTCAATCAGATAAAGGATAACTTGTTGGAAAATGCGCCGAGCGTAGATCATGACTAAACAGCGTGAACGTATGCACAAGCGGCCGTCACTACTATCCCACCTTGGTCTCTTTACGGCGGCTACTGTCATCCTGGTTTTTGCCCTGCATAGCGTGCTGCAATACTCTTTGCAACGCGAAGCAATTATAGAGCAGATGACAGAAGCAACGGCCGAGGCATTAAACCGTCTGGTGATTAATATCAGTCCATTGGTATCGGCATATGCGGTCAATGACTACCAGAAACTGTTGCTAACCGAGACGGGTAGTAAGTTCCATCAAGCACTTGTTGTAAAAGATAACCTGATGGCAGAAATCACGGGGCAGGATGAATTCGTGACCGGCAAGTTGCGCTTGCCAGACCAGTCGGTGGTTGATTATGACCCTGAGAGCCTGCTGCATCAGACGTTGTTACAAACGGCGTTCATGCAAACAAGCCAGCCTCTGGTGGGTGAGCATGGCCAGTCTCTAGGCCAGATAATTATTTACAACAGTGATGCCCAGATGAAAAGCCAGTTGAGCACGGCGTTGTATAGCACGCTGTTGATCAGCGGCCTGGCTGCATTATTTCTTATTTCGATGTTGCTGGGTCTGGTTAGCCGAATATTGGTCGAACCGGTTAACCAGCTTGCTCATCACTTAGGTGAGCAGGATAACGACGGTATACCACTGTCACCGTTACCCGACTTCCGCTATCAAGAAACCTCATTACTTAGTGCGACCCTGAATCGCATGATATCCCTGGTGAGTGATTCCCGGCTCAAACTGGAGC
The DNA here is from genome assembly GCF_048548695.2 of Pontibacter sp. JAM-7. Taxonomy (NCBI): domain Bacteria; kingdom Pseudomonadati; phylum Bacteroidota; class Cytophagia; order Cytophagales; family Hymenobacteraceae; genus Pontibacter; species Pontibacter sp. JAM-7. The sequence goes on from NZ_JBLYIF020000002.1 coordinate 27,598, forward strand.
GTGAAGCTGAGCGCTTTGAAAATGTCTTAGAAGCCACCCGGGTGGGTATCTGGGAATGGAATATACAAACTGGCGCCACGTATTTTAATGAACGCTGGGCAGAAATTATCGGTTACCGGCTGCAGGAGTTGGAGCCGATCAACATCGATACATGGTTGAACCTTGCTCACCCCGATGATCTGGCAGAATCCACTGCCGCATTGGAGCGACACTTCTCTGGTGATGCACCGTATTATGAAATAGAGGCCCGTATGAAACACCGTGCTGGCCATTGGGTATGGGTGCTGGATCGAGGCAAAGTTACCTCCTGGACTGAGGATGGCAAGCCTCTGTTAATGCAGGGTACGCATCAAGATGTTACCCGTCGCAAACAGGCCTCGCAGGCGCTAACGGACAGTTTGTCACGTTATCAACGGCTGTCTGAATCGTCACCGTCCGGCGTTTGGCAAATTGATGCAGATGGTAAATTTATCTACCTTAGCCCGCGCTGGATGCAGATCAGTGGTTATCGCCGCGATAAACTGGGTACTGACTGGGCCGCGCTGATTCATCCTGAAGACCGTCCGGCGGTGATGAAGGCTTGGCTGACCGCTCAGCAGACATGTGCTTTTTTCCGTGCTGAATTTCGTTTTGCAGAACCTGAAGCGATGCCGGTGTGGGTCATCTGCCTGGCTAATCCTGAAATGGATATGGAGGGTGTTGTTACTGGCTGGATCGGCACCATTACCGATATTACGGCGCTAAAGCGCACCGCTTCGCAGCTTGAGCTTGCCAGCCAGCAGGCTGAAGCTGCCAATATTGCCAAAAGCCGTTTTTTGGCAACCATGTCTCATGAGTTGCGCACGCCATTAAACGGTATTCTGGGCATGGCGCAATTACTACAGGATAACAACCTACAGCCCCAGCAACGAGCTGATTATGCCAGAACCATCATTCACTCGGGTCAATCCTTACTCGCACTCTTAAATGACATCCTCGATCTGTCTAAGGTTGAAGCAGGCAAAATGCAGCTTGAACAGGGTGCGTTATTGCCGGCAGAAATTATGGAGGAGTGTCAGCGGCTGTTTTTAGAGTCTGCACATGATAAAGGTTTAACCCTAAACGTGTTTAATCAGATACCCGCGCAGCAAGCCTACTTGGGTGACGCGCATCGCTTACGTCAGATGCTGACTAACCTGGTAAACAATGCCATTAAATTTACCCGGCAGGGTGGAGTTGAACTGAGCTGTGCTGAGGTTAGCCGGGATGAAAATGTTGCGGTGCTTGAGTTTGCGGTTAAGGACACCGGTATCGGTATACCGACTGAGAAACAGCGCAATATTTTCAACCCCTTTATTCAGGCGGATGATTCAACCACCCGGCTGTTTGGTGGTTCAGGTTTGGGGTTGTCTATTGTCAGCAGCCTGGCTGAACTGATGCAGGGTGAAGTCGGTGTCGAGAGTGAAGAGAACAAAGGCTCCCGTTTCTGGTTTCGGGTGCAGGCTCGCTTGTCAGATCAAACACTGCCCAAATCTTCTGGTCTAGACCCTGTCAATATCGCTGATCAGCCTTTACAGGGGCAGGTGCTGATTGTTGAAGATGTTGAGGTAAACCGCGATATTGCCGCCGCGCTGCTGGACAGAATTGGCTTGCAGTGTCAGTGGGTTGGTAACGGACGACTGGCTGTGCAGCAGATAACTGAAACTGACGCGAGGTTTGATCTGGTGCTGATGGACCTGCATATGCCTGAATTGGACGGTATCGAAGCGACTAAGGCGATACGCGCTTGGGAACAAACGAACGATCTTCCAGCCATCCCGATACTGGCAATGACGGCAGATGTTTTTCCAGAAGAACAACGGGCTTGTTATGCTGCGGGTATGAACAACATCATTACCAAACCGGTCATGCTACAGGATTTATACAGTGTTCTGGCCACTTGGCTGCCGACTGCTGAAAACGCGTCATCAGCAACAGCCATGCCGGCTGATGTTGTGAAATGTTCGCCGGATGAGTTGTTGCCTGCCATCGATCTGTTAATCGCGCAGTTGGAGCAGGGAGCTTTTATCGCGTTAGATTCCTTTGCAACCCTGAAACAGATGGCTGAAGGATATGCCGCTGCTGAGGTATTAACTGAAACGGGCAAGCTGGTGGATGCATTTCGGTTCGAAGATGCGTTGGAACGTTTACAAACAGTGCGTCAGTTATTGCTGTCTGAGGTTGATCGCGCATGAGCCAAACCCGATCAAAAGTCCTGATGGTTGATGATAATCCGACCAATCTGCGCATGTTGGGTCGGGCTCTGGCCAATGAGTTCGATCTGTATATTGCTAATTCTGGCTTAAAAGGCCTGCTGCTCGCGGCTGAAATGGAACCGGATATCATTCTGCTGGATATCATGATGCCTGAGCTGGATGGTTATGAAGTATGCCGTCGACTTAAGGCGGATGACAGCCTGAAGCATATACCTGTGGTGTTTGTGACCGCGCTGAGTGATATTCAGGAAGAAGCAAAAGGGCTTGAACTGGGGGCTGTGGATTACCTGACCAAACCGGTCAATGTGAATATCGCACGGAGCCGGATCCATAACCTGGTGCAGATGGAGCGTTTACGCAAGGACGTTGCCAGCAGCGAAGCTCAATTCAGAAGCTTTTTTGAGCAAAATAATTCGGTGATGTTACTGCTCGATCCTGATACGGGTCAGGTTGTGGCCTCTAACCATTCTGCGCAGCTGTTTTATGGCTATGACACAGAACGCATGACAGGTCTAAGTCTTATCGGCTTGACGGTATTTACTAAAGATTCTGAACAGGCCGCTTTGCTTGCCATGCTGAGTGAGCAGCGCCGAAGCACGGTTCAGCAACGCCTGCATGATGGCGCAGTACGTGATGTTGAGCTATATACCACACCGGTGGAGATGCAAGGGCGTACACTGATCTTTACCATCGTGCATGACATTACCGAAAAGCAACAGGCTGCGGCTAAGCTCAAACTGGCCGCCAGTGTTTTTGACCATGCCCGGGAAGGCATCATGATTTTTGATGCTGCCGGTGTCATCCTTGATGTCAACGATGCCTTTACCTACATCACCGGTTACCGTCATGACGAAGCCGTGGGTCAAAGCAGTCGGCTGTTGAGATCCGGTGAGCATGGCAAAGAGTTTTATGAGCAGCTATGGCAAACCTTGCTGCAGGATGGACACTGGTCCGGCGAGATTTGGAACCGGCGCAGCAATGGTGAAATATATGCTGAACTGCGCACCATCAGCGCGATACATAACGCGCAGGGGGAGGTAGATAACTATGTCTCGTTGTTCACTGATATCACCCAGCTGAAAAAACAGCAGCAACAACTGGAGCATATTGCGCATTATGATGCCCTGACCGGATTGCCAAACCGGGTACTGCTCAATGACCGTTTACGCCACGCTATGATTCAGGATGCCCGCCGTGGCGAGCATGTTGCCGTGCTGTTCCTCGACCTGGATGGTTTTAAAGAGGTCAACGATACTTACGGTCACAAGGTGGGTGATTTACTCTTGATGAGCCTGGCCTATCGGATGAAAAATGTTCTGCGCGACAGCGATACCATTGCCCGGCTCGGGGGTGATGAGTTTGTTGCTGTCATGATGGATCTGCCCGAGCCCGACAGTTGCTTACCTCTGCTGCAGCGGTTACTCAATGCCGTGTCTGAAAATATTAATATTGGCGGTAATACCCTCCAGGTATCTGCCAGTATTGGGGTTACTTTTTATCCGCAAGCAGAAGAAGTGGATGCCGACCAGCTGCTGCGCCAGGCCGATCAGGCCATGTATCAGGCAGAACTGTCAGGTAAAAACCGCTACTGTCTATTTGACGCCGAGCAGGACCGACACCTTCGCGGCCGGCACCGCAATATTGAACGTATCCGGCAGGGGATTGCCGCGGCTGAATTTCAGCTTTATTACCAACCGAAAGTGAATATGCGCACGGGTGAAGTGATTGGTGTTGAAGCGTTGCTGCGTTGGCAGCACCCAGAACTCGGAATACTTTCACCAGACAGTTTTCTGCCTGATATAGAGGATCATCTGGCGATTATTGAACTGGGTGAGTGGACGCTGAAACAGGCACTGCAACAAGTGAGAACCTGGCAAAGCCAGCAACTCAACCTGCCAGTCAGTGTCAATATCGCGGCTTACCACCTGCAGCAGTCAAATTTTGTCGAACAGCTCCGCACCTTAATGGCCGAGTTCTCTGATGTCTGTCCTGCCATGCTCGAACTTGAGGTTCTGGAGACTAGCGCGCTGGAGAATATTAGTCATGCGTCACAGGTGATACGTGATTGCCGTCGCTTGGGCATATTAGTCTCCCTGGATGATTTTGGTACCGGCTATTCGTCACTGTCTTATTTAAAACTGTTACCTGCTGAAATACTGAAAATCGACCGTAGTTTTGTCCGGGACATGTTGGATGATCCAGAAGATCTGGCAATTCTGGAAGGGGTCATGGGGTTATCACGCGCCTTCCGTCGGCAGGTGATTGCAGAAGGCGTCGAAACGGCGGAACAAGGCGAAATGTTGCTGTGGCTGGGGTGTGAACAGGCGCAGGGTTTTGGCATTGCCCGTCCGATGCCTGCAGAGCACATTATAGCCTGGACTAAATCCTGGCAACCCGAGTCGAATTGGTTGGGACAGAAGTCATTGGATCGGCAGTTGATGCCAGCGCTGTTTGGTCTGGTCGAGTACCGATCCTGGTTACAGGCAATCGATAAATACCTGTGTAGTGATCAGGATATTCTTCCTCCGCTTGATCCCCTTCATGACTGGCAGCAGCACGTATTGGGGCATGAGGATGCGCTTGCTGTGATGCCCGCAGCGGTACTCCCCGCATTTGAGCAGTTGTCACGTCGGGCGGCCGGACTGTTGAAGCGTAAAGCTGAATCCGGTGTTCCACTGCCTGATGATGAGTTGGCCTCGCTGCGCAGTGGTCGTGACCTGGTGCTAGAGCGGATCCGTAATTGGGTTACAGATTGATTGCACGATTACATCTGCACCAGATCAACTTTTCTCAGGTTACGTTTACACAGTGTCTGTAGTTGACCTACCTTATATAAGTGTTAACTTAACTATGCTGTAATGGCGCCGGTGTTCCCATGGAATTTTTACTATTCACTTAGTTCAAATTTTGCCTAAATTTAACCTGTTTTTTACATTAAATAAATGTCTATCTTATTGTTGCATAACGTATAAATTGGTTTAACCTTAATTTAAATGTGTATTTTTTCACGCTACAAAATTGTTATCTCGCTAGGCTTTAGATCATTCTTTTGCTAAAGAACCTACGAATAAACCCAAAACGCCTCTGGCTTTCAGAACAATTTGAGATCAAGGCAGCGGTTACAGACATGCTGGTTGCCTGTCGAAACTCGGTAACGCAGAGAAAGTCTTGGACTTGTGCGTAGATTCCCTAAATATCTGTGGCGATATATGACGACCTTTGACCGCAATAAAAACAATGAAAATGGGCAAAGTGAAGCACACAATAGGGATATAGATCAGAACCATTCAAGGATGGATGTCCACACGCCCAATATTGATCAAGCTGCAGAATCGCAGCTGTTTGATGCTGTTGTCGCGTCCGCCAACGATGCCATCATGGTTACGTCTCTGGATAGTGTAGTCAGCAGTTGGAACCCCGCTGCGGCTGAGCTGTTTGGTTACGTCTCTGCTGAGATGACTGGGCAAAGCCTGCGTAAAATTATTCCTGCCGACCTGATTTCAGAGCATCAAGAATTATTACAGAATATGTTGTTGGGTAAGCGTCTGGTGCACCATCGGACTCGCCGTCAGCATAAGGATGGCTCGCAACTACAGGTTGCGATCACCCTGTCGCCCATTGTTAACCCCCATGGTTTGATTGTAGGGGCATCTTACATTGCCCAGGATATTAGTCAGCAGGTAGCGGCCGAAGCGTTGCAGAGTCATTTTCAGTCGATTATCGAAACCTCCGAAGATGCCATTATCAGCAAGTCCATTGATGGCATAGTGCAGAGCTGGAACCAGGCAGCAGAGCGCATGTTTGGTTATAAGGCCGAAGAGATGATTGGCCAGCCAATGCTGAAGATCTTTCCGCCGGAAAGGGCTCATGAAGAAGCGGAAATTCTCGCTAAGCTGGCGGCAGGTAAACGCGTTGAGCACTTTAGAACCCAACGGCAGCATAAGTCAGGTCACCTGGTTGAAGTGTCCGTTACTATCTCCCCAGTGTTCAATGAAGATGGCGGTATTGTCGGGGTATCTACCATCGCCCGTGATGTCACTAAACTGGTGACACAGGAACGTATTACGCGGCAGTTTGAGGTGATCGTTGAGTCGTCTGATGATGCCATCATCAGCAAATCTCTGGATGGCATCGTGCAAAGCTGGAATCCCGGTGCTGAGCGTATGTTTGGTTACAAGACTGAGGAGATGGTGGGGCAGTCAATTATTACGTTGTTTCCCGATGACAAACTCGAAGAGGAGGCGGTGTTTCTTGGTCAGATCATCCAGGGTCGAAAAATCAACCACTTCAGAACCCTTCGATTGCATAAATCTGGCCGTTCGATTCATGTCTCGGTTAGCCTGTCGCCAATATATGAAGATGACAGGGTAGTAGGTATTTCAAAAATCGCCCGGGATATTACGCAGGAAGTGTTTACCCAGGAGCAGATTTGGAAGCAGGCTTATATGGATCAGCTGACGGGGCTGCCTAACCGCCGTCACTTCCTTAAATTAATGGCGCAGCAGATCAATAGCTCGCAAATGAGCAAACACCGCTTCGCGCTATTTTTTATAGATCTGGATAACTTCAAAATTTTCAACGATACCTACGGACATGATTTTGGTGATCAAATTCTTAGTCATGTTTCCGAAGTATTTGATCGCTGTACCCGTGCAACGGATACCGTCGCGCGGCTTGGCGGTGATGAATTTGTCATCATGTTGCCGGGCGTCTTGGACAATTCTGGCCTTGAACGTATTGCTGAAAATATTTTGCGCAACCTTAAAGCGCCTGTTCGTATTGATGAGATTGAGTTGTCACTGTCAGCCAGTATTGGTGTGTCGGTATACCCTGATGATGGTAAAGACTCTAAGGTATTACTGCAGCAGGCTGATCAGGCGATGTATCAGGCTAAGTACCATGGCCGAAATCAGTGTATGTTTTTCCGTAATATTCAAAAGAGCACAAACGTTGATGACCATGAGTTGCTGACTGAATTGGGTATGGCGTTAGAACGCAACGAGTTTTCACTGCATTTTCAACCGATTATTGATGCCGGTACAGTGCGCATCGGTAAAGCAGAGGCCCTGTTACGCTGGACCCACCCTAAACTGGGTATGATCCCGCCCGATGTCTTTATTCCGTTGGCAGAAAGGTACGGTCTGATTAAAAGCATTGGTCGCTGGGTAGTGTCAGAAGCCCTACGGGTGCTGAAACTATGGACCCGTAAATACGGTGATGATTTCCAGATCTCGATTAATAAATCGCCGCTGCAGTTTCTCGATTATCATGAAAGCATCAACCATCTGTATAACAGCTTGCGCAGCTTTGATGTCAGAGGGCGTAACCTGATTGTTGAGGTGACCGAAAGTTTCTTGTTGGATCACTCGGAAATAACCGACAAAATACTGAATGCGTATCAGGAGATGGGGGTTGAGATTGCCATTGATGATTTCGGTACCGGCTACTCGTCATTGGCTTATTTGAACCGTTACTCATTCAGTTATCTGAAAATTGACCGCACATTCATCAACGGCATAACCGAATCGAAACGCGACTTCCAACTCTGCAAGGGTATTGCCATGATTGCCCATGAGTTGGATATGAAAATTGTGGCCGAGGGGGTGGAAACCCGCGACCAGATGCAATTGTTAAACTTGATAGAAACTGACTGTTACCAGGGTTACCTGTTCAGTAAGCCGTTGCCGATTGCTGAGTTTGAAACCTTTATGCAGGAGTTTTCTGCTACTTCAGCCTTGATGCCCGGTTTTGATCCTTGCCTGTAAACCGGGCGCTGCCACAGTCGTGTTTATTTACGCTTTAGCTACTTTCAATACGGAAACCGATTTTCAGTGTGACCTGAAAATGTCCAACCTGCCCATTGACTATATGCCCCCGGGTCTCCACAACTTCGAACCAGTCGAGATTCTTGACTGACTTGCCACATTCTGTGATCGCATTTTGAATGGCATCCTCAATACTGGTGCGGGATGAACCCACCAGTTCAAGTTTCTTATAGGTATGATGATCAGACATGGTTATCTCCTTGCGTGGTAACGTTGAACCAGTATAGTTCAGGGCAGGGATGACTGACCGTCGCCAGCGGACAGATCTGATGTGTACCCCTGTGTTTACAGGGCTGAAGGAGTAATTATGGCTATCGCTTCACTGCTTACCTTGCTGGATGATGTAGCCAGCGTACTGGATGATGTTGCGGCTATGAGTAAAGTCGCAGCGAAAAAGACCTCAGGGGTATTGGGTGACGACCTGGCACTGAATGCTCAACAGGTATCCGGGGTGAAAGCGGACCGTGAACTGCCAGTGGTATGGGCCGTGGCCAAAGGCTCGCTGCTGAATAAAGCCATTCTGGTACCCGCGGCACTATTGATCAGTTATTTCCTGCCTTGGGCGGTGAGTATTCTGTTATTGCTGGGCGGGTTGTTTCTGTGTTTTGAGGGTGCTGAAAAAGTGCTTGAGAAGCTGTTTCACCGTCAACATAAAACTGCCCATCCGCCACAGCCACTGGATGAGGCGAGTAAAATCAAAGGCGCTATTCGCACCGATTTTATACTCTCTGCAGAGATTATCGTAATTACGCTGGGTGTGGTGGCTGCTACACCTCTGCCCACGCAGATCAGTGTGTTAATTGTTGTGGCGCTGCTTATTACCGTCGGGGTGTACGGTTTGGTGGCCGCGATTGTCAAACTGGACGATCTCGGTCTGTACCTTTACCAGAAACCCGGCGCGCTGACAGTTACCCGCCATTTGGGTCGCTTTATTCTTACTTTTGCACCGCTACTCATGAAGTTGCTTGCCATCGTGGGCACCCTGGCGATGTTTCTGGTGGGCGGTGGCATCCTTACCCATACCGTACCTCTGGTACATCATGTGCTGGAGGCTATGTTACTTCAGCTTAACCTGTCTGGTGGGGTGCATAGTGTTGTCACCATTGTGTTAGAGGGTATGGCAGGATTAGCGGCTGGACTCATATTGGTTGGCTGTTACAGTGTATTACAAAAATTAAAACCCGCCTGAGGGTTATACCGTTTGGTTGGCAAGTTGTTTCAGTGACTTGCCGTACTATCCGTTACATATTCTGAACACTAAAGTGGTGTTATCTCGGGATATGTAACACCTTCCTGACAGTTATTGTCATTTGCCGATTTTAGTCTTTTATAAAACCTTGGTATTTCATGTACATACCAGTCTGGTGTGAGTTATGCATTGCTATTTCTGAGCTCCTTGTGGCCTTTGTCTAAGGACCCTGATCACGAGAGCGGGAGCGGAATGCCTCCCTGCTAGCAGATACGCCGCAAGGCGGCATTTCGAAAACGGTCGTCTGTACCAGCCAAAGTCGCTGGTACAAGCAATCAAAGCGAAAGGAGGGTAGCGGTATGTCCCTGCTTAATAAACACGCAATAGCTGCTTACATTAAGCGGTGCGGCCTGGGATTTGCCGGTGCCGTATTGGCTTTGATGTGGAGTATGACTGCGTATGCGGACCTTCAGGACTACGCCGGAACGGCTACGGTTCCGGGTGGCATTACGCCTATGGTACATGAGGGTAATCTAACTTGTTTAGATCTCTACGGTGATGTACCCGGGTTATTGGAGGTAAAACTTAGCCCGGACCAATACCTGAATAATGATTGGGTAACTATCGTATTGGGCAGTAACAATACGTTTTCCTGGTCGAACTTTCAGGGCACGATACACGGTATTTTTGTTAAGGGTGGTCCGATCGGCGGTAACCTGTATGACTATGACGGTTCCGGCATCAATGCGGATGGTAACCTGCACTCACCAGTTAACCCCCAAAATGGCAAAAACAGTGGCTTAAGCCATATCTCATTCTGCTATTTTCCGGGTGACCCTGATATCGATGTTGTCAAAGACTGTCCTGCAGCACCGGTGTTAGTTAACGGTGGTGCTGATGGTGCAACCTATAACTATGAAGTTACCGTAACCAATACCGGTGACGGTATTTTAAGTAACTTCCAGGTCAATGAGTCCATTGCGGGTTGTAATATCAGTAATGTACCGGTGTCTTTGGCTGAAGGCGCTTCTGCGGTCATTAACGTGGCCTGTACGGTGCCAAGCCCGCTGCCAGCTTCGGGTTATAACGAAGTGACTGTCAGTGCGGATACTGAGTTTGCGCACGAGCCATCAGTTAGCGATGACGGCAATACTACCTGTCCGGATTTTGCGCCGCCTTCTATCGACATCGTGAAATCTTGTGGTGACCCAATGATTCGTCTGGTTGAGGTCCCTCATGACGGTGGCACTATCCTTGGTGTTGAAGCCTGTGTTGATATCACAGTCACCAATACAGGTGCTGATGAAACGCTCACCAATGTCATGCTGACAGATACAGTCGCGTTGGATAGCCCAATGCCACTGCCAAATCTGCTGGCAGGTGAAAGTTACCCACTATCACTGTGTTACTTCCCGGCTGCACCTACCGGCGACACCATGATGTGGGATCCGGGTACCCATTCGGTCTACACCGTACTGGCTGACCTGTTAGATACACCAGAAGCATTGTTCAGTAACACCGCAGGTGTCACTGCGCAGGGTGTGTTCTCGGGTACAGGTGTGTTTGCATCTGATGATGCAGATTGCTCAATCTGTTACTCAAGCACCCCAGGCTTGCCATCGGCTTGTCCGCATCCCGATGACAACCCATACCTGCTGCCTTTACCTTAAAGGTCTGCTGCAATAAGAAAGGGCACCGTAAGGTGCCCTTTTTGTTGTGCAATTATTTGTTGGGGCCCTTGCCACCTTTACCGCCGCCTTTACTGCCGCCGCTGGTGGTGCCATCGCTACCGCTGTCAGACAGTTGGATGGTCACACTGGCGTTGGCGCTCAGGTTGCCATCACTGATGGTATAACTGAAGGTATCACTGCTTTTAAAGCGTTTACCTGGGGTGTAAATCAACTGGTTACCATTGCGGGACACGCTGCCATAGCGGCCTTGATCAAAGCTGACCAGGCTCAGGCTGTCACCCTCTGGGTCACTGTCATTGGATAGTACCGCAATGATGACACTGGTTTTACTGCTGATGGTTACCAAGTCGTTCTGTGCCAGCGGGGCGTTGTTGGCTGAGGCACTGACAGTGACGGAAACAGACCCGGTAGCATAACCGCCCTGGCCATCAGTAACGCTGTAGTTAAATATTTCAGTGCCGCTAAAACCGTTTGCCGGGGTAAACACCAGGTTGCCACCACTGATGGTGACGCCGCCATTTACTCCGCTGGTGCCGGTAATACTCAGGGCGTCACCATCCGCATCATAGTCATTGGCCAGTACTGCAATCGAAACACTGGTATTGGCCTGGGTTGAGGCGCTGTCATTGACTGCCACCGGCGCGTTGTTACTGGCGGTTACATTAACACTGACATTGGCAGAGTCGCTGCCGCCGTTACCATCACTGATGCTGTAGCTGAAGGTTTCAACGCCACTAAAGCCGGTATTGGGGGTGAATATCAAATTGCCACCACTGATGCTGACACTGCCATTCACACCACTGGTACCGGTAATGCTCAGATTGTCACCATCGGCATCGTTGTCATTAGCCAGTACGGCAATGCTTACTGCAGCACTTTCGCTGGTGGTGGCACTGTCATTTTGCGCAACAGGTGCGGTATTGCTGGGTGCTGGCTGGTCATCCATGGCAATGGCAACGGTGATGCCATTGCTGTCATTGGTGACGACATTGACGGTAATGCCCGCGTCTGAATCGGTAAAGCTCTGACCGACTTCCAGTGCCGCATCATAAAGGTCAAAACCAGGCAATACAGTGACGGTTTCCGGGGTCATATCTAACAGGTAACTACTGTTGCCATCGCCTTCAGTTGCGGTGTGGATAATGACACCATTGGCAATGTTTTCAGGGTATTTGTACAGTCCTGGTTCAAACGGCTCACTGTCCCAACCGATAGGCTGACGGTACTCAAGGTAGTACCAGCGTTGTGCGCCGGAGGCGTCAGTGCCACGTGGGATACGCAGTGCTTTAACCTCATTGGTATTACTGGCGATCGGCGAAATTTGGTAGGTGCCAGAGCTGGTCACAGTTGTAATATCGGGCGATACACCATAGTCCAGCCAACCCAGGCGGGTTTTGTTAAATGCATTCATATGGCCAATCTGGCTACCCATGATATCCAGGAAGTCACCGTAGATTAGATTGGTACAACTGGTGGTTTCAGTATCGCCTACGCAGTCCATGGCATGTGCATGGTACAACCCCAGATTATGGCTGAACTCATGTGCGACAACACGGGTGTCCAGCGCCGAGCTGATCCAGGCCCGGGAGGGGGAGCCGCCAATGGTGCCAGCATTGGTGCTACAGTTGCTGCCCGGTGGCAACATAAAGATCAGGTGATCATAACCACTTAGGTTAACGCCGGCACCTGTTGCCATATTCATCGCCAGGTCATCCCAGTTGGAGGGACAGCTACCGGCATAACCATCAACGGGTACGGTATACCAGCCAAACACATTGCCGCTTAACCAGGTTTGGTTATAGGAGTTTTCCTGAATAAAGTCGTTCACCTGAGTGAATACATTGTTATCAACCTGTGCAGCGGACCAGGGTTTGTCACTGGGTTGATCCTGAAAATTCACCATCAGTACTGCGACTTTACGTTCGCCTAAACTACCGCTCAGAATGCCTTCGCTGCCGGCGGACTCGGCACCATTAGCGCCCATGACTATCAGGCTGGTGTCAGCAGCAACGGCTTTATGTCCGGCATCAGCAGTGATGTTATTCAGGATGACTGGTTGGCCTGTTAAAAGATGTTCAGGCAACTCGAGTCCTTGTAGGGAGATACGTTCACCCGTGCTGGTTTGTACGAAGTTGTGCTCACGATAATCACCGGAGGCAAAGTCTTCGACGATTCGGATCAATTGTCCTTCAACAGTAGACAATGCGGGCACTGAAGATTGGGTGCTCGTTTGCAGATAGCCTGCAGAATATACAGTGGCACACATGCCAAGGACAGCAACAAGGGAAAGCCGCTTTTTCATGGGAATCTCCGCAACATTTAAGCTAAGATCCCCAACGCGCAAAATCTGTCGGAAACGCTCTCCTTCGGTAGTTCGGCCATCCTCACAAGGAGGATCCGGAGCTTTGCGACACCCAATTACTCGGGTTGTGCCCTTTCGGAAGAGGATCTTTCAAGGTGGTACTGTTTTCCCACCCGCCTTACATAAGTTTTGTATTGAATTTTGTTACAGCCGTAGCCGCATAATCAGCCTTGATGTGTTCCCCTAACCCGTTCCGCTCGGTGGGCGCCTGCTACCAGCGTCAAACCTGTTCAACGACTGTACAACATGTCACATCTGTGAACTTAGGTGCATCCTAGCATTTACAACTGTACAAGTCTTATACAATTGTGGAATAAAACAAGCGTTTGTTTGATATAGATTAACAACATGTAAACAGCACGGGGGATGCAGTGGGAGGGCAGTTGTTAACGCAGGGAGAAAATAGGGAAGGAGACGCGAAGTTCAGAAATGATCGTGTGGATGGACACTGTCCAGTTCGTCCCAAAGGACAATGAAGACTTCAGACGGGTTGGATTTTTTGTGGTTAGTACGCCGCAGGTGGCGGCCGGCAACAGGACGGAACTGCGCGGCAACTACAGTGCCGGACTCTTCGTCTTCAGCCTGATGCTCGGTACTGGGTAGCAATTCTTTCATATTCAAACCGGTAGCCCCGCTATGGGCGATATTCAATGATGGTGCAAGGAATATCGCAAAGATTGAGCCATATAAAAAAAATGCAATGAAAACAATTGCATAAAATTTAATGCAGGTTTGTGGCCGGTTGAAAATGTAAAGCCAGTGAAACAAAAAGCGGCTTTTGGCCAGCCTGCTTTATTTCAGTCCGTATTTGTCAATGAGTCGGTATAGGGTAACGCGTGAGATGCCCAGCATCTTGGCGGTTTTGGAAATATTGTTATGGGCGTAGTGCAAGGTGCTTTTGATCGCTACCTCTTCGGCTTTTTGCCGTGCCTCATCCAATGACACAACATCTACCGGTGTATAACCAAGATCAAGGCCAAGGTCAGCGGGGGTAATCAAACGGTTTTCAGTCATGACTAATGCACGGCGAATACGGTTGATCATCTCACGGATATTACCGGGCCAGGGATGGCTGTTCATCGCCATTAATGCCTTGCGGGTAAAGCCTTGAGCGTTCAAGCCATATTCATCGGAAAACTTGCGAAAGAAGTAATACGCCAGTAGCTCAATATCTTCAAATCGCTCTGCCAGAGAGGGGACATGGATATTCAGTACATTCAGGCGATAAAACAGATCTTCGCGAAAATGCCCCTGATCGACCGCTTCTTCTAAGTTGACATGGCTGGCGGCGATGATGCGGGCATTCACATGATGACTGTCGTTGCCACCCAGACGCTCGATGGTGGACTCTTCCAGAAACCGCAGTAGATAAACCTGAAGTTCTAGCGGCAAATCACCAATTTCATCGAGGAATATCGTGCCACCCTGAGCGGCTTCAATCTTACCAATCTTCTGTTTATAGGCACCGGTAAAGGCACCTTTTTCAAAGCCAAACAACTCTGCGTGAATCAAGGTATCTGGCAGGGCACCACAATTAACTGCGATAAAAGGTCCCTCGGCCCGGTCGGAGCGTTGATGAATCGCCCGCGCCACCATTTCTTTGCCGGTACCGGTATCTCCGCTGATTAATACCGGGGCATCGACACCGGCGACTTTACGAATACCATCGAACACTTGGCGAATTTTGTTGCTGGCACCCACCATTTCAGAGTATTCGGTGTATTCCTCTGCAGCATCATGCTCTATTGCGCGTAAATAGGCGATGCCATAGGCATGCCCCAGTACGGTTTTCAAAAACCGGAAGTTGTCTTTTAGTGGCAGGGTGAAGTAGTCATAGAAGTTCTCATAGATCAGACGCCGGAATTGGCTATCCAGCAGATCGCGATGTTCAATCAGAGCAATCCAGCTACGGGTGTAGTCGGAATTAATGATGGTAATAATCTGCTCGTGCTGTTCAGGTGTCAGGTTACTGAGGTATACCATGCCGACAAGATAGGGGTAATGCTCCATATGGGATTTAGCCTGATGCAGGTTCGTCACCCGGTCGATCGCCCAGTTTGAAAACTCAAAGGTATCAATGTCGTTTTGGTGATACTCAGCCAAATCTAGATAGAGCGCTTTACGAACCGTCGTATCACTTGGGTTCGCAAGTGAGAATTCCGTATTCATGACGTCACCATTAGGGGGGGCTGGTGCAGCGGGTAATTCCGTCGCGGTATGTCCTTATGTATCTAATTGTAGTTACAGGATGGTCATTATGACTGAAACCTTCGCATGTAAACTGTACACAAGCTGAACAAAATTTAATGAAAACTTTAATAAAAACTTACAGGTGCCCGGTGCTGTGTATATTAATACACAACGAATTAACAATTAGGATGTAAACTGTCATTAAGTCTATGCAGTATTTCTCAGCACCGGGGCCTCGATGTACAACAACTATTTTGGTCTGACAGAAGCGCCTTTTTCCATCGCACCGGATCCTCGCTTCCTATATATGAGTGAACAGCACCGAGAGGCGCTGGCGCACCTGCTATATGGGGTCGGTAGTAATGGTGGTTTTATCTTGCTGACCGGAGAAGTGGGCACCGGCAAAACCACCGTCTGCCGCTGCTTGCTGGAGCAGATGCCGGAGCAGACGGAAATTGCTCTGGTGCTGAACCCGAAATACACCGTTAAAGAACTGCTGTCCGCCATCTGCGATGATTTGGCGATCAGTTACAGCGGCTCCAGTGAGATGAAGGAATATGTTGATGCACTTAATCAGCATTTGCTGGAAAATTATCGCAGTAACCGGCACACCGTATTAATTATCGATGAAGCACAGAACTTGTCGGTGGATGTACTGGAAACTATCCGCTTGCTCACCAATCTTGAAACTAATACGCAAAAATTATTGCAGATCATTTTGATTGGCCAGCCAGAGCTATTGGACTTATTGCAGCGTCCGGAACTACGGCAGTTAAATCAGCGAATCACGGCGCGTTACCATTTAAGGGCATTGCGGCAGGATGAATTGGCAGGCTATATCTCTCATCGTTTGTCCATTGCCGGTGTTGAGTGCCAGTTGTTTCCTGCAGCATCCATTAAGCGCCTGTATCAGCTTACTAAGGGTATCCCACGGCTGGTTAATATCGTATGTGACCGGGCTCTGCTCGGCACCTATGTGCAGCGAGAGAATAAGGTACGATCCGAAACGCTGGGCAAAGCGGCTCATGAAGTGTTTGGAGAAGGCAGCAAGGCACATGCAGTTAAGTCTGGCAGGGTGGGTAAGGTTGCAGGGCTGGCACTCGGTCTGCTGCTTCTGGTTGGCGTTGCCTTTACCCCTCAGGGCCAGGCATTACTGGATCAGTTAACCCCCGCATCGACCGTAGCCCCGGTGCAGCATAAACCGGTTGCTGAGGCGCAGCAGATGCCTGTTGCCTCCGCCGCCAGCGCCGGAGTTTCTGACCATCAAACGGCACAGTCCGAACCGGCTATACCTGAATTATCCAACCCGTCCAACTGGACCTGGCAGGATAACGAACATGCTGCACTGACACAGGTATTGGCTTATCAGGACCTGCTTAAACTATGGAATATTGATTACAACCCACGGGATAATCCCGGTGTTTGTCGGTTTGCCGAAAGCCAGGGATTGCGTTGTATGTTTACTGTTTCGCGGCTGGATGACTTAGTCCGGCTTAACCGCCCGGCAGTGCTAAGCCTGTTTAACCCCCAGGGACAGAAATATTTTGTCACCTTGGAATCGGTACATAAGGACCGGGCCAAGGTCAGGCTGGTGGGCAAAACACATTGGGTAAAATTGGCTGACTTGCAACTTTGGCTGGATGGCGAGTTCGCCGTTTTGTGGCATACACCTGAAGCTTACACGGGGATTTTGCAGCCAGGGGGCACCGGCCCGATGTTGGCCTGGCTGGATGAGCAATTGGCGCTAATTCAGGGTCGCTCACCACTGAATCAGGCACCGGCTATTTATGATGACAGTTTAGTGCGCCAGGTTCGCCGTTTTCAATTGAGCCAAGGCTTAAGCCCAGACGGTGCTGTCGGGCCACACACCGTGATACAACTGAACTCTGCCACTCAGAATAATCTGCCGTTGTTGTATACGGCTGTCGAGGAGTAAGCATGTCTTATATTCTGGATGCCTTAAAACGCTCTGATCAGGATCGGCTCAAAGGGAGTACGCCAGATCTGCAGACACAGCCTGAACCGCCGGTTTTCGTCCATCCACCAGCCCGTAATACGGGTGTTGGACGCTTGCTATTCTGGGCCATGGTTATTGTGCTGTTGGCGGCTGTGCTCTGGTTTGGCATACCGCAGTTTCCACAGCAGGGTCTTAAACCTGCAACTCTAGAGGCTGTTGCTGAACCGACTCAGGCAGCAGCGCCGGTTGATACCGCAAAGCTGGAACCCGTTAAGGCGAACAGTAATGAACAAACCCTGGAGCAACTGAAAGGGGTGCAGCTCGATCTGGCACCGGCAGAAGCCGCGCCGATGGCTATCAACGAACAACCAACTGAGCAGCCCGGTCCAGCAGCATCGCAACAACACACAGATCTTGTACAGGATCAGACCCCGCGATCGCTGGCCAAAACAACGCCAAGTCGGCCACAACCCACGCCTAAGCCAGACCCCTATCAGGGTATACCGCACCAGCGGCAGTTATCATCCGACCTGCAACGCTCATTGCCTGATCTGGCGATCAGCGTGCATATCTACTCAGAGAGCCCCGCTTCCCGCCTGGTCAGAATCAATAACACGACCTATCGTGAAGGTGACCAGGTTGATCGCCAGTTAACACTGGATGAGATTACGCCGGATGGTGTGATTATGTCGATCCGCAATAACCGTTTCTGGCGCCGCAACCGCTGATTGTTTTTGTTATCAATTGCGCAGCTAAATGTCATTTTGCCGGCTAATGCCCTCAACTAGGCTTATCAGCGAGTCTAGGGTTTAACACCCACGCCTTGGTCTGTTGATCGGGTAAGCGGTTGGGCTGTAGCGTGCCTATCAAAAATACTCTCTTTATCAACGCTGTTATCTTATCTCCCCATCCGGGTGTTTCGCTGACTTAGGCACTAAACTTAAACGGAACAACTTGGAGGTATCCGCAGCATGCTTTATCAGGGTCAGGTCCTTCAGTTATCCGAACAGCCTGCCGGGCTATACCGGTTGTGTATTGATGACCAAACGCAGGCGCTGAATAAACTCAGCCAGCGAGCTTTAGCCGAGCTTGAAGCGGTGCTGGATCTGCTGGAAAGCAGCAAAACGCTCTCTGGTCTGTTAATTATCAGTGGCAAACCCGCCTTCATCGTTGGCGCGGATATCGCTGAATTCAGTCAAGTTTTTGCGTTGCCAGCAGAGCGCGTCAGCGAGTTACTGGTGCAAATGAATCAGTTATTCAACCGGCTTGAAGACCTGCCTTGTCCTACCGTATCTGCCATCTCTGGTCTGGCCCTTGGTGGTGGATTTGAACTGGCACTGGCGACCGATTTCCGGGTGATGGCAGCCAATGCCAGGGTTGGCTTACCTGAGGTGAAACTGGGGTTGTATCCCGCTTGGGGGGGGACCGTGCGTCTGCCGCGGTTGATTGGTATCGATAATGCCAATGACTGGATCTGTGGTGGCGAGGAGAAAACTGCAGCCGAGGCGCTAGCTCAGGGTGCCGCCGATGCGATTGTCGCTGCTGACCGGTTGGAGGAGGCAGGTGTTGACCTGTTACAGCGCTGCGCCGCAGGAGAACTGAACTCTCAACCTCGGCGCCAGCGGAAACAACAATCAATCGCTTTGCCTGCGGCTGAGCAATTAATGGCGTTCGAATCGGCTAAAGCATTGGTGAAAAAAAAGGCGGGCCGGCACTATCCGGCACCTCTGGCAGCACTGATGACTATGCAGCAGCATGCGCTTATGCCACGCGATGCCGCGCAGCAAGTTGAGCAGCAGGGTTTTATCCCACTGGCTCAGGGCGAGGTCAGCGCAGCGTTGATTAGCCTGTTCGTAAAAGAACACTTGTTACGTAAGCTCACAGGGCGTTACATCATCTCGGAGTCCTCGACCACTCAAGCCGCTGTTCTGGGGGCCGGTATCATGGGCGGTGGGATTGCCTGCCAGGCGGCGCTGAAGGGGGTGTCTGTATTGTTACGCGATATTTCTGTCAAAGCATTAAACACCGGGTTAGCAACAGCTGACAGCCGACTGCGCCGCCGGGTTGAACGTGGCCGCATGTCACCGGTTGCCATGATCGATACTCTGCATCGCATTACGCCTACCCAGGGATTTGCCGGTTTTAGACAGCTGGATGTGGTGGTCGAAGCTGTCACCGAAAAGCTGGCGATTAAGCAACAGGTACTGGCAGATGTTGAACCGCGTCTGGGGGATCAGACGATTCTGACGACGAATACGTCAACCCTGTCGATTGGCCTGTTGGCTAAATCACTGCAGCGGCCTGACCGTTTCTGCGGCTTGCATTTTTTTAATCCAGTACATCGTATGCCATTGGTTGAGGTGATACGAGGGCCGCAAACCAGTGATCATTGTGTCAGCCAGGCGGTGCAATTTGCCTTGGCAATCGGCAAAACTCCGGTGGTGGTCAACGACTGCCCGGGATTTCTGGTTAATCGCATTCTTATGGCGTATTTACTGGGGTTTGAGCAACTGCTGCGGCAGGGTGTGTCGCCGTATCATATCGATAAAGTCATGCATGCTTATGGCTGGCCAATGGGGCCAGCAGCACTGCTGGATGCCGTAGGTCTCGATACAGCCAGTCATGCCGGTCATATTATGGCAGCAGGTTATCCGGAGCGGATGGCGTTCAGCGACAGTGTAATTGACCGCTTGTATCAGCAAGAGCGGCTTGGTGAGAAAAATGGCGTGGGTTTCTACCGTCATGGGGTGGATAAAAAAGGCCACAGACAGGTTGCGCCGGATCCTGATCTGACAGCACTGTTGCCGACTTCTGACGGTCAGGCAATCAGCATTAGCGATGATCAGATCGTATCTTGCCTGATGTTACCGCTACTACTGGAAACGGTGCGTTGCCTGGAAGAGCGGGTAGTCACCAGTCCGGTGGAAGCCGACATGGCCGTGGTGATGGGATTGGGGTACCCACCATTTCGTGGTGGACCGCTACACACCATCGATACGTTGGGCGCGAAAAAAATCTGCGACCAGGCAGCAGCGCTTTCAACTTGGGGTGAGTTATACCGGCCACCGCCAGGTTTGCAGCAGATGGCCGCTGAGGGCAGGTGCTTTTTTCCTACAGCTGAGGTGCGGTCATGAAATTACAGCCAACTGATGCGGTGATTGTTGATGCCCTGCGGACACCAATGGCGCGCTCCAAAGCGGGCGCTTTCAAATATGTTCGTGCGGAGAATCTGTCAGCTCACCTGATGCAGCAACTGCTTGTTCGCCAGCCTGAAGTGAAAGCTGTTGAAACTGATGACGTTATCTGGGGCTGTGTTAATCAGACCCTTGAACAGGGTTTTAATATTGCGCGTATGGCGGCCTTGATTGCGGGTTTACCGGCCACGATACCGGCGCAGACGGTGAACCGTTTATGTGGCTCTTCCATGACCGCACTGCATAGCGCAGTACAGGCAATTCAATCCGGTTGTGGTCATCAATATCTGGTTGGTGGGGTAGAGCATATGGGGCATGTTCCCATGACTCACGGTATCGACATTAACCCCGCGCTGGCCCACCAGACTGCCAAGGCCTCGATGATGATGGGGGTTACCGCCGAGATGCTTGCCAAAATGCATCAGATCAGCCGCGAAGAACAAGACCGTTTTGCCCTTAGATCACACCAGCGCGCTTATGCTGCGCAGGAGCAGGGGTTATGGCAGGGCGAGATTGCCCCAATTGAGGCGCATAATGAAGAGGGTTTTCTCTGTTTGCTGCAGCAAGATGAGGTAATCCGTAGCGATGCCAATTTGGCCGCTTTGGGACACCTGCCGCCGGCCTTTATGCCGAAACATGGCAGTGTCACTGCAGGTAATGCTTCAGCGATGTCGGATGGTGCCAGCGCCATGCTGCTGATGAGTGCCGCCAAGGCAGATGCGCTGAGCCTGAAACCTCGGGCACGGGTTGCTGGCATGGCTGTTGCCGGCTGTGATCCGGCAGTGATGGGCCTTGGGCCGGTATTTGCGGTACAGAAATTATTACAACAGACTGGACTGGCCTTGAACCAGATTGAGCTGCTGGAGATCAATGAAGCCTTTGCTGTACAGGTCTTGGCGGTATTACAACAATTACAGTTACAGGACCAGTATGATGCCAAGGTCAATCTGAACGGCGGGGCGATTGCTTTAGGGCACCCCTTGGGCTGTAGTGGCACCCGGATCTGTACGACGCTGTTAAATCTTATGGAGGCGAAAGATGCCACCTTGGGTGTGGCTACATTATGCGTCGGCATGGGGCAGGGGGTCGCAACATTGATCGAACGGATTTAATGTTTTTTCAGTGACATAAAAATCGGCTGAATTAATTAATTACTTTGGTGGTAAAAATAAAATACATAAAAACATGAGTTTATAGTCATATTGTTATTTACATGCCGTCTTTTATGTTGCGTTAAATTGTCTGTAATTCGCTAACATCTTTATTCACAACTAGAGTATTGGGTAGCCGGATATGCCCGGTGTCCTATTACTGTGTAAGTTGTGAGGCAGTATATGTCGCGACGTTTTTCTGTCCCGGTTAGCTTTGTCCGGCAACTGCTGGAGCAGGTTGCGCAGCAGGGTATAGATACGCAGCAGTTATTGGCCGAGGCGGGTCTGGATTTAGCCACGCTGGAGCGCAAACAACGCCTACCCGCTGCTCAGTTTGGCGATCTGTATCAGCGCGTAATGTACCTGGCTCAGGATGAATTTTTTGGCATGCTCAGCGGAGGCAAAGTGCCGCTGGGCACATTTCGCATGATGTGCCATGCCATCTTGCACTGCGCAACTCTGGAAAAGGCGATCTACCGCGCCAGTGCCTTTCATGACATCTGCAGGGGGGTGCAGGTAAAACCGAAATTGGTGCGGCAGGGGCGTTATGCTCACCTAAGTTTTGCTGCCGTTGAAGTGGCCGAACAACCACTGCAGGAGCTACTGAGTAAAGCGGCACCGGTAACCATTCGTAACTCGTTGGCCATGTGGCACAGTTTTATCTGCTGGTTAGTCGATTATCCGGTGTCACTTAAGGCAGTTTATTTTAGCTTTGACCGACCGCATGATAGTGAAGAATACGGCGTATTATTTCAGGCCAGTATTCACTTCGCGCAGCATGATAATGCCCTGGTGTTTCCGGCCCGGTTTCTTGACTTGCCGTTAGTCCAGACTGAAGCCTCTCTGCGTACTTTTCTTAAAACGGCCCCCTATCCATTGTTCGCCAGAGTCGCTCAGGACAGTTCGCTGCAATCACGGGTAACCGCGCTGTTGGCAAAATCCCAGCAAGGTGCGATACCCAGCATAGAAGAGGTGGCTACGCGATTGCATATGTCCACTTCAACCCTGCGGCGGCGTCTGTTGCAAGAGCAGAGTTCGTATCAGCAGATCAAAGATGAGAGCCGCTTAAGAACGGCAATATCCTATCTGAATGCGCCTCAGCTGAGTCTGAATGACATAGCCGAATTGATGGGCTTCAGGGAACCATCAGCGTTTTTCCGTTCTTTTAAAAAATGGAGTGGCATGACGCCCAGTGAATACAGGCAGAGTGATGCCTATCAGAAAGGCACTCTGGTTGAGCCTCGTCTGCGCCGATAGTCGCAAGCGAAACAGCGTAAATGTTTGCGGCAGAAGTTGCCTTTATGCTGGCATGGAAATCAGGTACAGTTTTTTGCTTTGATACACAATTTAGCTCCAACCCCATCCAAGTCTGCTGACAACACGTAGAGCGTATGTCCAGTCACCAGTAAATGTACCTGTAATGGCGGTTTGTTCATTGAATATTGTTCCCAGAATCTGGCTACCTGGCCTATTCGTCATCTTTTGTCTGCTATCAGTCGGGCAGGTTTATGCCCATGGAGTGGCAGGCAGTGATGCTCAGTATCTGCAGTCTGTTGATGGCATAGCGGTGATGCCCTTTATCTACCTCGGGGCCAAGCATATGGTGACGGGGTATGATCACCTGCTGTTTCTGGCTGGGGTGGTATTTTTCCTCTACCGCCTGCGCGATGTTGGTATCTATGTCACGTTGTTTGCGTTGGGGCACAGCCTCACCCTGTTGACTGGGGTGCTCGCCAATATTTCGCTAAACGCCTATTTGATCGATGCCATTATTGGTTTGTCTGTGGCGTATAAAGCGCTGGATAACCTGGGGGCGTTTCAGCGTTGGTTTGGGGTGTCGCCTAATCAGAAAGCTGCGGTACTGTTTTTTGGTCTATTCCATGGTTTTGGCTTGGCAACCAAACTTCAGGACTTTCAATTGCCGGCAGATGGACTGTTATGGAATCTGGTGGCCTTTAATACCGGCGTCGAGATTGGCCAGCTACTGGCGTTAGTCTGGATTGTCCTACTGATGGATTTCTGGCGTAAACGCCCAGCATTTATCCGCCACGCCTATGCCGCCAATATGTTACTACTGACTGCCGGGTTTATGTTGGTAGGTTATCAGTTAACCGGTTATTCGCTCACTTTGTGAGGTTGTTATGCACGATATTACGGATCTCAATAAACAGCTGCCATCTTTCCGTCAGCTGGTGTTCAGTACCATCGCCGCTGCAGGCGTTGCTGCCACCCTGTTAGTGGTCGCAATATTACCAGCGGAATACGGGGTGGACCCAACTGGCATGGGTGAAAGATTGGGCATGCTGGCGTTAAATCAAACTACAGATGCTGAATCTGAGCCGGTTACAGCGACTGCAATTGAACTGCATATGCCGGTTGTTAATAGCTGGCGTGAAGATCGCAATCAGCTGGTTCTGATGCCGGGGCAGGGCGCTGAATTGAAAGCGATTATGCAGCCGGGTGATGGCTTTATCTATCAGTGGCACGCCGAAGGCGGTATGGTGCATTTTGATATGCATGGTCAAAAACCGGGCGCTGCTGCCAATGATTTCACCCGTTATTGGTTAGAAGATAACTGGAGTGATGCACAGGGCGTGTTTCAGGCAAGTTTTGCCGGAGAGCATGGTTGGTACTGGGAAAATCGTAGCCAGCAGCCGGTCACCATTACCCTGAGTTTGCAGGGCTACTATGACTCGGTATACATGCCATGAATAGGATAATGCGCGATTAAAGCATGTGTAAATTAGTCATTAAATTACATTAAAAAAATAATCTATATACTTGAAAAATATAGTTTTAGTAGGCCAGTGCGGCTGACTTTATCTGTGCCCACAGTCTCTGGCCGGGCTCTAGTCCGAGCCCTGCAATGGCTCGGTGTGTAATGCGTGCCAGCAGCTGGCTATCACCGCATGCCAGAGTGATGAGCGCCGTGGCAGGGTCCTGAGTCGGGTTGATCTCAACCAGTTCTACTTCCACCCGGTTTTGAATGGTACTGCTATGTTCGGCAGTGCAGCTCAAGCTGACATCACGCGCCAGAATTCTTAATCGTACGGCTTCACCTAAGGCTTGTCCGGTATCGGCCATCCAGATTCGACCACCGGAAAACTCGGCTTGCATCAGGTGCCATTCAGGCTCTCGTCGTTTGATGTTGGCAGGAATAACCACTCCCGTTTCTTCGCCAAAATAGCGGCTGTGTTCTGGCTGACTCAGAATGTCAGCAAGCGGCCCCTGCGCCTTGACCTTGCCTTGATCCATGACCACCAGATAGTCCGCCAGGCGTGCGACTTCATCCATGGCATGGGTGACATAAATAACCGGCAGATTAAACTCTGCCTGAAGTTGCTCGAGATAGGGCAGAATCTCCTGTTTCAGCGGCAGATCCAGTGAGGACAGGGGTTCATCCATCAGTAATAGGTCGGGTTGGGTAAGCAAGGCGCGACCAATAGCCACCCGTTGACGTTCCCCGCCAGAAAGCTGAGCGGGCATTCGGCACAGCAAAGGCTCTAACGCTAGCAGCTGAATAACTCTAGGCCACAGGCCACTCTGCTGTTTGGCGCTACGTTTGAATGCATAGCGCAGGTTTTTTTCTGCTGAAAGGTGGGGCAGCAGGCTGGCTTCCTGAAACACGTATCCCAGCGGGCGTTGGTGTACAGGCATAAAGTGAGCAGTATCCTGCCACTGCTGTGACTTCATCTGCACCTGCCCTTGGGCGCTGGTTTCCAGCCCTGCGATGCAGCGTAGCAGGGTCGTTTTACCACAACCCGAGGGACCGAAAATCACACTGATACCCTGGCCCGGGAGTGACAGATTAACGTCGAGCTTGAATGCGTCACGTTGTAGCTGCAATGCCAGTGAGATGCGCTCGGCTGTCATTGGCTTAACCCTGAAGTCATGGTGGCTCGGCCATAGCGCCGCTGTAACAGATAAAGTGCCAGTAAGATCAGGAATGAAGTCAGTACCATCAGCCCGGCAAGGCTATGTGCTTGCGGGTAATTGATTGCTTCGACATGGTCATAAATCTGCACTGAAACCACCCGGGTCTGATTGGGTATATTGCCGCCCAACATCAGCACCACACCGAATTCGCCAATGGTATGAGCAAAGCCAAGTACGCTGGCGGTGAGGAAGCCGGGTCTGGCCAGTGGTAATACCACGGTAAAAAAACGATCCCAGGGGCTGGCCCGTAAGGTCGCGGCGACTTCCATAGGCCGCTGCCCCATTGCTTCCATGGCATTTTGAATGGGTTGTACGACAAACGGCATGGAATAGATAACTGAGCCGACCACCAACCCCCAGAAGGTGAAGGGCAGGGTACCCAGGCCAAGCTGTTGGGTCAGTTCACCAATCCAGCCCTGCGGTCCCATGGCTAACAATAAATAAAAACCAATCACTGTAGGAGGTAATACCAGTGGCAGACTGACAATTGCACTGACAGGGGCTTTTAGCCAGGAGCGGGACTGCGATAACCACCAGGCCAACGGGGTACCGATAAGCAGCAAGATCAGCGTTACTGTGATCGCCAGTTTGCAGGTTAACCACAGGGTTGCTAAGTCCGCTGCCGTAAGGGTCATGTCAGGCTGTTACTCCGGAGTGCTGTAACCATACTGTTGCATCAGGTGCGTTGCGCTTTTACTGCGCATAAAGTCAAGAAAGCCAATAGCCGCGACTGAATCTGCAGCGTGTTTTAATAATACCGCATCCTGACGAATGGGGGGGTATAGGTTTGTTGGCACAATCCAGGCAGAACCTGTCTTGAGTTGACCTTGATAAAAAATCTGTGACATGGCGACAAAACCAAAATCGGCATTGCCGGTACTGACAAACTGATAAGTCTGGGCAATATTTTCACCCATAACCCAGCGATTCTGAGTTGCCGTAATCAGATTATGGTGTTCCATCGTCAGGATAGCAGCGGCACCATAGGGGGCCAGCTTGGGGTTAGCCAATGCCAGGTGGTTGAAGTTTGTTGTTTTCAGCGTATCCGCATTCAGTGTCATGCCCGTGCGGGGAGTCCATAATGCCAGGCTTCCCACGGCATAAGTGAAACGCGAGCCTGCAACGGTCAGCCCTTGCTGCTCCAGAGCGGCAGGTTTCTCCTGATCGGCTGACAAAAACAGATGGAACGGTGCACCCTGCAACAGCTGGGCATAGAATTTACCGGATGCGCCAAAAGAAAGATGAACCTGATGCCCGGTTTGCTGCTCATACTGCCAGGCGATTGCTTTCATTGGTGCGGCAAAATTGGCTGCTACCGCAATATAGATCTCCTCCGCCACAGATAGCGGTGAGAGCAACATTAAAGCGAGTGATAACCAGCGGCTTTTCGGCATAAGCGTTTTGTCAGTGTGTTGATCTGATGGAGGGAAGACACAGTCTATAATCTCATATATTCAGTTCAAACAAACTGTTAGGTCGATTTAAAGGTTCGTAAAACACTCTTACACCAGCGTAATAGAGGAATACCTAAGGTGCTAAATAACACACTATCAACAGGACTATTGGCGCGTACGCTATCGTCTGCAATCTGTATCCTGGCGTTGCAGTCAGCACCTGTGTTGGCTGACCAAGCCACCTTGGCAGGCGTGCTCGCCAGTGAGCACAGAGGCGTGTCCAGCGAGCGTGATCAATATCGGCATCCCAACGAAACTCTGACTTTTTTTGGCCTGCAACCGGCGCAAACTGTCGTTGAAATATGGCCGGGTAGTCAAGGCTGGTACAGCGAAATCCTGGCACCGTATCTAAAGCACAGCGGACAGTTTTATGCTGCACAGTTTAATGCTGATTCTTCGGCTGCGTTTTACCGCAATGCCCGGCAGCACTTTATCGATAAGCTGGCGGCTGACCCGCTCCACTACAGTGCGGTAGAGGTAACCACTTTTAATCCACCGCAATATGTTGATATTGCGCCAAAGGCCAGTGTCGACATGGTACTGACGTTTCGTAATGTGCATAACTGGTATATGCGTGGCGGCGGTGAAACAAGAGTATTGGCAGCGTTTAAGGCATTTTATGCTGCACTGAAACCGGGGGGGGTGCTGGGTGTTGTAGAACATCGCCTGCCGGAATCCCGACCTGCCGCTGATATGGAATCCAGTGGTTATATGCATACTTCATTTGTTATCAGCGTCGCTGAAAAGGCGGGTTTTACACTGCAGGCACAGAGTGAAGTTAATGCCAATTCAGCAGATAACACGCTGCACCCCAACGGGGTATGGAGCTTGCCGCCGACTTTACGCGGTGGCGAAAAGGGCCGAGAGCGTTTCCTGGCGATTGGTGAAAGTGACCGTATGACGTTGAAATTTACCAAACCGGACTGAACCAGCATTCAGGCCCACGTTCACCGGGTGAACCGCTTAGTTAGTCCAGAAAATGCTGAATCTCACGCGGTGAGTGGCCAAACAGTCGCTTGAATTCACGACTGAACTGCGAGGGGCTGTTATAACCCACCCGGTAGCAGGCATCACTGGCATTGGTGCCACTGCAGAGCAGGCTGCGAGCCTGATGCAGGCGCAGGTTCTTCACAAACTGCATTGGCGAAAACGAGGTATAGTTTTTGAACTGTTCGTGCAGTACAGAAGGGCTCATCTGTGCCACCCCGGCAATGGTGTTGATATCCAGCGATTGATGAAAGTTCTCTTCCAGATAATGGATGACCGATGCAATACGCACCGCACCGCCATGGTTGGTAACACAGTTACGCAATAGCGCACCATGTGGTCCTTTCAACACCTCATAGAAAATTTCCCGCTTAATGCTTTCCCCCAGAATCTGATAATCCATAGGGTTGTTCAGCAGCTTTACTAGTCGATCCAGTCCGTTGATGAGCCGATCTGTCAATGGTGCTGATGCCAGAATGTCTGCACTGTGGTTTTGGTTATCAATGGCGGGAAAGTCCTCCATCTGCAAGATCAACTGGCTGACAAGATTCGGTTCCACTTCCAGACTGAGTCCCAAATAGGGGTGTTCCGGTGAGGTGTCGTTGACCTCTGCCTCGATGGGAAGGGTGAGAGAGTTGATCAGGTAATGATTGGGATCATAGGTAAAACTCTGATCACCCAGAAACACCTGTTTATGTCCCTGGATTACTGCGCAGATGGAGGGTTTGTAGACCACCGGTTTGCGCGGCACATCCTTTTTGGCACGGTACAGGCGAAGGCCTTCGATGCTGGTGATGTTGACACCTTCTTCTGCCGCGAAGGTGGCGATGGATTGTGCCAGGTGCGACCGAAGCAGCATTAAATATCTCCAGCATAGGCGGTGGTATATGCAGAGAATTATGTCATTAGTACAACTTCTGGAACAGATAAATCGAAAACGTGCGGAGTTTTATGCAAACAAAAAGGATGATCGCGATAACGGTACAGGGGTTTTAGAGCCACTATTTTAATCTGAATTATTTTTCTTTGCTCTTACCCTGCGCCAGACATAGATAGGGAGTTAATTATGCCGGTGACGTTAAACATTAATGGTGTTGATCAAACAGTTGATGTTACACCAGATACGCCTTTGCTATGGGTGATCCGCGATGGCCTGAAGATGACAGGTACTAAATTTGGTTGCGGCATGGCGATGTGTGGTGCCTGTACGGTGCATCTGGATGGCCAGCCGGTTCGCTCTTGCTCTACGCCGGCTCAGCTTGCTGAAGGCAAAAAGATCACCACAATTGAGGGGCTGGACTCGCCGGTGGCGCAGGCGGTCCAGACTGCCTGGAACGACCATCAGGTTCCCCAGTGTGGTTACTGTCAGTCTGGTC
Source organism: Pontibacter sp. JAM-7 (assembly GCF_048548695.2). Taxonomy (NCBI): domain Bacteria; kingdom Pseudomonadati; phylum Bacteroidota; class Cytophagia; order Cytophagales; family Hymenobacteraceae; genus Pontibacter; species Pontibacter sp. JAM-7. The sequence continues at coordinate 57,144 of NZ_JBLYIF020000002.1, forward strand.
AGATTATGTCAGCGATCGCGTTGCTGGAAAAAACACCTCAACCGGATGACGCCGCGATTGATGCGGCCATGTCGGGCAATATTTGTCGTTGCAATACGTATGTCCGTATTCGCAGTGCCATCAAACATGCTGCTGAACTGATTGGTTAAGCCGGATAAGAGGAATTTTCAATGCGTCGTATGTATTTTCAAGAGCAGCCATTGTTGCACACTAACCGCCGTGACTTTTTGAAACTGATGGGGGGTATGGGTGCTGGTCTAACGCTTGGCTTTTCCACCCCGAATGCTCTGGCGGCGGCTACGCCTGCCTCCCGTCATCTCAATGCAGCGGGTGAGTTTACCCCGAATGCCTTTCTGCAGATCGGTAGCGACAGCCAGGTTAATGTGCTTATGAAGCACCTTGAAATGGGCCAAGGTACGTTTACCGGCTTGGCCTCGTTGGTAGCAGAAGAGCTGGATGCTGCTTGGGAGCAGATCAATCCAATACCGGCGCCCGCCGATCCCAAACGCTTTAACAACCTACTGTGGGGCGAGTTCCAGGGCACCGGCGGTAGTTCTGCCATTGCCAACGCCTTTATGCAGATGCGAACTGCGGGTGCGACGGCTAAAGCAATGCTGGTGCAGGCCGCTGCCAATCAATGGCAGGTGCCAGTGACGGAAATTGTTGTGGATCGAGGGGTAATCAGTCACGCAGCCAGTAGTAAGCAAGGGGTATTTGGTGATTTCGCCGCAGCGGCAGCAAACCTGCCGATCCCGGACAGTGAGTCGATTAAGCTGAAAGATCCGTCTGAGTTTATCTATATCGGCAAACGGGTGACGCGCAAGGATGTTGGTAAAACCGATGGTACCGCGATCTTCACTCAGGATATTCAGCTAGACGGGATGCTGACTGCTGTAGTGGCGCATCCGCCACGGTTTGGTGCCACAGTAAAAAGCTTTGACGCCAGTAACGCTCTGGCTGCGGATGGTGTTGTTGATGTTGTGCAGATTCCGCAGGGCATTGCGGTACTGGCTAGTGATTACTGGTGCGGTAAAAAAGCCCGTGACCTGTTGCAGATAGAGTGGGACGAAACCAACGCTTTTACGCAGGGCAGTGCCGAACTGGAAGCAGAATACCTTGCCCTGTCAGAACAAGACGGCCTGGTGGCGCGCAATGATGGTGATATCGATGCTGGCCTGTCTGGCGCTACACAACAGGTTGCCGCCAGTTATGTATTGCCGTTTCTGGCCCATGCGGCAATGGAGCCGCTCAACTGTGTAGCCAGGGTAACCAAAGACGGCTGTGAAATCTGGAATGGTGAGCAGCTTCACACCGCCGACCAGATGGCCATTGCCAAGCAACTGGGCATCCAGCCCGATCAGGTGAAACTCAATATGCTGTATGCCGGTGGCAGTTTTGGCCGCCGTGCCGATTCAACATCTGATTATCTGCTGGAAGCGGTCAGTATTGCAGAGCAGCGTCCGGGCACTGCGGTCAAAATGATCTGGAGCCGGGAAGATGACACCCTGGCAGGAAAGTATCGTCCGATGTATGTGCATCGCTTGCGCGGCGGATTGGATGCAGAGGGCAATATAGCAGCCTGGCAACACCACATCGTGGGTCAGTCTGTGGTTGAAGGTTCGCCATTTGAGGCATTCCTGATTAAGGATGGTATCGATAGTACCTCCGTTGAAGGTGTCGCGACCATGCCATATGCGATCCCCAATCTTAAGGTCGAACTTACCACTACCCAGAAACAGGTAACCGTACAGTGGTGGCGCTCGGTGGGGCACTCTCATACCGCGTTTGTGGTGGAAACCTTTATCGACCTGTTAGCCAGCCAGGCTGGCAAGGATCCCGTTGATTTCAGAATGCAGCTATTGGCAAAACATCCACGATGGCAGGGTGTGCTTAAACTGGCGGCAGAAAAAGCCAACTGGGGTGCTCCGCTACCGAAGGGTTGGGGACGCGGAATTGCCGTGCATGAGTCATTTTCCACCTATGTTGCACAGGTAGCAGCAGTGTCTGTGCAAGCCAATGGACAATATAAAGTTGAACGCGTGGTTTGTGCGGTCGACTGCGGCGTGCCAGTGAACCCGGATGTAATCAAGGCGCAGATGGAAGGGGGTATAGGGTTTGGTCTTGGCCCGGTGATCAACAGTGAGATTACGTTGCAAAAGGGTAAAGTAACAGAGACCAACTTCCACAACTATCAGGTACTCAGGATCAATCAGATGCCAGAGGTTGAGGTGCATATTGTGCCGTCAACAGAACCCCCTACCGGCGTCGGTGAGCCGGGAGTACCGCCCATTGCCCCGGCGGTGGCCAATGCACTGTCAGCGGCCACGGGTAAACGTTTCTACCGGCTGCCCATCAAGCCAGAAACGTTGACCATGTAGGCCCAGAGGTTAGCTAAAATGTCTAATCAACTCATGGGTATGCTCAATGCCTGGTATCCGCAACGAGATAGTTGCAGATGGGTATTGGGCACGGTGTATCGCACCGAGGGGCCAGCCTATCGCAAAGCGGGGGCCATGATGCTGTTTGGCAGCGAAGGCCAGCAGTTCGGTATGCTCAGCGGCGGCTGTCTGGAGTCGGACATTCATCACCATGCCAGAAAAGTCAGCTTGTCCGGCAAATCAATAACCCTGACCTACGATGGCACCGACGAGGATGATATCTCATTTCAATTGGGTATCGGTTGCGGTGGCACGGTGTATATTCTGCTGCAACCGCTGCACAAGGATAATGATTATCTGTCATTGGGTGATGTCTATCTCTGCCTGCGGCAGCAGGGGCAGGGTGACTATTATCAATGGATTCCTGATCAAAGCGGCCTCACCCGGGCCCGCTTCCATCCTGCTGCAAAAGTCAGTTCCGTATACCGCAGGCAACAGGGCGAGCTGCACATTAATAGCGAAGGCAGTTGGCTGAAAACACCGGTTGCCCCACCACCACATTTTTTGATTGTTGGCGGCGGCATTGATGCCAGACCCATGGCTGCGTTGGGCCATCAATTGGGCTGGCGTATATCGGTATGGGACCCTCGGCCGGCGAATGGTCGTCCTGAATATTTCAGACAGGCGGATACGCTGCTGAGCTGTCCAGCAAGTGAATTGATTGATTACGTTCGCTGTCAGCATGTTCACGCTGCAATTTTGATGACGCACAATATTGGCATGGATGCGGAAGTATTGCGCATGTTGGCTGACTATCCACTCTCTTATCTAGCGTTGCTGGGGCCGGTGAGCCGACGTCATGACGTACTGGAAAGAGCAGGCCTGGCAGGTGTGCAACTGCGCTCGCCGTTGGCTGGACCGGCAGGGCTCTATTTAGGCGGACAATTACCGGAAACCATTGCCCTCTCGGTACTGGCAGAGTGTCAGGCAATGTTGGAGCAGGGGACCGGCCACTCTATTAGCGGAGTGTTGGCCTACTAATGAAAATGGCAGCCCTGATCCTGGCCGCAGGTAAAAGTGCCCGCTTCGATGGTTGTAAGCTGCTGGCTGACGTGAAGGGTTTACCCCTGTTGCAGCGGACGATTATGACGGCTGAAGCTGTCTGTCCCGGCGAGGTGTTTGTTGTCACTGGCGCTTGGCATCAACAGATCAACCACGCGCAACACGCCGGGCAGATAACAGAAGTCCCATTATTGTTTAATCCGCAATGGTCCAAGGGCATGGGCTGTTCTTTAGCCCTGGGTGTCGCTGAGCTGGCCGATGACTATGAGGCTATTTTGGTCATGCTGGCGGATCAGGTGCAACTGGGGAGCAATGACCTTCTGCAGCTGACAGACTTGTTTAACGGGGGCAATATTGTGTGCAGTGAATATGCAAATCAGCCCGGTGTGCCGGCAATCTTTCCCCGGCCTCTGTTTCAGCAACTTATGCAGTTGACTGGAGATCAGGGGGCAAAAAATATATTAACCAATAGTCCGCTTGCAGTTGTCCGTTGCCCACTCCCTGCGGCTGAATTGGATATTGATAGCCGTGAACAACTGGCGCAGTGGTTGCGCCAAACCGAGCGTTTTTCTCCCCTCAAAGTCCCGACTGACGAATCTTGTCGATCATAAAATCTACCAGTAATTTTACCTTCATGGGCATATAGGTGCGGTGAGGGTAGAGTAGTTGTATCTCGCGTCCCTGGGGTTGCCAATCAGTCATTACCGGGACCAGTTCCCTGGCTTCGAGCTGAGATTTAATGATGTAGTGCGGCAGGTTACCAATACCTATGCCCTGTATAACGGCTTTGGTCGCGGTGCGCAGTTCATCCACCTGTAGGTGGCCCTGTGGCGTCAGCTGAACAAACTCTCCTCCGGTTCCCTGAAACTGCCAATTGGGTGTCCTAGCGGTCACAATCAACGGGAAGTCAGCCAATTGATCCGGATGAGTAGGGCTACCAAACTGCGTAATAAAAGCCGGACTGGCGCAGAGATGAAACTGCGATACAAACAGTTGTCGGCGGACCCAGTCTTTGATGGTGACATCACCGATACGGAAGGCGACATCGATACCCTCTTCACGTAGATCCAGATTCCGATTATCCAGAATCAGTTGTAAGTGGATGCCGGGATATCGTTGCATAAATTCAAAGAACCAGTCATCGAGTAATTCGGTTGCCAGCGCTACCGGTGCAGTCACCTTAAGTGACCCGCTGGGTGATGACAGTTCACCTTCTATTGCTTGCAGACTGTTATCCAATTCATCAAACAGCGGCTGACAACGACGATAAAACTGCTGGCCGGCTTCAGTTAATGAAATCTGGCGGGCATTACGATGCAGCAGTTTGACGCCCAGTTGTTGCTCAAACTGCTGCACTCGTCGACTCAGGGTTGAGGTCGGCATATTCAGGCTGGCTGCAGCGGCACTAAAACTGCCTTTATCTATAATGCGCACAAACAAGTAGAGATCTTGATAATTCATTATAAATTCCATATATGGGATTTAAATTCTCACTTAGGCTACTAAATTCTGATTATGAAATCTCATACAATGTCTTAAGTGATAAAAATAAGAGAGGTATCCAATGAGCCAGCCACTGCAGGAAGCGGAGTTATCCCTCAGCCATCAGATCCGGTTTCAGAAACGGGACGGCACCATCTGGTTTGGCGAGCAACGCATGATCCTTTTGCAGTTGGCGGCTCTGGCCTCTTTCCGTAAAGAGCAGATAGAGACGGTAGGCCTGGAACGGGCTAAAGGTTTCTTTATGCGGCTTGGTTACAGCCTTGGCCAGAAGGATGCCTTGCTAGCCCGGCGGTTATATCCTGAGGCTTCCTCGCTTGAACTGCTGCGGGCAGGTTTTTCTCTGCATAGTCTGAAAGGCATGGTGCGGATAGAAAAAAACACCCTTTCCATGCCTAGTCCAGAGGAGTTTATTGCCGAGTATGCCCTGGCCGATTCATATGAAGCAGAGATGTTTCGCAGTGAATTAGGACAGATAGATGAGCCTGGCTGCTGGAGTCTGGTCGGTCATGCCAGTGCGTTTACCAGCAATATTCTCGGTCAGGAAATCCTGTTTAAAGAGACCAGTTGCCGTGGCTGCGGCGATGCAGCTTGTCATCTTGTCGGGCGGCCTGCTGAGGCATGGGACGATGCAGCTCAGTATCGGCGCTATTTTGTCAGCAGCCCCATTATTGAAGAGTTGTATGAGTTGCAGTCACAGTTATCGGTGTTGCGACACAAAGTCGATTCAGCGCCAACCTTGGGTAACCTGCGCGGGAAATCGGCCGGTTACCGTCACGTCTGCAGTATGGCTGCCCGCGCCGCGGAAGGCGATGTCAGTGTATTGTTGCTTGGTGAAACGGGTGTTGGCAAAGAGCTGGTAGCACAGGGCATCCACAATGCCAGTGAACGGCATAATAATCCCTTCGTTGCCGTTAACTGTGCTGCTATTCCTCCCGATCTGATAGAAGCGGAACTGTTTGGTGTCTGCAAGGGTGCTTATACCGGGGCTATGCAAAGTCGTGAAGGTAAATTTGAGCGGGCACATACTGGTACCATCTTTCTGGATGAAGTCATCGAGCTGTCCCCGAGAGCTCAGGCATCATTGTTACGGGTGCTGCAGGAAGGTGAGATGGAGCGGGTGGGCGATACCCAGACCCGTAAAATTGATGTGCGGATTATTGCTGCGACTAACGAGTCTCTGGAAGAAGCCATAAAAGAGGGCCGTTTCCGGGCGGATCTGTATTACCGGCTCAATGTCTATCCGATTCAGATACCGCCATTGCGACAACGTCAGGAAGATATTCCGGTATTGATTGATCATTTTCTCGAAAAATATCAGGCCTACTATAAAAAACGCGTCTCGGGCCTGAGTGATATGGCCCAGAAGGCGATGCGTGAATACAGTTGGCCTGGCAATGTACGGGAGCTGGAAAACCTGATCGAACGTGGCCTGATACTGACCGATAACGGTGAATCCATCAGCGCCCAATCCTTATTCCCAAGTTTTGACTCTGGTGCCAGTCAGGTTGTCTCGGATGACGGCCGGCTGATTGATGCCACAGAGTTGGATAAAACCGAGACTACGCCTGGCTGGATCGAGCAGGCACTAAAAGAAGCCGGTTCCCTGGAAACCATTGAAGAGCACCTTATCGAATACGCCATGCAAAAGGGCAGCGGCAATATATCATCGGCTGCCCGTACATTGGGCGTCAGTCGTCCAACCTTGGCATATCGACTGAAAAAAATGGAGAACACCGCATGAACGAACAACAGGCCCAACGTATTCTGCAGGCTGCAGTCACTAAGGCAAAGGAACTGGATATACGGGTATGTATTGCGGTGGTGGATGCCTCTGCGCAGCTGAACATGTTTCAGCGCATGGACGGTGCATTTCTGGGTGCTATTGATGTGGCAATCAAAAAAGCCCGAACGTCGGCGTTATTTCCGCTGCCCAGCGGTGACTTTGGCCAGTTGATGCGGGATGAGGATCTAACCGGAATGCATGAAACCAACGGTGGTCTGATTGGGTTTCCCGGCGGCTGCCCGGTGTTTGTTGCCGGTCAGTCACTGGGGGCGATAGGCATTTCCGGCGGTTCGGCAGATCAGGATCATGCCATTGCTTCGGCAGCAGCAGTAATGGAAGCGGTCTGATGAAACTCAGCATTGTCGATCAGGTTCCGGTACATCAGGGAAAAACACAGGCGGCAGCACTGAATGATGCCGTGCAGCTGGCGCAGATCGCGGATGAACTTGGGTATCATCGTTACTGGATTGCAGAACATCATGCGACACCCAGCTATGCCAGTAGTTGTCCGGAGTTGGTCATTAGCCGGATTGCCGCAGCGACCAAACAGATACGCGTTGGTAGTGGCGGGGTCATGTTGTCCCATTACAGCCCTTACCGGGTGGCCGAACTGTTCCGTACCCTGAGTGCCTTTTTCCCCGGCCGGATCGACCTGGGTTTTGGCCGCGCTCCGGGGGGCAGTGAACTGAGCAGCCGTGCGCTGGCGTTCCCCAATTATCCCAGTGGGGTTGAAAACTTCCCGGATCAGGTTGAGCAACTGATCGGTTTTCTGCATGGCGATCTGCATGAGGACGATTATTTTGCCGACCTGAAAACTACCCCCGAAGGGGCGCAGCCACCTCAGATGTGGGCCCTGGGTTCCGGTGCCGGCAGTATCAATCTGGCGGCGGAGCAGGGGCTGGGTTTTGTTCTGGCCTTGTTTATCGGCACCGAACATCGCCCGGCCGAGTTCGTGCAGCAGTATTACCAGCAGTTCCGGCCCCGCAATGGCTCAGCGCTGCATAAACCTCAGGCGATTATCGCCAATGCCGTGATCTGTGCAGAGACCGCTGAGGAAGCCCATTATCTGACGGCATCCCATGCCTACTGGAAAACCCTGGCGTTCCGCCATGGTATCCGGGAAGGGTTGCGCAGTCCGAAAGACTGCCTGGACCGGGTAAAACAACTGGCACCTTCCGACCAGGCGTATTTTGCAGAGACCTGCGACTCGATGGTAACCGGAACACCGCAACAGTGCCGGGAGCAACTGGAACAACAGGCTGCCTTTTATGGTGTAGATGAGGTGATGGTGGTTGCGGTGACCTGGAGTTTTGCCAAACGCTGCGAAAGCTACCGGTTACTGGCGCAGGCATTTAATGATTAACCACTAACACGGGCCTCATTTACTGCTGATAATCAGCAGTGCGGTTCACCCGGACCGGGTGAACCGTAGCGAATCTTATTCTGTACTACTGTGCATTAAGTGAAGCCATATCAATGACGTAGCGGTGTGCAACATCCCCTTGCTCAAGATGCTTATAAGCGTCGTTAACCTGGTCCATACGGATCATTTCACACTCAGGCAAAATATTATGCTCAGCGCAAAAATTCAGCACCTCCTGGGTTTCTGCAATACCGCCAATTAAGGAGCCTGCAATGCGTCGCCGACCAAATACCAACGGGAATGACTGTGGCTCTTCCAGCGCTCCGATCTGACCGACTATGACGATAGAGCCATCTATATCCAGCAGGGGGGTATAGGGGTTCAGGTCATGTTTAACTGGTGCGGTATCAATAATTAGATCAAAAGATGCAGCTGCCTGTGCCATTGTTGTGGTGTCAGTAGAGACGAGGATGTCTTGAGCGCCCAGTGATTTGGCATATCTCTGTTTGCTGGCAGAGCGACTGATTACGGTAACCGTTGCCCCCATGGCAACCGCCAGCTTTACCGCCATATGGCCAAGACCACCCAAACCAATAACGCCTATACGGCTGCCTGGACCAACATTCCAGGTACGCAGGGGAGAGTAGGTGGTGATGCCCGCACACAGAATCGGTGCCGCTTTCGCCAGATCCAGTGTGGTCGGTACTTTAAGCACGAAGCCCTCACGCACGACAATATGTTTTGCGTAGCCACCCTGTGTGGTTTCACCGGATATACGATCGGGCGATCCATAAGTGGCTGTCATGCCATGGCGGCAGTATTGCTCTTCACCATTGTGGCATTGGTCGCATTCTTGGCAGCTGTCCACCATACAACCAACGGCGACAGGGTCACCCACTGCATATTTGGTGACATCCTGACCGACGTCTATCACTCGTCCGACGATCTCGTGTCCTGGTACCAATGGGTAGTCCTGTGGTCCCCAGTCACCATTAACTGTATGCAAGTCTGAGTGACAGACTCCGCAGTAGAGAATTTCTATAGACACATCATTGGCGCGCAGATTACGTCGCTCAAAATGGTAGGGTGCAAGTTCTGTGTCGGCAGAATGGGCGGCATAACCAATCGTTTTCATAGTTACCTTGTGTGGTTCAGATCGAGGAGAGGTGTTCAGTGTACGAGGCGAGGGGGACCGCGAGCAAAACCAAAAGCCGCTAATTTTTGCCTATTGCTCGTGAATGCGCTTTAAGGCGTAGTACTTATGATAATTTTCAGGCGGCTCTCAGTGCCGCGACTTGCATAAACAACCGGCATAGCAATAAGTATGATTAGTGCTTTTGTGTGTGCTGCGTCACTACCTCGTGATGGTGATCCCCATCACTAGGGCAATGGTTATCATCAGATAAAGAGCATGGCAAACTGACAGTATGTTAATTAACGTACCAGGTAGCGAGTCCCAAATTGATAAGGAGTAATAGATATAGCCAGAAAAAAACACCCGGCGGACCGGGTGGGTGAAGACGGAGGAGCCTGCTAGATTTCTCCGTGTGTAGAGTTTTTGCTAGATGGGCCTGGGCGTCAGCGCCCGAGTTTTTTCGCTGATTGTCCGGCAATACCGAAATGCTGTTTTGGCATCTCGTTAATCAGGACGCGAACACTTTCACGAGGGGCATCCAGAGCACGGACAATTGCCTCAGTCATTTCATGAATCAGCAGCTCTTTCTGTTCATCACTGCGGCCTTCAATCAGATTGATCTGTGCGATGGGCATAATGTTTTCCTGCTTGTTAATGTTTGAATAACCAGTTTTTCAGTAACCGCGTCACCCTTGGCATTACCACATAGGTCATCAGTACTACCTGACCTGCCACCACGCACAGGGTCTGCAGCCAAGCGGGCAACACAGACAGCCAGGGCTGCAGCAGGGCATGTATACCCATAATCAGGGCGTATACCACGACAATCAGTACCAGCGCCATTTTGGCCGGTGATGGAGGTTGGTGGGCGGGAAGCTCCGGCAGATCAAACCAGAATTCCAGACCGGTACCGCGGTGGGTTTTTGCCGCGCCTTCCGTCAATCCTGCCAGTTTATCTAACCAGGTTTTGCGCAGTGTCGACTGTTCCCACTGCTGACAGTTTTGATAGGTGTCAAACCTGTAGATGATGACATACTCATGGTCAGTGGTCGGACCGGGACGCAGGACGCTGGTACCAAGATGCCCCGGGTATTCACCTGCAGCATCAATAACGCCTGAAATCCAGGCTTCATATTCAGCTTCCCGGCCGGGTTTTACCCGACGCGAGATGCTGACGGTGACCGGGCCTTCATCACCCGGGGTACAGACCCGGCTGTCAGCCGGATCCTGTGGGTGGTCAGACGAACTTGCCACTGACAGTCCCCAGATCCTGATAACGTACACAGAAGCTGTCACCCTTGTTGACCTGAACCGCCGCGGTAATGGCACCGATCATGATAAAGGTGCCAGCCGGAATCTCTTCGCCCCGTTCGCCCAGCATATTGGCCAGCATGGCCACCGAGGATGCCGGGTGACCCAGCACCGCCGCACCGGCGCCCAGCTGCACCACTTCACCATTGATTTCCATTACCACGCCCAGGTTTTTCAGATCCAGATCCTGTGGTTTGGCCATGGTGCCGCCAGCAATAAAGCGGCTGGAGGAGGAGTTATCGGCAATCACACTTTTCAGGTCGAACTTGAAATCCTTGTAGCGTGAGTCGATCACTTCTACGGCTGGCATTACGAAGTCGGTAGCGCGCAGTACATCACCAATATGAATGCCCGGGCCTTTCAGCGGTGCCTTGGTGACAAATGCCAGTTCCGCTTCAATCTTCGGATGGATCAGCTCATCATGTTTGATCTCGCCACCATCTGGCACTGAAAAGTAATCCGCCAGAAAACCGTAGCAGGGTTGTTCAACCCCCATCTGTTTCATCTTGGCCCAAGAGGTCAGGCCCATCTTCATGCCGACAATTTTGTTACCGCGAGCTTCCTTGCGGCGGCGGATCTCCCACTGGATATCGAAGGCGTCCTTATAGGTCATCTCCGGGAAGTCGTCAGTGATTTTGGTAATTTCGTAGGCTTCCAGCTCTGCTGTTTCACAATGCTCAGCCAGCGCCTGAATCTGTTCTGTGGTGAGTTGGTTGGTCATTAAATCAATCCTCGTGCTTTGGCCATGGTCAGTGCCAAGTCTTCAATCATGTCTTCCTGGCCGCCCACGGTGCCACGTTTACCCAGTTCCACCAGAATATCGCGGGCCTGAATGCCGTATTTAGCTTCAGCGCGCTTGGCAAACAACAGGAAGGAGCTGTACACCCCGGCATAGCCCAGGGTCAGGGCATCACGATCCACCCGGATTGGCTGATCCATCAGTGGTACAACGATGTCTTCTGCGACATCCATGATCTTGTAGAGATCGATGCCATGATCAGCACCCATACGATCCAGTACCGCAACAAAGACTTCCAGTGGTGTATTACCGGCACCGGCACCCAGGCCTGCAACGGAACCATCGATACGGGTGGCACCGGCCGCCATCGCCGCCAGTGAGTTAGCAATAGCCATGCCCATGTTGTGGTGGCCGTGGAAACCGATTTCGGTGTTAGGGTTCAGTTCAGCACGTAATAGACTGATCTTTTCCGTGACTTCATCCGGCAGCATGTAACCGGCGGAATCGGTGCAGTAGATGCAGTTAGCACCATAGCTTTCCATCAGTTTTGCTTGTTCCAGCACTTTCTCGGCAGACACCATGTGCGCCATCATCAGGAAGCCAACGGTGTCCATCTCCATTTTTGCCGCCATGCCGATGTGTTGTTCGGACACATCCGCTTCGGTGCAGTGGGTGGCAACACGGATGGTGTTTACACCGCAGTCTTTCGCCATTTTCAGGTGATCGACGGTACCGATACCCGGCAGTAGCAGGGCAGAGATTTTGGCGTTTTTCATTTTTGGCACTACCGCGTTGAGGTATTCCTCATCGGTGTGGGCCGGGAAGCCGTAGTTGACAGATGCACCGCCCAGACCATCGCCGTGGGTGACTTCGATCAGCGGCATACCCGCTTCATCCAGGCCGGTGGCCACGGCGACCATCTGCTCCAGTGACAGCTGGTGACGTTTGGCATGCATGCCATCGCGCAGACTCATGTCGTGGAGCGTGACTTTCTTACCTTGTAAATTCATATTCTGTTCCTCCACTTAACCACGGGTCGGCAGGGTGATAACGCCATTGGCAGCTTCTTCAGCAAACATCTCAGCGGTACGTAAACCGGCTGCTGTCATGATGTCCAGGTTGCCAGCATAGGCAGGCAGGAAGTCGCCCAGCCCTTCCACTTCCATAAACACGGATACGCGATTGCCATCAAAGATAGGGCCGTTTACCAGCTTGTAGCCGGGGACGTATTTCTGGACTTCTGCGACCATCTTGTGGACGGACTCGGTAATCGCTTGCTGATCCGGGGTGTCTTTGGTCAGGCAGTGCACGGTGTCGCGCATTAGCAGAGGAGGCTCAGCCGGGTTGATGATAATAATCGCTTTGCCGTCTTTGGCACCGCCAACTTGCTTCACCGCGCCAGAGGTGGTGCGGGTGAATTCATCGATGTTCTGGCGAGTGCCGGGGCCAACCGAGCGGGAGGAAACGGTAGCAACAATCTCGCCATATTCCACTTCCTGGACTTGGGACACAGCGGCCACCATTGGGATGGTGGCCTGGCCACCACAGGTGACCATGTTGACGTTCATCTCCAGCTGTTCGGCATGCTGTTTCAGGTTCACCGGTGGCACACAGAAAGGACCGATCGCGGCTGGGGTCAGGTCAATCATAATGACTCCCAGTTCATTCAGTTTGCGGCTGTTCTCGGCATGAACATAAGCCGAGGTGGCATCAAAGGCGATGCGGATATCATCTGCAATGACCTGTTCCAGCATGCCATCAACACCGGTATGGGAGGTTTTCAAACCCATCTCTTTGGCCCGCTTCAGGCCTTCGGACTCAGGGTCGATACCCACCATCCAGACCGGTTCTACCCAATCAGAGCGCATCATTTTCATCAGCAGGTCGGTGCCGATATTACCCGGGCCAATGATGACGGCTTTCAGTTTCTTACTCATGTTATGTCCTCAAATCAGTCCTGGATCAGGTGAAACGTACGGAAGCGGAACCGATGCCGCCGATGCTGACGGTCATAAAGTCACCGGCTTGTACCGGCTCCAGTGGCACCAGCGAACCGGACAGGATCACTTCACCGGCTTTTAGTGGAATACCAAACTGGCCCAGGGTGTTGGCCAGCCAGGTGACACAGTTCACTGGACTGCCCAGTGCAGCTGCACCAGCGCCGGTGGAGATGATCTGGCCGTTTTTCTCCACCACCATGCCGCACGTAGACAGGTCGACCTGCGATGGGCTGACGGCGGTGTCACCCAGCACAAACAGGCCGCAGGAGGCGTTATCTGCAACGGTGTCCTGAATTTTGATCTGCCAGTTCTCGATACGGGAATCGACAATCTCAAAGCAGGGCATGACGCAATCCGTCGCCGCCAGCACGTCCGCATTGGTAATGCCGGGGCCGATCAGGTCTTTTTTGAGAATAAATGCGATCTCGCCTTCAGCTTTTGGCTGAATCAACCGTTCGCTAATCGGCATCTCTTCACCCTGGTTAAACACCATGTCATCGGTCAGGTAACCAAAATCGGGTTGATGCACATTGAGCATGTTCTGCACAGCTTTAGAGGTAACACCGATTTTTTTACCGATGATTTTGGCGCCAGCTTGTACCCGACGATCCACCATGCGCAGTGAGATGTGGTAGGCATCGTCAATGGTGATGTCATTAAAGCGCTCGGTGAACGGGCGCAGTGTAATCCGGCCGGTCAGGGCCTCATACAGTTCATCACCACACTGCTGAATCAGTTCTGTATTCATTGTGTTTTCTCGTTGTCTGCTGCATCGGCTTCGCCCAGAAAGGCGGCAACCAATTGGTTAAATCTTTGGGTGTGTTCAATCTGGGTCCAGTGACCACAACGACCAAACACATGTAACTGAGATCGTTCAATCCATTGGTGCAGGGTCTGGCTGGTCTGTAACGGAATCACGCGGTCATCCCGGCCGTGAATGATCAGGGTTTCCTGAGGCAGGGTACGGATGTCAGCTTCGCTACTGGCCATAGCATCGACCCAGCGCTGTCGGGGTGCCGGAAACATAGCGGAGAATGACGCCTGAAAACCGGAACGTATGCTGGCCTGATAACGCAGCTCAGCCAGTTCATCGGTCACCAGGCTGCGATCGTAGGCAAAGATGTCGAGCATCTGCTTCATGGCAGCGATCGATGGCTGATAGCCCCAGACCTGATCCAGACCCGTGGTAATCTCAAATGGCACACCTACACTGCCCATCAAGACCAGTCGCCGTACTCGTTCCGGGTGGCGAATTGTCAATGCCAGTGCCAGGGCGCCGCCAAAGGAGTTGCCGATAAGGTCGGTTCGCTGGATATCCAGACTGTCAAGAATATCCAGTGCATGTTTTACCCAGCGATCCATGTTGTAACTGTTGTCTGCCGGACGCGCGGTATAACCAAATCCCAGTAGGTCGGGTGCCAGTACTCGTCTGGTTTCAGCCAGATAGGGCAGCACCAGGCGCCAGTTGGCCCAGGCGGTAACCCCGGGGCCTGACCCGTGCAACAGCAGCACCGGATGACCTGCGCCCAGGTCATGCAGATTCGTCTGCACCCCTCCGGCTTGAATCATCTGTCCCAGTTCAGGGTTGTTGGCTGGCTGTGGAATGGTCATGAATGGGGTCTCACAGCTTGATGCAGATATTTTTGGTTTCGGTGTAAAACTCCAGAGAGTGGATACCACCTTCACGGCCAATGCCGGATTCTTTAGCGCCGCCAAATGCGGTGCGCAGATCGCGCAGGAACCAGCTATTAACCCAGACCAAACCGACTTCCATCTGTTCGGCAACGCGGGAGGCGCGGGCGCTGTTTTCGGTCCAGATAGTCGCAGACAGGCCGTAACGGGTGTCGTTAGCCAGTGCGATGGCTTCCTCTTCGGTATCGAATGGACGGATATGGCAGCAGGGGCCGAAGATCTCCTCATTCACTACCCGGGCATCGTCGGGCAGGCCGGTCCAGATAGTGGGTTCTATCCAGGCACCGTCATTCAGTTCTGGCCCCATATCAGGGATACCGCCTCCAATTACCACATTGGCACCTTCCTCCGCTGCCAGCTTGTAGTAGGACACTACCTTGTCGCGGTGTTCCAGGCTGACCAGTGGGCCGAAATCGACCTCCGGATCTTCTGGGCGACCCAGTTTCAGGCTTTCTACACCGTGCTTCAGGCGATTAACGAACGCGTCAAAAATTGGCCGTTCAACATAGACGCGCTCAGTACCCAGGCATACCTGGCCACAGTTAACAAACGCTGAGCGCATGGTGCCCTCAATCGCTTTGTCCATATCGCAGTCGGCAAATACCAGAGAGGGGTTTTTACCTCCACACTCCAGTGAGATGTTGCGCAGACCAACAGAAGCGGCTCGCATGATAATTTCGCCGGTGCGGGTTTCACCAGTGAAGGTGATGGCATCGACATCTTTATGTTCAGTCAGGTAAGCACCGGCAGATTCCGGACCGAAACCGTGCACCACGTTATAAACACCGGCGGGTACGCCGCACTCGTTCATCACTTCACCCAGCAGGGTGGCAGTGGCCGGTGTCTCTTCCGAAGGCTTAACCACCACGGTATTACCACAGGCCAGTGCTGGACCCACTTTCCAGGTCATCAGCAGCAGTGGCAGGTTCCACGGGCTGACGACGGCGATGACCCCTTTAGGGGTACGGTGACCATAGTTAAGGGCGCTTTTACCGTCCGGTGTATCCAGCTTGAAGGCTTCGGTCGGGTGGTTGGCCAGGGTTTCGGAAAATGCCTTGAAGTTGGCCGCACCGCGCGGGATATCAATGTGGGAGGCAATCTTTTCCGGTTTGCCGGTATCCAGACATTCCGCTTTCAGGAACTCATCAAACCGTTCATTGATACGGGCAGCGACACGGTCCAGCAATTTGATACGCTCAGCCTGCGACATCTTGCCCCAGGGACCATCAAGCGCTGCCTGAGCAGCAGCAACCGCAGCATTGACTTCAGCCTGGCCAGCTTCGTGCACCATGCCGATCAGACTGTTATCTACCGGGCAACGGTTTTCGAAAGTGCGCTCACTGGCAGAGGCGGCAAATTCGCCGTTGATAAAATGTTTAAATTCTTTCATGTAAGTGCTCGTCGTTTACTTTGCTCGTTGGTGTGCGCTTTCTTTAGACAATACTTGCCCCAACCACGGGAGGTCGGTTTACCCGTGGTTGTCATTAAAAAGTGGCTCAGGTCACTACTGACAGGAAGCGTTCGTTCAACTCGCGGTCATGGTAGAAAATGGCCTTGCCGAGTTTTTCGGCATCCCAGGTGATCGGTTCGTGATCCGGGTAGAAGTAGTCGCCACCACAGAACACCTCGTTACGGTTACCGGACGGGTCAAAGAAGTAGATAGTCTGACCGTGAGTAATACCGTGACGGGTAGGGCCAATGTCGATTGAAGTGTCTGTCATGGAGATCAGGTCACCGGCACGTAATACGTCATCCCATGTTTCCAGGAAGAAAGATGCGTGGTGAAATTTGCCCGGTTCAGGGTGGTCAATAAAGGCAATGTCGTGAGCTTTCATGCTCACAGTCAGAAACTGAGCAACCCGGGTTCCATCCGGTGTCATGACCTGTTCAACCAGGTCAAAGCCCAGCACGTTGCGGAACAGGTCAAGGGTTTTGGCCAGTTCAACCCCGTACAGCAGGCAGTGATCTAGGCGCTGGGCTTTCATACCGGTAAGGTCGCGCGGCCAGGCTTCTGGGTTATGGCTACCCACTGCTGATCCGACCTGCTTTTTGGTGGCGAACAGCTCAAAATTATGGCCACTTGGTGAGGTGAAGCGAACCCGGCGACCGCAGTCTTTCAATTCGCCTTCAGGAATATCATCAACACTACAGCCGAACTCAATCAGTTCAGCGCGCAGCTGATCGACAACTTCTTCGCTGAGGCATTTAAAAGCCATAAAATCCATACCTGGAGTGTCATCTTCGCGCAGTACAACGGAGAATTTATCTACCTCTGTCCAGCACTTCAGGTACACCCGGCCCTGGTCGTCACGATCCATCTCAGTCATACCAATAAGGTCACGGTAGTGGCTGACTGCTTCTTCTATGTCCAGTACTCTGAGCTGGACATGTCCTGGACGCATAACACCTTTTTTCATCTGTACTTCCTCATGTTGTTATTGTTTTAAACCAACAGCTCATTTATTCGGTGGTGAGACGGGGGGTTGATATTGATCTGACTCGATCAGCAGATTACTGGTAGGGCTGATGCGACAAGCCAGTACCAGGCCTTCAGCCAGGTCAGCCTCGCTGATATGGGCTTTGCTCATTCTTTTATGTTGGTACTGGCCCTCAAGTACCCGGACTTTGCAGAGGCCACAACCGCCACCTCGGCAACCTACCGCGATGCAGCGGCACTGGCGTTGTTCCATGGCTTTCAGCAGGTTGCCTCCGGCAGGACAGAGAAACTCCTGATCCCGGTTGATGACCCGAATGCGGAATGGTTGATATGGGCCACAAAAATCTGCTGTCATAACTTGCATACACATAACCGATTATTTTTTTTATGGTTTGCTGGTTAAAAGCAAGGGGTGTGCCAGCCGCTTGGATATATGGATATTGCTGAGAGGTTTTTTATTTAAAGTATTGTTTTTTAATTATTTATTATTGAAATATTGAGTAGGTTTGCTGTCAGGTTAATGCAGGGGGGGGAGAGCAGGGCAGGTGTTTATCTGATTAAATGATGAAATGATCAGGCTGCACTTAATGAGTTGATGAAATAGTGCTGCAAACTGTATCAGCGGATACAGCCTGCAGAGGGCGGTTAGAGAACCTGCGAACAAGTACAAGACTTTCTCTGCAGCAGATAAATCAGCCTTATGCGCGAAAGGCAGTGCAGTGGAATGACACGTCCTTTTCAAGCTCCCTGAAAGCAGAAGGCTGTTTTAGAGCCAGCTCCATGGGGCTTTCAGGCTTATTCGTAGGTTCCTTAGCTGGTTAACCTTCGGGGTCAGCTTTCTTCAGCCGGTATGCCATCTGAGGGCGGGTAATGCCCAACAGACGTGCAGCCTGGGTAATATTACCCTGGGTTTTTTCCATGGCGCGGTGCAGAAGGTTAGCTTCTAGTTCATCCAGATTCATCTGGTTGGAGAGTAGTTTATCCAGCAGATCAGTACCGTCTGAAGTGCTGGATTTTTCCGCCACTTCGCCAGTGCCTGCTGCAATATGCAGCGGATGCGTTGGTTCAACCAAAGAGGGGAAAAACGCATGCATATCAATGCTGCGATTATTGTCGGTAAGAATAACCCCGCGTTCCAGCATGTTTTCCAGTTCGCGAATATTGCCCGGCCATTTGTAATGCTGCAAAGCTTCCATGGCTTTGTCGGAAACACCCAGGGTCTTTTTGTTATAACGGGAGTGATATTTTTCCAGGAAATGCTCAACCAGTAACGGTATATCTTCCCTGCGGTCACGCAGGGGTGGAATGTGCACCGGAAATACATTCAAGCGGTAGAACAGATCAGCGCGGAAGCGTCCTTCCTGTACCGCCCGCTCTAGGTCTTCATTGGTAGCCGCGACCACCCGCACATCAACCTTAAGGGTTTCGGTACCACCGACGCGTTCCAGTTCACCTTCTTGTAGCACCCGAAGTAGGGATGCCTGAGCCCGCGGGCTGAGCTCTATCACTTCATCCAGAAAGATGGTGCCGGTGTTAGCGCGCTCAAACTTACCCTCTCTGGATGCGGTGGCGCCGGTATAAGCGCCTTTACGCACTCCAAACAGCTCAGCTTCGATTAAATCCGGTGGTATACAGGCACAGTTGACCGCGATAAAAGGTTGTTCGGCCCTGTGGCTACTCAGATGCAGGCCGCGGGCAACCACCTCTTTGCCGACCCCGGTTTCACCCTGCAGCAGCACAGTGACAGTGCTATCGGATGCGCGCTGGATCAGGCGGCAAACATGTTTGAAAGCCTCGGACTGACCCACCGAATTGAACAGTAGCTCATCTGTCGGGCAGCGAATCAACTGCAGATTTTCGCGCAGAGTACTGATCTCGTAACGTAGGGCAAATAGCTCTTCGATCAAGGGATCTGGCAGCAGTTGGCGTTCCAGTTCTTCACGATCCTCCCATTCCTCGGCGGGCTTGCCGACGATGCGGCAATGATCATTACCACATCCGGCGCAGCTCACCTCTTTGAAAAAGACTTTGCGTCCCAGGTAATAGGAGGTGAAACCACTGGCGTAGCCTAGCAACGTCCAGCATATGGGTTCCGCAGCGGTACCAAATTCAGCCAGGTGAACTTCAGCTTCATAAGAATCATACCAGTCGATTTCAGCGAAAAATTCACCCTTATCAATATCAAACTCTAATTTATCAAGCTGGACTCTGACCATGCCTTTGAGAGCATGCAGTTGTGGTCCGACCATAAAGGCTTCTGAGCTGGATATTTCCGGTCTGATTTTGTGCGCCAGTTCTGCGTCTTTCATACCGGAGTGGTAACCAAACCGCATCAAAAAGCCACGGGCTCGTTCAATGCCCATGGTGGTGATCAGCTCTTTACGCAGCGACCCCATTACGGTGGCATGAATCAGCAGCATGCGCTGCTCATCCAGCCAGATTTTACCGTCCCTGTAGGCAAACTGAATTTGCCCGATCAGGTCATCCGGCCTTGTATCTGAAATGGTGTTACCAGTGTCCATCAAAAGTTACCGCTGTATTATTTTTAGAATAATGAGGCAAGTACGGGATACGTCTGTAACGCTGGTCGGTTACAGGCACCAGTCAAGCTCCGCTGCTGGCAGTGGAGTCGGGTCGCCTTATATTCATAGGACTATAGTAAGACTGAAAATTCAATCACCTTGTGTTGATTGTCGGGTATTAGCGAATTATTCAGTCTGGAAATGACTTCTGAAATCATCACCTCAGGTATCTGGCCTGATCATATGGTTACCCAGCACAGTGCTGCGGCGGCGGGAACAACGGCGCCGAAATCTTTTCGATAAAATTTATACCTATATATAAAGCATTTAAAAACAATGGTTTAAGTTGTGATTTTGGTTTTGCTTGAAAGCTTTCCTGGTTGCTGGCACAGCCTTTGCTCATCCCGTTCACAACAATAAAAAATGTGAATGAATGCTATGAAACATACCCCACTTCAGTCAGTGCCGACGCGTTCCGCTCAGCAGCAGGGCCGACAGCTGACCAAATATGTTCGGATTCGCAGCGAGCCGGGAGCACGGTTTGTAGAGTTCGATTTCGCAATTGATGACCCATCGCTATTTGTCGAGTTAGTTATGCCGCAGCAGGCCTTTGACCTGTTCTGCGCAGCGAACGATGTGCAGTTTATGACGCAAGAGCAGATGGCGACGGTGGATGCAGAAATGAGCAAGTGGCGCTATGGCGAAGAAACGCTGATGGCGGACAACCATAACCGTTCAGGTAATAACAATAAGTAATCCTTTCGGGGAAAAAATATGACAATCCAGATAAAGACTTCAACTCTTGAACCCGTTCGCAATACCTTTGCCAACATCGAGCGCCGTTTTGGCGACAAACCGGCAACCCGCTACCAGGAAGCGACCTACGATCTGCAGGCTGAGTCCAACTACCATTACCGCCCGATGTGGGATCCCGAGCATGAGCTGAATGACCCGCGTCGCACAGCACTGGTGATGGAAGATTGGTATGTATTCAAGGATCCTCGCCAGTTTTACTACGGCACCTATGTACAGCAGCGCGCCCGCATGCAGGAAAACGCTGAACACAATTATGCTTTTTTCGAGAAACGTGATCTGGCAGCCCGGATGAGTGACGACGTGCGCAACGACGTGATCCGTTATCTGATACCACTGCGCCATGTCGAGCAGACGGCCAACCTGAACAACATGTACGGCACTGCCTACGGCTATGGCACCGCCATCACCCAGGCTTTGTTATATAACTCGATGGATCGGTTGGGGATTGCGCAATACCTGTCGCGTATCGGTTTGATTCTTGATGGTAATAGCGGTGATGCGCTGGCGCAGGCCAAACAGTTCTGGATGGATGACAGCATCTGGCAGGGCATGCGTGCACTGTGCGAAGAAACCCTGATCACCAAAGACTGGTTTGAACTGTTTGTTGCCCAAGATCTGGTGATCGACACTCTGGTCTATCAACTCTTCTATGTGCAGTTTGATCAGCAGTTGGCAGATGCGGGTGGCCAGGACATCGCCATGCTTACCGAGTTTGTGCAGGAGTGGAATAAGGACACCAGCCGCTGGGTGGATGCTGTGCTGAAGATTTCCGGCGCTGAGTCGGAAGAGAATAAAACCCTGATTGCCGGCTGGATTGAAGCTTGGCGCGGCAAAGCCGCCGAGGCCCTGGCGCCGGTGGCACAGGACATGCTGGGTCCTGATGCGCTAACAGAAGCACTGCAGGTGCTGGATAAACGTGTGGCGAAAGCCGGAATCAAATAAGGAATCACAACATGTCAAAAGTCTATCTGGCGCTACAGGATAACGATGAATCTCGCTACATCGTTGAGGCCATAGAAGAGGATAACCCGGAAGTAACGGTTATCTATCAACCCGCGATGGTGCGTATCGAAGCCGAGGGTTTCCTGGTTGTTAACCGTGAGACCGTTGAAGAAAAACTGGGGCGTGACTGGAATATGCAGGAGCTGCATCTGAGTCTGATCACCCTGGGCGGCAATGTCGATGAAGATGATGACAAGATCAGCCTGAGCTGGAACGAATAAGAATAAGGTGAGTGAAATGGCAGCTAAAAAACTGAATTTAAAAGAAAAGTACAGCATGCTGACGCGCGATCTGGATTGGGAATTTTCCTATCAGGACCGCAAAGAAGCGTTTCCGATGGAAGAGTTTGAAGGGATTAAGATTACCGACTGGTCAAAGTGGGAAGATCCGTTCCGGCTGACCATGGATGCATACTGGAAATATCAGGCGGAAAAAGAGAAAAAGTTGTACGCCATTTTTGATGCGTTCTCCCAGAACAACGGCCAGATGAATGTGTCTGATCCACGCTACCTTAACGCAATAAAATTGTTCCTGACGGGTATCTCGCCGCAGGAATATCAGGCGCACCAAGGTTTTGCCCATATCGGCCGCCAGTATGGTGGTGTCGGCGCCCGTGTCGCCTGCCAGATGCAATCGATAGATGAGCTGCGCCATGTACAGACTCAGGTCCATGCTATGAGTCACTACAACAAGTTCTTTGATGGCTTTCAGAGCTGGACCAACATGCAGGATCGGGTCTGGTATCTGTCGGTGCCAACCTCGTTCTTCCATGATGCACGCAGTGCCGGGCCATTTGAGTTCCTGGTGGCGATCGGTTTTAGTTTTGAATACGTACTGACAAACCTGCTGTTTGTGCCCTTTATGTCTGGTGCGGCTTACAACGGCGATATGGCGACAGTGACCTTTGGCTTCTCCGCCCAGTCTGATGAAGCCCGACACATGACCCTGGGGCTGGAAGTGATCAAGTTCCTGCTGGAACAGCATGAAGACAATGTGCCAATCGTACAGAAATGGATCGACAAGTGGTTCTGGCGCGGTACCCGTCTGCTGACCCTTGTTGCCATGATGATGGACTATATGTTGCCTAATAAGGTGATGAGCTGGAAGGAAGCCTGGGAAGTTTATTTCGAGGAAGCGGGTGGGGCGCTGTTCAAGGATCTGGCCCGTTACGGTATCCGCATTCCAAAATACGCTGATCTGGTAGAGCAAGAGAAAGAGCATGTGTCACACCAGGCATGGTGGACCTTCTATACCCACGGCCATGCGACAGGTTTCCATACCTGGATTCCAACCGATGAAGAGCTGGACTGGCTGAGCGAAAAATATCCGGACACCTTTGACAAGTACTACCGCCCACGCTGGGAACTGGCCCGTAAGCTTGAAGCCGAAGGCAAACGTTTCTATACCAAGGCGCTGCCGCAACTGTGTACTACTTGTCAGATTCCAATGCTGTTCACTGAAATGGATGATCCGACCCAAATTGCCTATCGCGACACTCTCTATAAGGGCGATCGTTATCATTTCTGCTCTGACGGCTGTTGCGACATCTTCAAGGATGAACCGGAAAAATATGTCCAGTCCTGGCTACCGGTGCACCAGATTCTGCAGGGTAACTGCGGTGGTCCAAGTGTTGAGCAGGTGCTGAGTGACTACTACCAGATAAATGTCGGTGCCGACAATATGGATATGAAAGGCTCGCCGGACGAAAAACGCTGGAAAAACTGGAAAGGGGTTGCTTGAGCAACTGCAACTGACAACAGCGCAGGGGGCTTAGGTTCCCTGCCGGTAAAGTGAGAATAATAATATGTCCTTACAAGCAATCGTGCCCGATTATCAGGGTCAAGTCAGAGACCGGATGGAAAACTTTAACGGCAACCAGCTGGTATATGTTGGCTGGGACAAGCACATGATGTTTTGTGCCGCCTTTGCGTTTTCGGTTCCGCCAGAGCTGATTTTCAAGGCATTAATAGAAGAAGTGATGGCTGAAGGTTTTTCACCGCACCCTGAGTATCAGCAAGTGAACTGGGCAACCGCCGAGTGGCTATTGGATGGCCAGCCGTTTATCCCGCAGATGGATGTGGCGCTGAAGGATCAGGGGATTGGACATAAATCCCTGCTGCGCTTCCAGACGCCGGAACTGAAAGGGTTCCAGGGCGCTGATGTCTGATTTACGCCGCAAGAGTAGAGCATTATGACGTATGAAGTAACCATTGAACCCACCGGTGATGTAATCGAGGTGGAAGAGGGCCAGACGATTCTCGATGCGGCTCTACGGCAGGGGGTCTGGTTGCCTTTTGCCTGTGGTCATGGCACCTGTGCCACCTGTAAATGCCAGCTGGTTGAAGGGGATGTCGATCTGGGTAATGCTTCGCCCTTCGCCCTGATGGATGTCGAACGTGATGAAGGTAAGATTTTGGTGTGTTGTGCCACTCCTGAGTCAGACCTGGTGCTCGAGGCCGATATTGATGTTGATCCGGATTTTGCCGGTTATCCGGTGAAGGATTTTCAGGCCACTGTGCGTGAGATACGTGAGCTGTCGCCAACCATTAAAGGTTTTGTCTTTGATCTGGATGAGGAAATTGAATTTCAGGCAGGTCAGTATATCAACCTGGACATCCCGGGTGTCGAAGGACACCGCGCTTTTTCATTAGCCAACAAACCATCGGAAAATCAGCAGATGGAACTGCATGTCCGGCGGGTACCGGGTGGTGCTGGCACAGGGTATCTGCATGAGCAGTTGAAGGTGGGGGATAGTCTTCCTGCATCGGGGCCATATGGCCAGTTCTTCACCCGCAAATCTGATCAGCAGGATGTGATTTTCATTGCCGGTGGTTCGGGTTTGTCCAGTCCTCAGTCGATGATTCTGGAGCTGCTGGAAGAGGGCGACAACCGTCAGATCTATCTGTTCCAGGGCGCCCGCAATGTGGCTGAACTTTATAACCGGCAGATGTTTGAGCAACTGGATACTGCGCATAACAATTTCCACTATATCCCGGCGCTGAATGCGCCCGAAGCGGATGATCAGTGGCAGGGGTTTACCGGCTTTGTGCATCAAGCAGCTCAGGCTTATTTTGATAGCCGGTTTGATAATCACAAGGCGTATCTTTGTGGCCCGCCACCTATGATTGATGCCGCTATCACGGCGCTGATGCAGGGGCGGTTATTTGAGCGCGATATCCATATGGAGCGTTTCTATACCGCAGCGGATAATGGTGAGGAATCTACCCGGTCGGCCCTGTTCAAGCGGATCTGATACTGCCAAACATACTCGGTCTCCGATTTTAAAAGCCAGCAGCAGCTGGCTTTTTTATTGCCTGTTGCTAACGCGACTGCACGCTCATCATTTGCTCACCTTGGCTTTTGCGCATTTGATGATTTGATTAAAAAATGAATTTAGTCACTCGTCAAACTTAACAGGCGCAGGTGATCAAATCTAAATACAAGTTTAGATTATGCATTTAAGACACTGATTTAATTGATCTATTAATCTTGTTTCGGACGTTTTAAAAACGCTGGCATAGTGTTTGCTCAACCAGTAGTGAGACCTGATTGGGTTTCCTTAAATGGCTATTGGTGAAAACGATGACGTCGATAATTAAAACAAGACACGTCAAAGTCCGGCCGCTACATAATGTGCAATGCACATGGCCGGCTTTAACAAAAACAGTTTTAGGCTCTGGCTGCATGATGCTGGTACTAACCGGTTGTGAAGCCCCCCTTAATCTCGAAGGTGTGAATCAGGAGCTGCATAAAGAGGTGCGCCGCACCGACCAGTTCCAAGCACTGGCCACCAATGATCAAGGTATCTACGCCGTCGGCAACGATGGTCTGGTAATGATCGGTGATAAACACACTGCCCGCTGGCAGCGCTCTGCCATCCCCGGTGAACCCCCGTTGATTGATATTGCTGCCTGTCCAGATCAGAGCTTGATGGCGTTGAGTATACACAGACAGGTCTGGCGCAGTACCGACAATGCAACCAGCTGGCAGGCGATGGATGTGGATACATCCGAAGATCTGATGGCGGTCGCCTGTGCGCCAGATAACAGTGTCTGGGTCGTGGGCAGTTTTTCTACCATTCTGCATTCAGCTGATGCGGGACAGTCCTGGCAGGAACAGAGTCTGAATGAAGATGCCATGCTTACTGGTATCGAGTTTCTGGATTCTGACAATCTGATCGTCAGTGGTGAATTTGGTCTGTTGGTTCATTCAACGGACGGTGGTGTGAGTTGGAATGAGCCGCAATATATTCCGGATGATTTCTACGCCCATGCAACCCAGTTCATGACCCCGCAAGAGGGTTGGGTGGGTGGATTGAGTGGCAAAATTCTCTATACCCGGGATGGTGGTAGCAACTGGGAGCAACAGTCAACTCCGACCGAATCACCGATCTACGGATTTCTACGCACCGATACCTCTCTGTTTGCTTTTGGTGACCACAGCACATTGCTGCAGTACCAGGGTGGCGCATGGAGCAGTGTGAATTTTCAGCATCCACCGGTATATCTGCGTGCCGCCATGCAGTTACCTGACCACACGGTATTACTGGCCGGTGGGGCCGGATCACTGCTCTCGCTGGATATCAACGGCGACCAAGCCCGCCTGACACAAAAATAACAGAGGCCTGAACCATGGATAAACAATCCGCTAAGGCCCATAAGGCCACGCATTTTTTACACAAACTCGATGGGGTAGTGTTTAAACATCCCAAGATTATTCTCAGCATGATTCTGGCAATCACCGTGTTTTTTGCGCTGCAGATTCCCGGGGTAAAGATGTATTCGGACTTTGCCGACCTGTTACCGCAGGAGCATACCTATATCCAGTTGCATAACGAGATTAAGGAGTCCTTTGGCGGCGCTAACGTGATTATCGTCGGCGTTGAGGTGGAACAGGGCGATATCTTCAGCAATGAAGCACTGGAGAAGATCCATCGAGTAACGCTGGCAGTAGACAGCCTACCGGGGGTAAATCACAACCTGGTGGCCAGCGTAACCCATCGAAACTCTCGCAAGGTCTGGATGACGCCGGAAGGCAATGTTAACTCAGAGTCCTATTACGACCCTCAGGGCGGCGATATGGCAGCAGAAGCGCTGGCGTCGCTGCGCTCAGATGTGGTGGCGGATCCGCGGGTTTACGGACCGCTGGTGTCGCCGGACATGAAGATGGCGTTGGTTAAGGCGCAGTTGAATGAGGGCCAGCTGGACTATGCCGGTACCTTTAATTCCATTCAGCAGTTGCGTCTGAAAGAGTCTGCAGAGGGGTATCGTATCCATGTGACAGGTCAGCCGATGCTGGTTGGCTGGGCTTATCAGTATCTGGACCAGATCATTGAGATATTCCTGTTTACTGCCCTGATCATGATCGGTCTGCTGATGTTCTACTTCCGTAAGGCGTATGGGGTGTTGATACCCTTGGGTGCAGTGATCGTATCCTCCATCTGGGGCATCGGCATTATCTCGTTGTTTGGCTATAACCTAGATCCGCTGGGACTGGTGATTCCGTTCCTGATTTCAGCCCGAGCGATGTCCCATGGCATTCAGATAGTCGAGCGTTACTATCTCGAACTGAACGATCATGCTGATCACCATAAGGCGGCACGTTCGACTTTTGAAAACCTGTTCCGCCCCGGGAGTTTGGGGGTGGTGTCAGATGGGATCGGTTTGCTGCTGATCGCGATTGGCTCAATACCGCTGAATACCAAGCTGGCGCACTATGCCTCGCTGTGGGCCTTGTCGATCATCATTACAGTGCTGCTGGCCGTGCCGTTGTTGCTGTCGATTCTACCTAAACCGAAAAAAATCGAGATCCACAACAATATCTTCCGCAATGTGGGTTTTGGCTGCGCCAACCTGATCAGCAGCGAACGCGCTGGCCGTCATGCGCTGACCCTGGCGGCACTGCTGCTGGCCAGCGGCTGGTATTTCTCATCCCAGGTGGTGATTGGTGAATCGGAACCCGGTTCGCCGATCCTGTATCAGGACCATGACTACAACGTGTCATCCAAAGCGATAAATGACAGTTTCCCCGGATCGGAGGAGCTGTACATCGTGGCGGAAACAAGGAACAAGGGTGATATCAAAAAACCGGACGTGCTGGCGGCGCTCAGTGATCTGCAAAAGCATATGTTGCTTGATCCTGAGGTGGGTGGTTCCAAAGGTATCCCGGACCTGATCAAACAGGTTAATCGCTTGCTGCATAACGATGATCCGCGTTGGATTCAGATCCCTGATGATCAGATGTATGTCGGTGGTCTGATGTTCACCTACATGATGTCCAGCCCGATTCCAGGGGCACTGAATGAGTTTGTAGATACTGATGAGCGGATCGCCAACCTGGTGTTCTATTACAAGGATCACCAGGGTGAAACCATCCGGCGTGCGATTCATACCGCAAAACAGTGGATCGCGGATAACCAGAACCGGGTAGAGGGGCTGGAGATCCGACTGGCGGGTGGCACCATCGGCGTGACTGCTGCCATGAACGAGGCGGCATATGAAACCAATCTCTGGGTGCTGCCATTAGTGTTCCTGCTGATCTTTGCCATGGTGATGTTCTTCTATCAGTCACTGGCGGCGGGCACCATGATGTTTATGGCGATGCTGTTCGCCACCACCATGACCTATGCCTACATGGGCGTCACCGGCATGGGCATCAATATCAACACAGTGCCGATCATTGCGGTGGGTGTTGGGGTGGGTATCGACTATTCCATCTACATGATGGATCGCATCCGCGCAGAGATGGTGGCGCAGGGAGATATCACTGCCGCTGTCCGTCGGGCAATCAGTACCACCGGGCTGGCGATCAGCTTTACGGCGATTACCCTGATCTCCGGCATCGTCATGTGGGTACTGCTATCCGATCTGCGTTTCCAGGCCGATGCTGCACTGCTGCTGATTGTCATGGTGTTGCTGAATGGCGCTGCCGCGATGCTGCTGGTGCCGAGTTGGGTACTGGTGTTCAAACCAAAATTTATCTGTAAAGCCTATGCCGATGAAGATGGCGTAATTCACGCCTGACCTCAGGGCGCAAAATTATAAAAAAACACACAACAACCATAGCCAAAACAACCTGAAGGGGTTCTATATGCCAAAAACAATAAAAATGACCCTTAAATCACTTCCCTTGTGTATCTCAGCCGGGCTGGCTGCAACTGCAGCCGGCACTGTGCACGCTGAGGATATTGAATGGGCAGGGTTTGTGGAAAACGCGACTTACTATCGCGATGGGGTGGGAATGTCGAAATTCCGCAACACTGCCCAGGCAGAGTTTTTTCGATCGATCCAGTCCGATACCTGGCGTAATGTCAGCATCAATGGCACCTTAAGGGGCACCTATGATGGGGTATACGACCTGAACGATGATGAGTTCGGCAAGGATGCAACCCAGCCCTATCTGGGGGCTGACTGGCACGACAGCGATATCTCTTCACCGACTATTCTGTCAGCCGGTGTGCCATTTCCGTGTGAGAATGATCCGACCCTGTGTCATAACCTCGACGGCTATATGGATCAGGAAGAGAAAGACGCAAAATTCCCCGAGTTCAACGACCGCCTAGACTTTATCCGCGAGTTCTATGTGCGTGGTGATCTGCCGCTGGATAACGGTGATGTCCTTTCCGTGACTCTGGGTAAACAGCAAGTGGTTTGGGGCAAGACTGACCTATTCCGGGTGTTGGATGTGATCAATCCGGTGGACTACTCCCGCCACAATATCTATGACGAGCTGGAAGATATCCGTATTCCGCAGTGGATGGTGAATGCCACCTGGCGGATGGGTGCCACTGAAACCTTTGATGATATCAACCTGTCGTTCGTCTGGAACTTCGATAAGTTCCGCCCCAACAACCTGGGTACCTGTGGCCAGTCCTATAAAATCCTCGATGCGGGCTGTTTCTTCAGCTCACGTTTGGGACCCTGGCCGATCATTCACGATGTAGAAGAACCTAGCTGGAGCCTGAAAAACAGTCAGTTTGGCCTGAAGTGGGAAGGGGTGTATGGCGATGCCACATTCTCCCTGAACGCACTGCATTACCGTCAGCAGTTACCGTCTCTGCATTTCCGTTACAACCCAGCGTTTGATCCGTTGTCACCGGTGGCGCCGGGTAATACGCCTTTCCTTGAAGACGGTGTTTTCGACATCAAGTTCCCACGGGTCAACTTGATCGGTGGTGCCATTGACTACTACAGCATGAACATTGATGCCACCTGGCGTCTGGAGCTGGCCTACAGCGAAGGCGAAGAGCTGCCGCGTGATACTGATGGCCACAAAGAATCTGACATGTTGCGTTACGTCATTGGTTTCGACAAGAACCTGGTGATACCGGCATTGGGTACGAGCAGTGCCTTCCTGATTTCGGCCCAGCTGTTTGGTGAGCATATTCTGGATCATGTCGAGGATATGCCCAACGAAGAGGACAACTGGATCAGTACGCTGTTGTTCAAGGGCTGGTACATGAATAACCGTCTGAGTCCGCAGGTAATTATCGCCCATGATTTTGGTGGTAAAGCCACGGTTATCGCGCCAAGTGTGTCATGGACACCGGATAACCACTGGATGTTTAACCTTGGGTTGAATGTGAAAACCGGTGGTGACGAAACCTTCGCCTGGTCGGTTGCCGGCACAGAAACCTATGAGCCTCTGGCACGGTTTACTAATGGCCCGATCGGTGTTGCGAATCGGGAAGACGAGATTCAGCTGACAGTGCGTTACAGCTTCTAATAAATTTAGGGTATTCACATGTTTAAGAAAGTATTTTTAGCGGCAGCACTGACTGCAGCCAGTATTTCTGTTGCCCAGGCCGAGGCAGTTTCTGAAGAGGTTATCCAGAACTCTTTTTATCCATACGCCAATAGCCTGCCCAACGCAGAAGGCATTAAACCGGGCATGGTGATCGATGCTGGCAACGTTGAAACGGTTAAGGCATATCTTGATCCGGCGATGTACCAGTTCATCAAAAATGGTGATACCACCATTAAGGTGGGTGCAACCACTTCATTTGATCTGCACGCATCCTACGTTGATGCAACCCGAAGCCATGCCGGCAGCACCAAGCTGGGTGACCAATCGGGTCAGATCGAAGGCTCGGTAGCCGGTCGTCCGTTTCCGCAGGAACCCTCTCTGGATGACCCCCGTGCCGGTGAAAAACTGGCCTGGAACTATAAGTATGGCTACAACTGGGGTGATTCGGCGGTGATCATGCCGTTCTACTGGAAATACCGTGCCATGAATACTGGCAAGGTTGAGCGTACTGTAAAGTTCAATTTCCACTTCCTGAACTACACCCACCGTACCCAGCAGACACCCGTACCGGAAATTACGCCCAACCCGTCCGGTCTGTTCCGGGGAATCTATGTTCAGGTACTGGAGCCGTTTGATATCAAGAACACCCAGCTATTGATCCAGCGGTTCGAAGATGACTTGAAACGGGATAATGCCTACCTCTACCTCGGATTCCAGCGCCGGGTACGCCGTCTCTCTACCGGTCAGGTGACCGATTCATTCCTGGGTTCTGACCTTATGATCGAAGATTTTGAGGGTTATAACGGTCGTATCAGTGATATGGAGTGGACCTATAAAGGCAGCAAAAACATGCTGTTGCCCATGTTTAACCATAACGACCTGACACTGGATCAGGAAACTCATGCAGATGATGATGGTTATCAGGTGGTGGCGTTTGGTGATAAGGGTGGCTGCTTCCCGCAGATCACCTGGCAGTTGCGCAAGGTGTATGTACTGGAGTCCGATCCGGTCGATCCAAACCATCCGATCAGTAAGCGTGAACACTATATTGACGCGCAGACCTTCACAATCCCTCGCAATATTACCTATGACCGCAAAGGGGATATGTGGAAAAGCTGGCTGATCGGTCAGTCGCACCCGGATCATCACCTGCCGCAGAACAAAGGTACCGGGGTATCTATTGATGATGCATTCTCGATGATCGATGTTCAGGCAGATCACTGCACTACCGGTCAGTTCAAAGGCATCGTTGATCCTGTACTCACGCCTGAAAGCAAAATGACAGTACAGAACCTGCGCGCCTCCGGGGCATGATCTTTCGGTTTTGCTAGGCCCTTAACTGTTTGCCGGACATGAAATACTGTCCGGCTTTTTTATGTCTGGGAGCAACCAGGTCGGTTATTTTTTATAGAAGTGCGGGGTGACGCCGGTCCACTCCTTGAACGCCCGTGAAAAGGACGCTGCTTCGGTGAAACCCAGCATATGGGCAATACGGCCCACCGGGAGGTTACGCAAGGACAGCAGGTGAATCGCTGTGTCCCGTCGGGCGATATGTTTTATATCGCGAAATGAGGTGTGTTCGTCGGCCAATTTGCGGCGCAGAGTGCGTGAAGTCATGGCCAGATTGTGGGCGATCTCTTCAATCTGTAGATTGTGGAACTGCTGCTCAGCGGTCAGGGCATCCAGTACCCGCCGAGTGTAGGTTGGGTAGTAATTCTGTTTCTCAAACCAGTCCAGCGGTGCGCGGTGTAGATGTTCTCGTAAGCTGTTTCGGGTCTGAACCACAGGCCAGTTCAAACAACTGGCTGGAAAACTGAAACCCGATACGGACTGATCAAACTCAACCGGGCAGGGGAAGAGCAAGCGATACTCCCTGGCATGCTCAGGTGCAGGAAAATCAAAGGTGACCCGGGTTAGCGGAATGCGTTGTCCGGTCAGCCAGGCGGGAAAACGGTGCCAGATCAGCAGTAAGAAATCGATCAGCATATGCTGTACATCAAGGCTGGGATTAGTTAGTCGCATGGTGAAGTAAGCGGTGTCCTTATCTGCATAAAAATCCAGGATAAAGGCTTGAGTGGTTAGGTTATAAAAGCGGCACAGGTGGCGATAGACACTGCGCAGGTTGGGCCTATGTACCACCTGATGAGCCATCAGGCTGAAGACCCCGTGCCGACAGGGTTGCGCCGCCATGCCCATAAATTCGTCATCTTCAAGAGACCAGGCGGACTGCATCAGAATCGACAGCTGCAGAGGAGTAATGCGCATTCCGTCCGACTTCAGCATCGCTTCGCTTATGCCGGATTCTGGCAGCAAAATATCCGGCGCAATATTATGTCGTTTCGCCGCGGTGACTACAGCCTGCGCATAATGCATAGAGATGGTTTGGTTTTCATAACTCATATTCTGCTGCCGGGTCTATACTTAATCAATGTCCTAAAATGTTAAATTTACGTCTTTAATGATCATGGGCGCAACTACTATTTACTGGAAAAATAGCTGCAAATAATAACGAGCAGAGCAATGGCCAGCACGGCTGTGGTATTGCAGTTGGCACAGACAGACCCCTTCACGGCTTATGGTTTCTTGATACCGCCACCTTTCCTCTCGTTGTTCAGTCGTTAATTGTCGATGTATCCGGCCTGCCGAAAGCGAGCCATAAAAAGGAGTTGCTCATGTCTGAATATATCCACCCGTTGCGTGATGCCGCCTTTGTTCTTGAGCACCTGGTGCAGTTTGATCAGCTATGCCATGCCTCAGGCTTGGATGAAGTTAATCAGGAATTGGCTGAAACCATTCTGGAAGAAGCGGGGCGTTTTGGCAGTGAAGTGTGGGCGCCGCTGAATGAGGTGGGTGACCGTGCCGGGGCAAAAATAGCAGAGCAGGGGGTGGTTGAAACTGCAGGCTATGCTGACGCGTATCAGGCCTTCGTTGAAAACTGCTGGCCTACACTAGGCTTTCCAGAACAGTTTGGTGGTCAGGCCTTGCCCAATGTGTTGGCGACGGCGGTTAATGAAATCTGGCATTCAGCCAACATGGCTTTCGCTCTGTGTCCTATGCTGACACAAGGGGCAGCAGAAGCCATTCAGCATCATGGTAGTGAAAACCTGAAAGAGACCTGGCTGCCAAAGCTGGTCAGCGGTGAGTGGACCGGCACCATGAATCTGACGGAACCGGATGCGGGTTCCGATCTGGCCGCGATTAAAACCCGTGCCGTGCCAGAAGAGGATCATTATCTGATTACCGGACAAAAGATATTCATCACCTGGGGTGATCACCAGATGACCCCCAATATTGTGCACCTGGTACTGGCTCGTTTGCCGGATGCACCCGCCGGGGTAAAAGGTATCTCGCTATTTATTGTGCCCAAATTCCTGCTGGATGAGCAGGGTGAGCCGGGTGCGCTGAATGATGTTAGCTGTGTCTCCATTGAACATAAGATGGGTATTCACAGCAGTCCGACCTGCACCATGAGTTTTGGTGATAACGGCGGTGCAATTGGTTATCTGGTGGGTGAGGCGCATAAAGGCCTGGCTTATATGTTCACTATGATGAACCACGCCCGGCAGTCGGTTGGGGTACAGGGTCTGGCAATCAGTGAACGCAGCTATCAGCAGGCAGTTGGCTATGCCCGGGAACGGCTGCAGGGTACACGCTCTGACGGTCGCAAAATTCCGATTATCGAGTTTCCTGATGTACGCCGCATGTTGATGCAGATGCGCGCCTCCATTGAAGCGATGCGGGCACTGGCTCTGTTGGCAGCGGCTGAAGTCGACCGCAGTCGTCAGATACAGTCCGCCGAATCCGCAGCCCTGTGCCATGAAATGGTGGAACTCTACACCCCAATTGTGAAGGGTTGGCTGACCGAAATGTCGCAGGAGGTTACCTCTCTCGGCATTCAGGTTCATGGTGGTATGGGTTATGTGGAGGAAACCGGTGCAGCACAGCACGCTCGTGATGCACGGATCCTGACTATTTATGAGGGCACCACCGGTATTCAGGCGCTGGATCTGATCGGCCGTAAAACTTTGCGTAATAGTGGACAGACCATGGCCCGCCTGCTGGCTGACATTGAAGATACCTGCAAAGCGCTGCAGACAAATAACGACTTGCTGGATCTGGCCCAGGCGCTGTCCTGTGCCCTGGCCGATGCCCGCAAGGCCCTGGCCTGGGTGCTGGATAATGGCGCCCAGACTGCTTCGGCGTCCGGTGCCATCAGCATGGCGTATCTGATGCTGAGCGGTTATCTGTGTGGTGGCTGGCTGATGGCCAAGCAGGCGGCCACGGCACATGCGATGCTGCAGAAGGGGCCCGATAACAGCGCCTTCCTGCAAGCCAAAATAACCACTGCCAGATTTTACTGCCAACATCTTCTGCCACGGGTAAAAGCCTGCACAGAAACTGTCCTGCAAGGGCATGAGAGTGTGATGGCACTGCCGGAAGATCAGTTTTAACGGGGCGTTTGCAGCCGTCAGAGAGGAATATAAAAATGAAAATCTTAGTCAGCGTAAAACGCGTCATCGATTACAACGTGAAAGTACGGGTGAAGGCGGACCAAACGGATGTCGACCTGGCCAATGTCAAAATGGCGCTGAACCCGTTTTGTGAAATTGCGGTTGAAGAGGCGGTGCGCCTGAAAGAACAGGGCAAGGCCAGCGAAGTTATTGTGGTGTCAGTGGGTGATAAAGCGGTGCAGGAGCAGTTACGTACCGCATTGGCGCTGGGGGCAGATCGAGCGATTCATATCGAAACCGCGACCATGCCTGAGCCACTTAATGTCGCCAAACTGCTGGCCAAAGTGGTCGCAGAGGAGGCACCAGGGCTGATCATCATGGGTAAACAATCCATTGATGGCGATAACAACCAGACCGGCCAGATGCTTGCCGCGTTGGCCGATTGCCCCCAGGGCACGTTCGCGTTTGCGGTAGATCTGAGTGATGAGCAGGTTGCCGTAACCCGTGAGGTTGATGGCGGTCTGAAAACCGTTGCACTCAAACTGCCTGCCATTATCACCACAGATCTGCGCCTGAATGAGCCGCGTTATGTAAAGCTGCCTGACATTATGAAAGCCAAGCGCAAGCCACTGGCCGTGGTCACACCTGAAACATTGGGTGTCGACCTCAAACAGCATCAGGCATTGCTTAAGGTTGAAGCGCCAGGGCAGCGCCAGGCAGGTACTCGGGTCGACAGTGTGGATGCACTGCTGGACAAACTGAAAAACGAAGCGAAGGTGATCTGATGCGTACTCTAATTATTGCTGACCATGATAATAAGCAGCTGAATCAGGCGACCCTGAGTGTCATTGCCGCGGCACAGCAGCTGGGCAATGAGATTGATCTGCTGGTAGCGGGCGATGATTGTGCAGCTGTTGCCACGCAGGCGGCGGCGGTGGCAGGCGTCAATAAGGTGCTGCTGGCAGTGGATACAGCTTACGCCAAAGCCTTGGCTGAGAACCTGGCGCAACTGGTGTGTGCTATCAGTGGTGACTACAGCCATATTCTCACCGCAGCGAGCACTACCGGCAAAGATTTTATGCCCCGGGTCGCTGCAAAACTGGATGTGGGGCAGATCTCAGACATTATTGCCGTTGAGTCTGCGGATACCTTCAAGCGACCTATCTATGCTGGCAATGCCATTGCCACTGTACAAAGTTTGGATGCCATAAAGGTGATTACTGTGCGGGCATCTGCATTTGATCGTGCAGCGAATACAGATACTGTCGCTTCAGTAGAGATGATCGAACAGGTCTTCAACAGTGACCGTGCCAGTGTGGTGAAAGAGGAACTGGTGGTCTCAGAACGGCCCGAGCTCAGTAGCGCGCGGGTGGTGGTCTCTGGTGGCCGCGGACTGGGCAGTGCCGAAAATTTCGACCTGCTCGCCAAGGTTGCCGACAAGCTGGATGCCGCCATTGGCGCTTCCCGTGCTGCCGTCGATGCCGGTTATGTCAGCAATGATCTGCAGGTGGGCCAGACCGGTAAAATTGTTGCGCCTGACTTGTATATAGCCGTTGGTATCTCCGGTGCCATTCAGCATCTGGCTGGCATGAAAGAATCCAAGGTTATTGTGGCCATCAATAAGGATGAGGAAGCCCCAATTTTTCAGGTGGCAGACTACGGCCTTGTGGGTGATCTGTTTGACATTTTGCCAGAGCTGGAAAGCAAGCTCTGAATAACAAGGCTCTAAAACGCAGAGCAAACGATTGTATAGAGAGGGTGTTATGCGCGAATCCATGGAGTTTGATGTTGTTGTTGTCGGCGCAGGCCCGGCGGGTTTATCCGCAGCCTGCCGCCTGATGCAGCAGGCTCAGGATAAAGACCGGGAATTGTCTGTCTGTGTGGTAGAAAAGGGCTCTGAAGTGGGCGCGCATATCCTGTCTGGCGCGGTGATTGAAAGTCGTGCTCTGGATGAGCTTTTTCCTGATTGGCAGGCACGTGGCGCACCGCTGAATACTGCGGTTACGCAAGATGAAGTTTACCTGCTGTCAGATGCACAGCAGGGCCGACAACTGCCCAATGCGCTGGTGCCAAAAACCATGCATAACCAGGGCAATTATATCGTTAGCCTGGGCAACCTGTGCCGTTGGCTGGCAGAGCAGGCGGAGCAGCTAGGGGTTGAGGTATTTCCTGGTTTTGCAGCAGCCGAAGTGCTCTATCATGATGACGGCAGTGTTAAAGGCATTGCCACGGGGGATATGGGCATTACTGCGGAAGGTAAGCAGGGGCCTAATTATATGGCAGGCATGGAACTGCATGCCAAGTACACTCTGTTTGCCGAGGGTTGTCGCGGTCACCTTGGGAAACAATTGATCAGTCGTTTCGAGCTGGACACTGATGCCGATGCTCAGCACTATGCGATAGGTTTCAAGGAGTTATGGCAGGTTCCTGCTGAGCAACATCAGCCCGGACTGGTGGTTCACGGTACCGGCTGGCCATTGGCCGGCGACAGCTCCGGTGGTTTTTTTCTCTACCATCTTGAAAACCACGAAGTGGTGGTCGGACTGATTATTGACCTTAATTACACCAATCCTTGGTTGAGTACCTTTGATGAATTCCAGCGTTTGAAACATCATCCGGTGCTGGCGAAACATCTGGCCGGTGGCAATCGGTTGTCCTATGGTGCTCGCGCCATTACTAAAGGCGGTTTTAATGCACTGCCAAAAATGACGTTCCCTGGAGGGCTATTGATCGGCTGCAATGCCGGTACACTGAATTTCAGCAAGATCAAGGGCACCCATACCGCGATGAAATCCGGCATGCTGGCAGCTGAATCCGTATTTGAAGCACTCACTACTGATACCGATGCCCCGCGGGAACTGAGCAGCTATGCCGATAAGTTTGCTCAGAGCTGGCTGTATGACGAACTGTTCAGGTCGCGTAACTTTGGTCCGGCACTGCACAAGTTTGGTCCGATCCTGGGAGGCGCATTTAATTTTGTCGATCAGAATCTGTTTGCCGGCAAGCTGCCATTTACCCTGCATGATACGGATGCTGATCACAGCAGAATGCTACCGGCTGATCAGACGACGCCAATCGAATATCCGAAGCCAGACGGTGAACTCAGCTTTGACAAGCTATCCTCGGTGTTTATCTCTAATACCAACCATGAAGAGAATCAGCCTTGCCACCTGCAACTGACTGACCCGGCCCTGCCTGTGGGCGACAATCTGAAGCGTTTTCAGGAGCCGGCTCAGCGTTACTGTCCGGCGGGGGTGTATGAAATCATCGAAGAAACTGATGGGCCACGCTTCCAGATAAATGCGCAAAACTGCATCCATTGCAAAACCTGCGACATCAAAGATCCGGCACAGAATATTACCTGGGTGGTACCTGAGGGTGGTGGAGGCCCCAATTACCCGAATATGTAACAGCACCGAGAGGGGGGTGCCCCCGTTGTTACCTGGCTTCTGCAGATAAATACTATGCCAAAGAAACGTCTGATAGATCAGTTCAACCTGAGGTCCCGGTTACATTTTGACATTGAAAAAGGCCAGATCTGGCTAGACCAGAACCGGATGATGCTGCTGCATGCATCAGCCTTTGCCGAACTGCGCCGTGACCTGATAGAAAACTATGGGGTTGAGCGTGCCAAGGGCACGCTGTTGCGAATGGGATTTGCCTCCGGTCAGCAGGATGCTGCTATGGCCTATAAGCTGTTTGGTGAAGGGGACAATTACGAAGTTTTTCGTATTGGCCCTGAACTGCACGGCTTTGAAGGAGTGGTTCAGGCAGAAGTGATCGATGCGGATATTGACTGGGAGGCCGGCATTTTTTTTGGCCGCGCCATCTGCCATGAATCCCTGGAAGCTGAATGTCACCTGCGCCATTTTGGTCCCAGCAATCACGCTATCTGCTGGGCGCTGGCCGGTTATGCATCGGGTTATGTCACGGGTTTCTTCAAACGCTTTATTGTTTTCAAAGAAACCAAATGTGTTGCCAAAGGTGACGATCACTGCCTGCTGGTTGGCAAACCGGCGGATGCCTGGGAAGACCAGCACTACATCAACCTGTTCCGTTCCGAGCAGGTACAGCAAGATCTGGTGGATATCGAGCAGGAGCTGAAAACCTTGCGCGGTAAACGCAGTAAACCGCCAACTCAGGGCAATCTGGTTGGCGAATCACCGGGGTTTCTGCAGTGTTTTGATATGCTCAGTCGCGCTGCAAAAGCGCCCATTTCAGTGTTAATTCTTGGTGAAACCGGGGTTGGCAAAGAGGTATTTGCCAGGTGGCTGCATGACAACAGTGACCGCAATGCAGCGCCCTTTGTGCCGATTAACTGCGGGGCAATACCGGCAGAGTTAATTGAGGCTGAACTGTTTGGCGTCAGCCAAGGAGCTTTTACCGGGGCTCAACAATCACGACCGGGTAAATTTGAACGTGCCGATG
This sequence comes from Pontibacter sp. JAM-7, assembly GCF_048548695.2. Taxonomy (NCBI): domain Bacteria; kingdom Pseudomonadati; phylum Bacteroidota; class Cytophagia; order Cytophagales; family Hymenobacteraceae; genus Pontibacter; species Pontibacter sp. JAM-7. Next base: position 96,511 of record NZ_JBLYIF020000002.1, read on the forward strand.
GGGGAACACTGTTTCTGGACGAGTTGGGCGAGCTATCACCAGCGGCGCAGGTCAAGCTGCTGCGGGTACTGCAAACCGGTGAGGTTGAGCGTCTGGGTGATAACAAGATCCGCAAGGTGAATGTCCGTCTGGTTGCCGCCACCAATGTCGATCTCAACAGCATGATTGCGGATGGTCGCTTTCGTTCGGATCTCTATTACCGGCTCTCAGCCTATCCAGTCGAAATTCCGCCGCTACGTGAGCGCAGCCAGGATATAAAACTGTTGATACAGGCGATGCTGGAAAAGTACGCCCCACTGTATGACAAAAAAGTCAAAGGGGTCACCGACGAGGCGATGGCAGAGCTGGTGCACTATCACTGGCCAGGCAATGTCAGGCAGCTTGAAAATGTCATTGAGCGGGCAATTCTGTTACTGCCGGATAATGGCATGCTGGGACTTGAGCAGCTCAAGATACAGACCGAACAAAAAATGCTGGCCTCGGTCAGCTCCGATGGGGTGGTCAGTGAGGATCGCCCGGCCTGTCTGGGCATGCAGCTTGATGAATTGTCAGATACTGACCTCAATCTGGAGCGGCATGCAAACCGTTTGCTGGATCAAGCCATGAAACGCGCCGGAGGCAATGTGGCAGCAGCTTCCCGCTTGCTGGGTCTGACCCGGCGCCAGGTGGCCTACAAACTGGCCAAGCGCTGATTGCCGGGCTTGCCCGATTCTCTGGCCGGGCTTAACACTTATATTTTCTCTCCCCTGGTTTAATCAGCGGACATACTGCAACAGCCCGCGATGCCGGAACCTGTTTGCCTGCATCGTTATTCCGATGACTCTCCTTGTGTATTTCTTCACGCTGGGTAAAAAGCTGTCGGTGATGCTCAGCCTGTAAATCTATTTTTCGTCTAAGCTTGATTCTTAAGTATATGTTTATAAACAGTTTTTTAGTTCTATGGTGGGCTTTTCAAGCAATACCTTTTTGGTATTGAGAAAGCGACTTAAATGTATTGGATGGGTATTGGAATTCTGAATTACAGTAATTCCTGTAAGCATTTTCATCACTTGATAAAAGAGCCGTCTGCCGGTCAGGGGTTTAAACCCAAGCTACAAGCAAAGGATTCGCACTCTTTTTTGTGGTCTGACCGGCAATTTTTGGCGATGGAAATCGATAACTATGAATAAGAATAATATTGTGAAATCGTTAAATCCTATTTTAAAAACTGCACTTCTGGGTGCTGTTATATCAGCAACTGGCTGTGAAGCGCCTCTGAACCTGGAGGGTGTCACCAAGGAACATACTAAGTCCTTGCTGCGTACCGACCAGTATCAGGCGATTGCCAGTACCCAGACAACAGAAATCGTGGTGGGTAACTTCGGCGTTATTCTGACCCGCGCAGTGGGTGAACAGTCGTGGCAGCGTCAGGCCCTTGAGGGTAATCCGGGCTTATTGGATATTACCGTCTGTCCGGATGAGTCAATTCTGGTACTGAGTTTTAATAAGCAGATCTGGCGTAGCCAGGATCAGGCAAAAACCTGGACCAAACTCGCGCTTGATACCCCGGAAAATCTGCTCTCGCTGACCTGCACACCCGACGGCTCATATTGGGCTGTTGGCAGTTTTGCTACGCTGCTATCCAGCTCTGACCAGGGCGCTAGCTGGCAGGAAACCTCATTAAATGAAGATGCTCAGCTGACCAGCATTCAATTTCTGGATGCAGAGCATGGTTTTGCAGCGGGTGAATTTGGCATGTTGGCCCGCACCAACGATGGTGGTTTGAGCTGGGATGTGCTGCCGCCCATGCAGGACGAGTTTTATCCTCAGGACACACTGTTTCTCAATCAGCTGCAGGGCTGGTCCGTGGGTCTCGACGGTACCATTTTACATACAGAAGATGGGGGTGAGTCCTGGGTAATATCACCAACACCGGTATCGGCTCCATTATTCGAATTATTCACTGCCGGTGGCACTACCTATGCGCTAGGTGAGAACGCCACCGTTCTTCAATATATCGATGATAGCTGGCAGACAGTTGCGGTTTCACTGCCTCCTGTTTACCTCAGCGCAGGCATTGCTACAGCCGAGGGCGTGTTGCTCGGTGGTGGTAAAGGCACGCTTGTCGCGTTGAAGCTCTGATTTATTTACAGGATACCGGTTATGGATAAGCACTCTGCTAAAGCACATACAACCACCCACTGGCTGCACCAGTTTGAGCAGCGGGTGTTTGATTACCCCAAAACCATTCTTGGGCTGATACTTCTTGCCACGCTGTTTTTTGCTGCGCAGATTCCCAGCGTCAAAATGTACTCCGATTTCGCTGACCTGCTGCCGCAAACTCACCCCTATATTGAGTTGCATAACGAGATCAAGGAATCCTTTGGTGGTGCCAATGTCATTATTGTAGGTATTGAATATACCGAGCATGACATCTTTGATAATGAAGCGCTGGCGCGGATTCATCGCATCACTAAAGAGGTAGATTCACTGCCTGGGGTTAACCATAACTTGGTAACCAGTGTTACCCACCGTAATACGCGTAAGGTATGGCTGACCCCTGAAGGGAATGTGAACTCGGTACCCTATTACAATCCGGAGCATACTGAGCTTACAACTGAAGAGCTGGATCAGATCCGTAAGGATGTAGTCGCTGATGGTCGTATCTATGGCCCATTGGTCAGTCCCGATATGCATATGGCGCTGGTTAAAGCGCAGTTAATAGAAGGACAGTTGGACTACGCGGCCACATTCAACAAAATTCAGCAGATGCGCCTTGCTGAATCAGCAGACGGAGTCAGAATCCATGTCACTGGCCAGCCGATGCTGGTTGGCTGGGCTTATCAGTATCTCGACCAGATCTACGAGATCTTCTTGTTCACCATTTTGATCATGCTGTCCTTGCTGATTTTTTACTTCCGCAAAGCGTACGGTATTCTGGTGCCACTAACAGGGGTTATCGTGTCCACTATCTGGGGCATTGGTATTATCTCTCTGTTCGGTTATAACCTCGATCCACTCAGTCTGGTTATCCCGTTCCTGATTTCGGCCCGCGCCATGTCTCATGGTATCCAGCTGGTTGAACGTTATTACCACGAACTGGCAGGCCACGATGACCATCACCTGGCCGCGCGGCTGACCTTTGAAAGCCTGTTCCGCCCCGGCAGCCTGGGGGTCGTGTCAGATGCCATTGGTCTGTTATTGATCGCCATTGGTTCGATTCCGCTGAATACTAAGCTGGCGCACTATGCCTCCATCTGGGCGCTGAGCATCATCGTGACTGTGCTGCTGGCGGTGCCGTTACTGCTGTCTGTGCTGCCAAAGCCAAAAGACAACAACATTCGCGACAATATTTTCCGCAGCGTTGGCCACTTTTGTGCGGACTTGATCAGTAGCCGCAAAGCGGGTGCGACGGCACTAATGATTGCCGGCGTAATGCTGCTGAGCGGTTTCATTTTCTCCTCTAAAGTGGTGATTGGTGAATCAGAGCCTGGCTCGCCAATTCTCTATCAGGATCATGATTACAACATCTCCTCGACAGCGGTAAATGACAGTTTTCCCGGGTCTGAAGAGATGTACATCGTTGCCGAAACAGCAGAGAAGGGTGGTATTAAACGTCCCGAAGTACTGCTGGCACTGGCTGATCTGCAACGCCATATGCTGATGGATCCTGAAGTGGGTGCATCCAAAGGCGTGCCCGACCTGGTGATGCAGGTTAACCGCTTGCTGCACAACAATGATCCGCGTTGGTATCAGGTGCCTGCTGATCAGCGCTATGTCGGTGGCCTGATGTATACCTACATGATGTCCAATCCGATTCCCGGTGCGCTGGATGAGTTCGTGGATACTGACGAGCGGGTTGCCAATCTGGTGTTCTATTACAAGGATCATCAGGGCGAAACCATCCGTCGCGCCATTCATACCGCAAAACAGTGGATTGCTGATAACGAAGGGCAGGTTGAAGGTCTGACGGTACGTCTGGCGGGGGGCACCATTGGTGTCATTGCAGCACAGAACGAAGCCGCTTATGAAACCAACCTGATGGTATTGCCACTGGTATTCCTGCTGATCTTTCTCTTCGTGACGCTGTTTTATCAGTCACTGATGGCCGGTGCCATGATGTTTGGTGCCATGTTGTTTGCCACCACACTGACCTATGCCTATATGGGGCTGGCAGGCATGGGTATTAACGCTAATACCGTGCCAATCATCGCCGTGGGTGTAGGTGTTGGCATCGATTACTCCATCTACATGATGGACCGTATTCGCGCTGAGATGACCCATCAGTCCAGCTTGGTACATGCGGTTAAACATGCCATCAGAACCACCGGCCTTGCGGTCAGCTTCACAGCGACCACGTTGATCGCCGGTATCGTGATGTGGGTGGCACTGTCTGACCTTCGTTTCCAAGCCGATGCCGCATTGTTGCTGATCGTAATGGTCGTACTCAATGCCATCGCGGCCATGCTGCTGGTCCCTAGCTGGGTACTGGTTTTCCAACCCAAGTTTATCCGTAACGCCTACTTAGATGAGGACGGTGTAATTCACGCCGATGCGCCTGAAGCAGGTGTTCAGTCAACCGAAACCGAAGGGGATGTGGCGCAAACTCCAGATTCATCCCTATATGTGACAACCAAGGCATAACAAGAGGCCGATAAAAATGTCGAAAAAAATAACAACGACATACACTCGCATGGCACTGGCTGTTTCTGTTGTACTGGCAGGGGGCCAGTTCGCTACCACCGCGGTAGCTGCAGAAACGAATTGGGCGGGCTTTGTAGAGAACGCCACCTACTACCGCCAGGATGTAGGTCTGTCCAAGTTCCGCAACACTGCCCAGGCAGAATTCGAAACCCGCTATGAAAGCGAGACGTTTCGCTCCCTGTCCCTGAACGGCGTTCTGCGCGGTACCTATGACGGTGTCTACGATCTGAACGATAAAGATTTTGGCAAAAATGCGCAGGAACCTCATCTCGGGTCCAATTGGCACAGCTCAGATTTCTCCAATGTCATTCTGGCACCGGGTACTCCGTTCCCCTGCGAGAACGATCCGGCACTGTGTAACAACCTTGACGGTTACATGGATCAGCATGAAAGCGATGCTATGTTCCCAGAGTTCAACGACCAGCTGGACTTCATCCGCGAACTCTATGTCCGCGCCGACTTGCCAATGGATAATGGCGACATGCTGTCCCTGTCCATCGGTAAGCAACAGGTAGTCTGGGGCAAAACTGACCTGTTCCGGGTACTGGATGTGCTCAACCCGGTGGATTACTCCCGCCACAACATCTATGACGAACTGGAAGATATCCGTATCCCACAGTGGATGCTGAATGCCACCTGGCGCATGGGTGCCACTGAGACCTTCGATGATATCAACCTGTCATTTGTCTGGAACTTCGACAAGTTCCGTCCCAGCAACCTGGGTACCTGTGGACAGTCATACAGCATCCTGGATGCAGGTTGTTTCTTCAGCAGCCGTATTAACGGCGGCGGCCCTTACGTCATCAATGATGTGGAAGAGCCTAGCTGGAGCCTGGCCAATACCCAGTTCGGCGTGAAGTGGGAAGGGGTGTATGGCGACGCCACGTTCTCCCTGAATGCGTTGCACTTCCGTCAGCAGCTACCGTCGCTGCATGCGCTGCCTGGACCGGGTGATAACTTCGGTTTGTTTAATATTGAATTCCCACGAGTAACCCTGCTGGGGGGTGCTGTTGACTACTACTCCATGAACATGGATGCAGTCTGGCGTCTGGAATTGGCTTACACCGAAGGTGAAGAGCTGGCTCGTGATGCCAACGGCCATCAGGAAACTGACATGCTGCGTTATGTCATCGGTTTCGATAAAAACCTGATGATGCCTGCGTTGGGTACCCAGAGTGCCTTCCTGATCTCGGCCCAGCTGTTTGGTGAGCACATCCTGGATCACGTTGAGGATATGCCAAACGATGAAGATAACTGGATTGCCACCTTGCTGTTCAAAGGTTGGTACATCAATAACCGTCTGAGTCCGCAGATCATCATGGCGCATGACTTCGCGGGCAAAGCCACTGCCATTGCTCCAAGCATCTCCTGGACACCGGATAACCACTGGATGTTCAACCTGGGTCTGAATGTGAAGTTTGGTGGTGATGAGCGTTTCAACTGGGCACCCGCTGGCCAGGAAACCTATGAGCCACTGGCACGCTTCACCAATGGCCCGATCGGTGTTGCCAACCAGGAAGATGAGATTCAGCTGACAGTCCGTTACAGCTTCTAACACTCAACCTATAACAACAATTAAAGGTGTAATTATGCGAAATAAACCACTGTTAACTCTGGCTATCACCGCCGTAATGACTACTCAGGTACAGGCTGAAGTGTCGGACGCGGTAATTGATAGTAGCTTTTACCCATATAAAGACGGTGTGCCGACCCTTGAAGGTTTGAGCGCCGGCATGACCATTAATCAGTCCAACGTTGATCAGTTCAAAGAGGCGCTGGACCCGGCCATGTATACCTTCATCAAGAACGGTGATACCGACATGAAAGTCGGTGAGACCAGCGATTTCGTATTGGATGAGAGTTATATTGAAGCGACCCGCAAGTACTCTGCTGGTGTCACACTGGGTGCTGAAGTGGGGCAGATCTCCGAGACGGTTGCCGGTCGCCCATTCCCGGAAGAGCCTTCAATGGACGATCCTCGTGCGGGCGAGAAGCTGGCCTGGAACTTCAAGTACGGTTACAACTGGGGTGATTCTGCCTCAATCTATCCGTTCTACTGGAAGTATCGTGACATGGGCAGTGGCAAGGTTGAACGGACGCTGAAGTTCAACTTCCACTTCCTTAACTTTACCCACCGTACTCAACACGAGCCATTCCCTGAGGTTACGCCAAACCCGTCTAACTTCTTCCGCTCCACCTATGGTGAAGTACTCGAGCCTTACGACGTGAAAAACACCCAGCTGCTGATTCACCGCTTTGAGGATGACACCAAGCTGGACAACGTTTACCTCTACCTGGGCTTTCAGCGCCGGGTACGTCGTTTGTCTTCCGGTCAGACGACGGATGCTTTCCTGGGTTCTGACCTGATGATCGAAGATTTTGAGGGTTATAACGGCCGTATCAGTGACATGAACTGGGCCTATAAAGGCACCAAGAATGTGCTGCTGCCAATGTATAACCATAATGCGCTGACTGAGTACGACCTTGAAGTGCATCCAGATGACGAAGACGGCTACAAAATGGTCGCCTTTGGTGGCAAGGGCGGTTGCTTCCCTCAGATCACTTGGCAACTGCGTAAGGTCCATCTGCTTGAGTCGCACCCGGTAGACGAGAGTCATCCGATCAGCAAGCGCATTCACTTTATCGATGCCCAGACCTTTACCATTCCGCGCACCATCGCGTATGACCGTAAAGGTGACCTGTGGCGTTCATTCTCAATTGGTCAGGCACACCCAGATCATCACTTGCCGGTTAACAAAGGTACCGGCGTATCCATTGATGACTCGTTCTCAATGATTGATGTTCAGGCACAGCACTGTACCACTGGCCAGTTCAAAGGAATTGTCGATCCCGCACTCAGCCCTGTCGATAAATTTACAGTGCAGAACATGCGGTCCTCAGGCAAATAGAACCCTTCAGGGTGCCATTTGGCTATGGCATTGGAGAGTGGCCGGGGTTATCTGAGCCACGGCACTCTCCCTTTTTAACCATTTTACGTAGTTGTTTAGGCAGCTATCAGGCTATCCGTTTGACCTATAAACCTGACCGGATAGAGGAGAACAATCATGGAAAACACTATTGCGTCTGACTCATACAAATTTTTGAAAAATGCCTGGTATGTGGCCGCGCTGAGTGAGGAAGTGGTCGGTGACGCGCTGTTTCCCCGCACCATACTGTCTGAATCTGTACTGCTTTTTCGTAACACTGCAGGCAATATGGTTGCTACCACTAACCGTTGTCCACATCGTTTCGCCCCGTTGCATATCGGCAAACGCGATGGCGACACTATTACGTGTCATTATCACGGCCTCAGTTTTAATGCCGATGGTGAATGCACAAACAATCCGCATGGCAATGGCAAGGTGCCTAAAGCATGCAAACTGAAAACCTACCCGGTGGAAGAGCGGGATGGATTTATCTGGATCTGGATGGGAGACAGTGACAAAGCTGATCCTGGCAAGATCATGGACTGCTCGAGCCTGAGCCGGAATCCCGCCAGCTCAGTGGCTCATACCTATATGCACAACAAGTGTAATTATGAACTGGTGACCGATAACATCATGGATCTGTCACATATTGATCACTTGCATGGCCCGCTGATCAATACCAACGGCAAACTCAGTCCACTGCTACCCAAAGTAAACGAGCAGGGCGACACCATTGCCGTACGCTGGGACTGGCTGGCTGATCCGGCCATGCTGCTGTTTGCCATGAACCTTGAGCGGCCAGAGGACACTGCCAATCAGTTCTTCGAAGTGGTTTGGCATGCCCCTTCCAATATGCAACTAACCGTGGGGGCTGTGCAGGATGCTGATGATTATCATAACGATGGCCTGGTACTCTATGACTTCCACATTATGACGCCGGAATCAGCCACAACGACGCATTACTTTTTTGCTTCTACCCGCAATTACAAAATGGATGATGGCGAATATAACCGCGTTAAGATGGAAGGCATGATTGAGGCATTCACTCTGGAAGATAAACCGATTATCGAAGCACAGCAGCTAGAAATGGGCGGTATAGACCTGCTGGGCATGAACCCAGTACTGCTTTCAAGTGATGCAGGTGGTATCCGGGTAAGACGAAAATTACGCGCTATGATTGAAGCAGAAACCGTGTAACAAACCCGCCTAAGAGCCCGGCGCTCTGCGCCGGTATCTTAAGGTAATATCTGATGAATATTTATTTAGATGTTGATATTAAAGAATATACTATAAGAAAAGCCCGATTTAACTTTGTCGTAAAAAGCCCTGCTATGCTATGAGCTACAGTGACAAGGCGACCAACATTTATCACTACAAATAAACGGTGAAGGACAATCCTATTGTTTAGCTTCTCCCTGCTGGCCGACCAAGCGGCGAACTGTTGTTCGGTTACCCCTATCGCTACGTGCCACATACTCACACCGGACTGCACTCGCTGCAGGCGGCGGAAAGGCCATTAAGCGTTTATGTCCATAACCACGCCCTCCACCGTGCCGATGAAAACGGCAGCAGGTAGCCGTCAACAACGCTACCGCCTGGGTAGCTCTGATGAAGTTGCAGTAGCAACCCTGGCAGAAGAGGTTGCACTGGCGCTGACTATTAATCAGGTCGCGCATGCCGTGATGATGGTTTCGCCATTATCACTGGAGCTGTTTGCGCTTGGTTTTCTATTTAATGAAGGTGTGATTGCCGATCCTGATGAAATCAGGGACATGGCGCTGCAATCCCCTGAAACCCAAGACCAGCGTGTTGCAGACAAAGCCCTGTCGCCATTAATACTCGATATCACCCTCAGCAGCAGAGCATCCCACCGCTACCGCCACGATGGGGTGATCCGGCGACGGATGGCAGGCTGTGGCGTGTGCGGTACTGAACAACTGCACCAGGCCTTCCCCGAACTGCAATCGAACTCGCCACAACCTTTGCCAGACCTGTCCGCAATGGGCGACCTGCACCATAAATTCAGCATACTGCAGCAGCAAAGGGGGGACTTTGGTGGCCTGCATGCCGCCGTACTCCTGAATACATCAGGGCAGGTTATTACCTTCCAGGAAGATATTGGTCGCCATAACGCAATGGACAAAGCTATCGGCTATGCACTGGCCCAGCAGCTTGATCTAAGCCAGCACAGCATTGTCATGAGCAGCCGTTGCAGTGTTGAGCTGGTCTATAAGGCGGTGAGGGCAGGGCTGCGTTGTCTGACACATTTATCAAGCCCAAGCTATCAGGCAATCGCTGTTGCCAAAGCCCATAACCTCAATCTGACCCAACAACTGAGAAATGGCGAACATCGCATTTTTCACCAGAATGCACAGGCACTGCAATTATCAGAGTCCAACCATGAAGCATAAAAAAAACCGATTCAGCCAACCTCCCTATTTGGGCCCGGCTGGGGGCTGGGGGGCACTTGGCAGTACCCTGAAATACCTGTTCAAGAGCGAACAGCCCACCATCAATATCCGCTCGCTGCTGAATACCAATCAACCTGACGGGTTTGATTGCCCCGGTTGCGCCTGGGGCGAAGACAAACACCCTAACCGTATTCGCTTCTGTGAAAACGGCGCCAAAGCGGTGACCTGGGAAGCTACCTCCAAAACAGTCGACCAGACCTTCTTTGCCCGTTATAGCGTCGGCTGGTTACGCCAGCAGTCGGATTACTTCCTGGAATACCAGGGCAGACTTACCGAGCCAATGCGCTACGATCCGGCAACAGACCATTACCAGCCAATCAGCTGGGATGCTGCGATAGCACTGATTGCCAAACACCTGAAACAACTTGAGCATCCCGATCAACTGGAACTTTACACTTCAGGCCGCGCCAGCAATGAAGCTGCATTTTTGTACCAGCTATTTGGCCGAGCCTTTGGTACCAATAACTTTCCTGATTGCTCTAACATGTGTCATGAGGCTAGCGGCGTTGCCTTAACTGAGAGCATCGGGGTTGGCAAGGGCACAGTAACGCTTGATGATTTTGAGCAGGCGAATGCTATTTTTGTATTTGGCCAGAATCCAGGTACTAACCACCCAAGGATGCTGGAAACCCTGCGCAGCGCCATAAAACGTGGCGCCCAAATCGTAGTATTCAATACCCTGAAAGAACGGGGGCTGGAGCGCTTTCAGCACCCGCAAGATCCGGTTGAGATGCTGACCAGCTCAGCCACGCGTATGAACACACTGTACCTGTCTCCCAAACTCGGCGGGGACATGGCCGCAATTCGGGGGTTGGTAAAACATCTCATTGAGGTCGATGCCGACCCACAGCGTTCTGAAGACGTTTTTGATCAGGTTTTTATCAATGCTTTCACCCGGGGCGCAACAGACTATCTCAACCTCGTAAAGCATACCCATTGGTCACAAATTGAAGAGCAGTCCGGCTTAAGTAAGCAGGACCTGTGTCTGGCAGCAGAGATCTTCCTGCAATCGCCGCGGGTTATAACAACCTGGGCGATGGGGCTAACCCAGCACTACCATTCTGTTGCCATTATTCAGGAGCTGGTCAACCTGATGGCACTTCGGGGCCAGCTTGGACTGCCCGGCGCCGGTCTCTGCCCGGTGAGAGGACACAGCAATGTCCAGGGCGATCGGACTATGGGCATTAATGAACGTCCTGACCCTGATTTCCTGGCGCAGCTTGAGCAGCATTTTGGTTTTACTGTGCCCAAACACAATGGCCACGCGACGGTTGAAGCCATTGCCGCCATGCTGGAAAAACGCAGCAAGGTCTTTATCGGCCTGGGCGGTAACTTTGCCGCCGCCACGCCTGATACCCAGCTAACGCAGCAGGCGCTGAGTAAGTGTGAATTGACAGTACAGATCAGTACCAAGCTGAATCGCTCTCACCTGGCAACCGGCAAGGAAGCACTGATTCTGCCTTGCCTGGGCCGCACAGATATTGACCTGCAGGCTACAGGGCCACAACGGGTAACCGTGGAAGACTCGTTCAGCATGGTACATGCCTCCGGCGGCATTGTTGAACCACTGGCCACCACCATGCACTCCGAACCCTGGATCATCGCTCGAATCGCACAGGCGACGCTGGGTGAGCATCCGGTGCCCTGGCACTGGCTGGTTGAAGATTATTGCCGTATTCGGGACCTGATTGCTGAAACCATACCCGGCTTCGCTGATTTCAACACCCGCATCACCGAACCCGGAGGGTTTTATCTCGGCAACCCGGTTCGCCAGCGGGTCTTCAATACTCGCTCAGGCCAGCTGCAGATTCATGCCAATCCATTACCGGAGTCCCCTCTGGCCAGTGCCGCCATAGTATCAGGCCCGACCACCGGTTTTATCCTGCAAACCCTGCGTTCCCATGACCAGTACAACACCACCATCTATGGTATGGAAGACCGCTACCGCGGCGTGCATGGCGAACGCAAGATTGTGCTTATTAACCCCGAAGACCTGCAAGCTTCCGGTTTTAGTGCTGGTCAGCAGATCAATATCCGTTCCATTTGGAATGACGGCGTAACCCGAGAAGTGCAGGGATTTCGGCTGATTCCCTATGATATCCCCCGGGGAAATCTGGCCGCCTATTACCCTGAGTGTAATCCGCTGATCCCGCTGGCCAGCTACGGCCTGCAAAGTCTGACACCTACCGCCAAAAGTATTGCGGTGGAACTCTGCGAGCACGTATCACCCTGGATCACCAAAAGTGATTAAACCGGGTAATTGGATATTTCCGGGTGAATAGGTAGAGTAGAAAAATATAGCAATCGTCCAGCCACCACTGACAAAAATAACGATATGGGTGACGATGAAAAAATTCATAGATGACCAAGTAAAACTTGATCTTGATTCACTGATTAAGACCAATCTGGACCGTGGTGAAATCCGGCTACTGGGACAGCGTATGCTGTTGCTGCACGGCTTTTCCCTGGCCACTCTCCGGCGTGAACTGGTCGATCAGCTAGGCATCCGCAAAACCCGCGAAATCTTTACCCGGCTTGGTTACCAGCAAGGCTCTGAAGATGCCCGCAGGTTGCGTGATGAATATGGCATCACCGATATTACCGATATGTTTTCCTATGGCCCAAAGCTCAGAGAGACCGAAGGTTTTGTGCACAACCGTGCTGTAGACACCATGCAGTTCGATGAGCAGACCGGCGAGTTCTGGGGCGACTACTATTGGGAGCACTCCTGGGAAGCTCAGGCGCACCTCGAGCATTTTGGTATCAGTGGCTCACCCGCTTGCTGGATGATGACAGGTTACGCCTGCGGTTACACCACCGCAGTGATGGGCCGACCGATCTTCTGGAAAGAGATTGAATGTACCGCAATGGGACACAAGCACTGCCGGGTAATCGGGACACCCCTTGAAGAAAGCGACGAAACTGAAGAAGGTTTGCGCTTTCTGCAAATTGAAGACTTTATCTCTCCGCCCAGATCACGTGTCGATAATGAAAGAGCCGGGATGGCTCAGGCAGACACAGAGACAGCAGGCCTGCCCGACCTGGTGGGTGCATCCCGGGAGTTTAACAAGGTCGCCACGCTACTGAAAAAAGTGGCCAATACCGACTCTACCGTCCTCCTGCTAGGTGAAAGTGGTGTCGGCAAAGAACGGTTTTCCAAAGCACTGCACTCCATCAGTCACCGTGCTGACGCCCCCTTTATATCAATTAACTGTGCCGCCATCCCGTCAGAGCTGGTAGAAGCCGAGCTGTTTGGCGTTGAGAAAGGTGCCTATACCGGTGCGGTCAGTTCCCGCCCGGGTAAGTTTGAACGCGCCAATGGCGGCACCCTGTTCCTGGATGAGATCAGCAGCTTGCCGATGGAAGCTCAGGGCAAACTGCTGCGTGCGATTCAGGAACGCGAGATAGAGCGGGTAGGGGGAAGCGACCTGATTAACATAAATATCCGCTTGGTCGCTGCTGCCAATGTTGACCTGAAAGAGGAAGTCAAAGCCGGGCGTTTTCGTGAAGATCTGTATTACCGAGTGAATATCTTCCCAATCGAAATTCCGCCACTGCGGCAGCGAAAAGACGACATTCCACTGCTGGTCAACTTGTTCGTCAATCGTTACTCAGAGCGCATCAATAAAAACATCAAAGGCGTTACCAAAAAAGCAGTCAATGCCATGCTTAGCTACGCTTGGCCCGGCAATGTTCGCGAACTGGAGAATATATGCGAAAGGGCAGTGATACTGGCTGAAGATGGCGAAAGTCTGGATATTGAACACCTGTTCTCTTGTAAAGAGTTTGCAGAGTCGTTATTACAAGCTTCAGGCACAACTCCCGATACTGAGCAGGCTCCAGGTATGAGCCCAAATCAGGCACTGGATCAGATCCTGGTCGGTGTGGATTCCTTCGATGCGCTTGAGGGGTTATTCCTCAACCATGTGCTGGAAAAGTCGGGGGGGAATATCTCCGCCGCCGCCCGCTTGCTGAATATGCCCAGAGGTCAGTTTGAATACCGCCTGAAGAAACATGAAAAAATTAATGTGAGCTAACGACCCCATTCCCAAGCGAGTTGCAGGCTGTGCGAAACCAGCCACCCGTATGCAAGTGGCTGGTTTATCAGCGCCAAAAGCAACCTTGCCTGACTAACAAAGTAGAACCCGCTCAATCATTATTATGTTGTTTTCAGAATAAGTGAATCTACAGAGGGCCAGGAACTAAGGCCTGTAGAGGAGCTGTCCAGAATAAGGTTTGATCCCTGTCCGGAATTAGTTGACCACTACAAAGAGGTTTTAGCCAGACTAGCTCATGAAGTTCCTTACGAGTGATCCTTTTCACTTTAGCCCCCTTATTTACGGTGACTTAGATATCAGATGGGCAATTGTGTCAGGTTGATTCTTAACGGTGAGCTGATTAGCTTCAGGAGTGTTTTTAAGAAGTTTTTCTTCTAAGCAGAGGTTTAAACGTTGAACAACGTATTTAACCAAAGCATTTCTAGCTTCAATGATCATGGACTTATTTTGCATGCCATAATCTTCAGCAATAATTTGCTGTTGGGCCTCAGATAAATAAGGATTTGGGGTTATTTCAAGTACTGTAGATTCATTCCAATCAGTATCATGCTCCCTTCCAAAATCGGATCGATCCAGTAAGTCAGGTTCATTTCTGAACCTACTAAGCACAAAATCTCTATATTCTTTCCTGTGCTCACAATATGCCCTTACATGCCATCGAAAACCATCATTAACGATAGTGTGGGGCACTATATTCCGGCCTATGACCTTAGGAGTAGAAAGTGATATGTAATCAATATCAACTCGGCGCTGTTCTCGTGCCGCCTGTATTAGAGAGCGAACTATGATTGGCGAAATAGTCCTATCCGGAACACTTACAATTTCTGATTCCGCATGACCCAATTCGAAGCAATCAAACGCTTCAACCATTTCTTTTTGCCTATGGAGAAGCGCTAAATATTCACTCGCAGTTCCCTGGCTGAATTTTGGAGAAAAGGCTTGAGTTGGTTTATATCCCTTTATAGATCGATCAAGTACAAGAGGAGGAGTTTCAAAAAGAGACTGATAACTGTTAATGTCTCGCGATGCCTGTTGGCGACCAATTTGAAACGCAGTACATAGATGGTTTGTAGTTAAGCGGCCCTCCCAAAGGGCAATAATTTCGATTAAGCGGAAACGGAGCGCTTGATCCCATTTAACGTCTTTCATCCATACACCTGCGTGAAAATGCTACATATATATGTATACAGTATATACATGTATACAAATGCTACATAGCATTATGGAAGTTATTATTCAAAGGAATGTATCTATGCTTGGTCTTAAACGAATAGCTCTTCATAACTCCTATTTTTCCGGGCTATCAGTTATGTTTGATGCTGATGGTCATTCTAATGCTAGCGGCGGTAATGGTGCTGGCAAAACATCTGCACTAAACTTAATACCTATATTTTATGGTACTGAGCCCAATCAACTGGTTGACCAAGTTGCTGATAAAGATTCTTTTTTAGACTTTTACCTTCCCAAGCAGTCCAGCGCTCTTATCTACGAGCACCTAAGAGAAGACGGTCATCGACTGGTGGTCATGTATCGGCATAGCAGTGGTGCTAAAACCATCTATCGATTTGTAACCGGCTCTCTTGAAGAAACGTTCTTTCATCCAACCATTACCCCATTGCTGGAAAGGGGCTCAGCTATAACTGAAGTATTCATGGCTTTAAAGGACATGGGGATTCGATTATCACGTCAGATCGATACCATTACTGACTACAGAGCCCTCATTCAGAACGACAAGAAACTATTACGCCGAAGGGGTAGTAAGGGGAATAATGAGAGTGAATTAGCCAGAGAATACTGTTTAGGCGGGCCGAATGACCATATGAGTCATTTAGACAGAATGAGCTACGCAATATTAAGGCGGGCAGATATGTTTGACCGTCTTAAGAAAATGATTGCGGAAACACAGTTTAACGATATCCATATTGATGAAAGGCCTGAGCACCTAAAAGATAAAACACTTGTACAGGATATTGCTGGCTTAAGGGATTTTGACTCTGCAGAACTAAAAATTCGCCTCTGCATAGAGAAGCACCAACAACGAGACCTTGTTATTTCAGACAGAGTCATAGCTGTAACTGAGCTGAAATATCGTTGCCTTGAAGCGTCAGATCAGGCCGAAACGTTAAAAAATCAGATAGAAACACTTACTGTTGAGATTACAGCCCTTGATGAAGTTTACAAATCCGAAAGCTTACAGCTTAGGGAAAATGCGTTGCAGCTTCAGAGTCAAGCTAAGCAGTTAGATGACGAAATCAATGGAATCCATGATGAAAATAGAAGGTGGCAGGGCTGGAACGTCACCGAAAAGAAAGCTCAGTACGATAATTTAGATCACCACATTGATCGTTTACAACAGTTTGAGAGTGATCTAGAGCTACTCACAAAACAGGTAAACAATTTAGAAAGCGCACTAGATTCAGGGAAATATAAGGCTCAAGAGAATCTCGATAAGGACTTAAAAAAGCTCTCGGCTAAGAAGCTTGAACTAAGGGAACAACAGAACGAGCTGGTCATAAAGTTTGCGGATGCTAAAGCTGAAGTCACCTCCCAAAAGCATAAAGCAATTACCGAGTTGATAGAGGGCGAAAACGCCAAGCAACGCCAGGAACTTAATAACCTAATAGTTAAAACAGGGCTCCAATCTGGTTCTGTACAAATAACTAACGATGACCAAAAAGCCCTAGATCTCATTGAAGCTCAAATTGATGAAGCGAGTGAGAAGCTTGAGGTAAATGAATTTGCTTTAGCAAACAGCAAGAGCGAACTCGACACACAAAATGATAAGCACAAGGCAGCGCTAAAAGCCCTACAGTATGGGCTTGATGAAACAAAGGATCTCCAGAAAGCTTATGATGAATTAAATGCTCTAATTTATCCTAAAGACGGGACATTGCTATCTGATCTACGTTTATTCGACCCAGCTTGGGCTGAGACAATCGGGAAAATCTTAGATCCAGAGTTGCTTTTAAGAACTGATTTGCAACCTGATTACAAAGAAGGGCTATCTGGCACCATCTATGGATGGCACTTAGCATTACAAAATATTGATACCCCGCCACACGCCACTAGGGAAGATGTATTACTGGCACGTTTAGAGCAAGCTGATACACGCCTTAGGTCTTCACAAAAACGATGTGATGAATTAGAAAGTGCAGCTAATGAGCTATTCAAGGCTATCAAACCTCTTGAAACAAAATATGCTGAATTGAAACATCATGTTAAACAACAAGGAGATAGCATTAAGGCCCTTAGAGACAGGTACAAAAGAACCAAGGCGATTGCTCAGGAGAAAGCTGAAGAGCGACAGGTACAACTTCTTGAAGAGGTTAAGAGCCTCAAGAAAGCCCTAAAAGACCATGATGAACGTACAACTGAACTGAAAAGAGAGATCGAAAGTTCTTTTAATCAAACGAGGCTAGAACTTGACTCAAGGCAGCAATCTGAAAGCCAAAATATTGAGGAGAGGATTAATCTACTCGTATCTCAGGAAAAACAGTCGAAAGCTGATTTTCAAACCCGAGTGAAACAAATCGAAGTGCGTTTCACAGTGGAGTGCGAGAAAGCTGGTGTTGATCCCAATCAGATAAGAACTGCACGCAAAACTAAGAATGATCAATACAATTTAGTTGAAACAATCAGAGGCTACACAACCGAATTACAAAAATATGAGAGTTGGTGCAAAAACTTCTGGTCAAAAGTACCTGAGAAAGACCTACTAATTTCAGAACTCAGATCTAAGGCTTCTAGTGCGCAAGAAGATATTCAAATCCATAACAAAAAACACCATCAGGCCAAAAATGGTATCGAGACTCAGCGTCGCGAAAGTCTAGATAAGTTGAAAGAACTAAAGCCTCAAATTGAAAACGCAAACAACCTTATTTCACAGTGTCCAGTATCAGAAACAGCCGAGGAAGAGCCAAGTGGTAGCCTGCTAGATTTGACTGACAAGCTATCCCGCCTTATTTCAGAAGAGAAGCAACTGAAAAAAGAAGTGATTGAAGGCGTCAATAACGCTCAGGCTATCCTCAATAAGTACATTAACTCACGTATTTATAAAGCGTGGGAATCTTTGCTTGAGCAGCGAAGAAGCTTAAGTCATAGCGATGAGTTTTCTGATGAATTCAGGCTTAAACAGCCTCTAGATTTGGCGCACCTATTAGATCATGACCTTCCTGCAATAAGAGATGTCTTAATTCAGCAGGTAAGGGCGGTTGGGGATAGCCTGTCTAAATATCATGATTGCCTAAAAGGTTTGAACGATGAAGTTTCACGAGTTTCACGCCTTCTTGGGCAGCGCGTCAATACAAATCAGCGGATTGAGAACCTAACCAATATTGAACTACAGGTCACCTCAGTGGTGGTGGAAGGTGATTATTGGGACAAGCTTTCCAGCTTTAATGAACAATGGAGAGAATGGCAAGATGGTCGAGACTTTGAACTACCACCAGAGGCGCTTCTCTATGCCATCCAATCAGCAAATGAAGCCTTACAAAATGCTCGTATCAGTAATGACATCAATTCTTTGATTCGTCTGCGAATATGTCTTGAAGAAAATGGGCGTAAAGCACATGTTGAATCCGCTAAAGAATTTGATGCGCTAAGTAGTAACGGCTTGTCCTATCTAGCAATACTTGTAATCTTCATGGGTATGGCACGTTACCTATGTCCTAATAATCAGATATCTCTTCACTGGCCTATCGACGAACTTGCCGCTCTATCACCCGAAAATATTGCAAGGCTGTTCCATATGTTTGAGGAGGCTGGCATCTATTGCTTCTCAGCATTCCCTAGTACAGACCAAAATCTGCTGAAGTTCTTTAAGCACCGCAAACTGATTGATCGTAAAAGGGGAGTTAGAAATCTTACTGATCCGTTAAAAAATCGGTCAAACTCTCTAAAAGGGAAACTATCATCACTGGCAGTGGAGGCTGAATAAGATGGATCTAAAAATGTTTTCTCGTGCTACTCAAGCTTTACTCGCTGACAAAGTCATTTGCCATGAAACTCTACCTGGCGAGTATGCTTTCCTCCAAAACGAAACGCATAACCGTGAAGTGCTTGAGTTTCTGATACGTATCGATCGTTCAGTAAGGTCTACAAGTGATGGGAAAGGATTTCATTTGGCATATGTTGATCTGGATGAGCCAAAAGCAAAAACTGATATCCGTAGAACTTTCAAGCAGTTTGCGAGTGAGATAGAACCGTATGTGCGCTGGATGAGACTTGCTCGTGATTGCAATCCAACTGGAAGACCTATAGAAGCAGGCTTGTTAGTTAATGAGAGTGAAATGCTTGGCTATATTGAGAGATCTCCAGAGTTAAATCATGCCCTTACAGATCTAACAAAGAACGCTCTTTTCAAATCCGCTGCAAGAGATGGTAAAGGCCGTATCCGCCATATTTTGAACAAGCTTGAGAGTGAAGAATATCTCATCAAGTTAGATGCTTCCGGTTCGCGATATCGTGCCACTGCTAAATGGAGCTATCTTTACGATGTTCTGGAATTCATTGCTTCTCACGAACGCTTAGACATCGAAGATACAGAGCAGACCCAAGGAGGTCTTTTGTAATGGCTCGATTAGATGATGCTGCAGATGGCTTGAAGTCATTGGCCACACATCATGGTCCTGTGCTCGATGCCTATTTAAACCATCGTGGCACACTACATGATACAGAAGAAAACCAAGCTGCAATAAAAGCATTATTGAAACACCATCTCGCATGGCAGCTAGATCCAGACGAACCCGTCCAGTTGAGTCGCGCTCTTACAACAACATTATCCGCAGTCACACGAAGTTATCGAATGTCGAGTGCTAACGTTGTTATCGGGCACCTTTGGAGTGAGATTGAAGAGGCGATAAATGGTTACCAAGAAGCAAAGAAACGTGGCGCAGAAGAGGATAGCTTAACTTACTTGGGCATTGCCTTTGAATATGGTCAGCAGCTCATAGAAGGGCTAACAGAATCTATAGCAATGTTCTCCCATCACATCAGCAGTGGATTTACACACATACATAATTTAGACCTAAGAGCACGTGAAAACCGAAAAATGATCGATCGTGCGACTGAGTTTAATAACATTCTTAGTACATTTGATTATCAGGACCTACAAGCTAAAGCGGGTCGAGATCCTGACTTAAGACGCTTGTTAAGAAAAGCAATCCCTAAAGCGCTTGAAGCCTGTCGAAAAGAGCTGATTTATGCGATAGATCGGCTTACTGACATGCTACATACGATTAACCGCCAACAACGCAAGTCACGATTGATCGACAGTGTTCTAGGTCTATATCAAAATCAGGAAACGTACACAGCAAATATCGATAATCTAGATAAAATCCCACAAGTATTGAACCGTGCTGAAGCCGT
This sequence comes from Pontibacter sp. JAM-7, assembly GCF_048548695.2. Lineage (NCBI taxonomy): Bacteria > Pseudomonadati > Bacteroidota > Cytophagia > Cytophagales > Hymenobacteraceae > Pontibacter > Pontibacter sp. JAM-7. The sequence continues at coordinate 117,016 of NZ_JBLYIF020000002.1, forward strand.
TATGGTTTCTGCTAAAGCAGATATACGTAACCCAGATCATGAAGAGGACCTTGCAGAGATTGTTCATAAGCTCCCTCCAATCGTTCCAGTAGAAGAAGAGGAGCATGAAGAGGAGCCCGTTAAAAACGCGCTGGAAGGTGAAGCAGAGCTATTACCCGTAGATCCTATACGCACAGCTGTCTTAGATGCTGTAAGTCTGGTGCAAGAAACCAGTCAATCAATTTCTGCCTACGAGGTTTATAAAGTCTTAGAGCTCGGATGCGAACCTGAACTATGGTTTATGGCCTTAGTGAATGAGGTTTATGGCTTACCAGACATAGATCGAAAATCGATCTGCCTTGATTTTCTAGAGAGGCAGGATGACACCTTCAGGGGTAATTACTGGGTATCAGACATAGTTATTCAACCAGTTTCAGGAGTGGTAGTGTGAGACGAGAATTCAAAGTCATTCAAGCATACTTTCTGAACGGTGGACCTACAGCAAAGCTTAACAGTACGTGGAAACGAATCCATGATGAGCATGGCGTAGGTCGTATTTCTGGAAATTCAACGATAACTTTCTCTCAGAAAGACAGAGATTACCTTCAAGGCTGGATGGATGAGGAGCTTGGCTTAAATCCCCACTCAAAATCAGAACTACCAAAGAGTAGGGTGGAAGCAGCACTCCGTGGTAAAAGCGAAAAGGTTTCAGGCAAGAACGTCTTCTCAGATCTGATTAAAGTGGCACGGGCTGACGGCACTGCCATTAATACTCACTCAGGTCTTGCCATTTTGCCTCCTCGCTGCTTCATGAATACTCCGGCTTCAAATCTAATCCTCGAGAATGAAACCGTCGTTATCGTTGAGAATGGTGAGCTTATTAGGGATTGGTCTGGCCTGCGTTTACCTCAAGAGCTTTCCAACTCATTGCTTATCTATCGAGGCCACGAAGAAGATGCTAGAGAGGTAAAGCAGCTTTTAGAAATAAATCCGCCAGCAAAAAGTGTTGGTTTTTATGATTTTGACCCTGCAGGTATGTCCATAGGGTTGTCTAATAACCACGATGCAATTCTGGTTCCTGCAGATATCAGTATATGGACAAAAGAAAACCCTGAATTTAATAAATTCAATCAGCCTGACATTTTTTGGAAGCAAGCTCGGCAATTGAAAACAGCTGAAATGAAAGCATGCGGTGAAGCCTGTGAATTACTTATCTCGATGAAAGATCAGAATATAGCTGTTATGCAAGAGCATATCATCGCCAATAAAATCCCCTTGAGAATCATTGAGATGAAGCAGTAATTCGAAGTAATTAGTCATAAAGTTAAACGAATTTGCATTAAAGAATGACTTTGCCGTTAAGGTATAGCGCTTTAGCTAGGAGGTGCATTTTGTGCTCACCAAAATGCTGAAACGTAGCCATGCAAGCTGAATGGATATATGGAAAATATCCCGAGTCTTCCACCACATCACCATAGTATCTTCCCTCATTTAATAGCATTTCCGACAGCGCTATCCTCTCAGGTTTAGTGGCCTTTAAGTTCTTTTTGTAATTTTTCCAGTCCCCGCCAAATGAACGAAAATCGCTTTCGAAAACACGTCGAACCTCTTTCGCATTCAGCTGTTCATAGCACGTTTCTGCAACGACTCCTGCAACGATAACTTTGGCAACGTCAATCGAATGCGGGTAGTTAGGAGGAGGGAGAATTTCTCCACACCAAAGCCCATCATAATAGATAGCCACATTGGACTTATCAGGCCTCCAACTCTTTAGCATGACTAAGTGCCCAACTTCATGAAATGCTGCCCGGTATTTTTGATGATTCATCCGTAAGTGGAGCGCATAGTGTGTGACACTCATAAACTCCCCCTCATGAATACAAGACATTACTCAATCCAATTTGCCAGCGAATTGGAGCACGGGCATTATTGATTTTCACCAAGTTTAACGCAACGATTGCCATTAATTGTTGATGAATCACGAAGATCCTTTCATGGAAGATATGTGGGTAAAGTAAAAAGTCAGATATGGGCGCAATTTACGCCAAAAACACGAAATCCCATAGCAGTGTTCTTGCCTCTGGAAGGACGCTATTTATAAGCCAATTAGGTGGATCATTTAAAATGATCACATTAAGTGTATCCTAGAACAAAGTTTTATTTTGGAGGCATGGATGGCTATTCCACTAAGGAAAACATCAGTAAAAGATGGAAAACCCTATCAAAGGCGGCCTGAAGTTGAGCAGTTAATTGATGAGCTTGAGGGGATACCTGAGAGCGACCAAGTACAGTGTTGCAGTCGCTTTGATAATCCAGTACCAATGGAGGTGCTGCTCTATTTTCTTCGACAGAAGAAGGGTGGATCTGAATCTCAGCATTTGGAGCAACTATTTTCTGCTTTTTTTACTCGATTGGAAGTTTCATTAAAAAAAGCCGTTTCGGAGGTTGAGTTTGGAAAAGCGGGGATTATTCGAGAAGAGATAGTCAGCCAGCTATTAGAGAAAGTCGCTAAAGATCATACTGATGGCGATTCTACCCTTGATTATTACGAAGTAAATTTCAATCACGCCCTCCAAGCCTTGCGCTTCAGTGTACTAAGAAAAATGGGGCCAGCTAGCAAGAGCGACCCTCTTGCAAACCCTGCCACGCTAACTAGAGATACCAACGATGGAGTTGAGGTAATCCCTGGGTTAGAGGAGGCCGCCGCAGAGTTTTTCAGTCCTGGGTCGTCAAGTTTTGACGATAGTGATTTCCGGTTTTGGCTAAGTGATGCGATTAAGCTTCTGCCCGATAAGGAACGAAGGGCGGTCGGCCTAAGGCTACAAGGCATGCAAGTTGAAGCCAAAGACCCAAATACGCCAACCATTTCAAAAGCTTTGGATTGCACCGATCGGACTGTACGTAATCTATTACGTCGGGCATATACAAAGTTGCAGACGATGCTGCCTGCGGAGGAAGAATTATGACAATTGGTCCCGATGAATCAAAAGAAGATGTTTTATACGCCTTTTCTGTTGAACCAAGGCGAGACGCTGCGATATTAGAGAAGTACCTACAGAGCTACCCGCAGTACCGCGATGAGCTAATCGACCTTTCAATTGAAATGCTTACTGCTCCAGTACATGAGGAGATTCCAGCTGATGGCAAAGTAAGTGAGGGGGCTGCGATGGCATGGGATAAATTCCAGTCAATGTTGTCGGGCACTGAGTCTGAATCACGATCGACGGGCGTCGAAAACCCGTTGGCTAATCTGGACAAGAAGAGCTTCCGCGACTTAGCCAAAAGCCTAGGCTTAAGCAGAATATTTTTGACGCGACTGCGTGATCAAACGATAACATTTTCGTCAATCCCCATACGCTTTATTGAAGCAGTGGCTGATGCCGCTAATGTCAGTGCTGATATCATGAAATCTGCTCTAAATCGGCCCGCAACAATATCTTCGGCGCAGAGCTTTAAGGCAGATGGTAAGCCCACTGCGCCTGAGCCAATTTCCTTTGATGAAGCGATAGAAACGTCTAACTTGTCAGAAGAGCAGAAAGCTGCTCTGAGAGCATTCAAGGATTAAAGTATGGACGCTATTGAGTCGGCTCGCCAGGAAGCTGAAAAACTGCATCTTGCAGCGATAAGGGCCGGCGGTGACATTAGCAATCCCCTGGCTTTTGCGTCAGCTGAAGCCGAACGCAGGGATATAGAACTGTGTGCTTTGCCTGCAGATGACCCCCAACTAAAAGGCGGTCGAGCCGTCTATGATAGTCATGGCGATACTATTCTCTATGAAAATTGCGGCAGCGATTTTGAACGAGCTTTCTTGATCGCTCATGAAATCGCTCATCTTGTTCTGGAAGGGGGAGAAGAGGACTTTATTGCTGAAGATGTTGATGCAGCACGATCCAGTGAAGAGCCCGCCGTTGGAGTAGAGCGAGTACTGGATTATGGCAGCCACGAGCATAGAGAAGTCGTGATGGATATCTTTGCTCGTGAGTTCTTATTGCCACGCTCACTACTGCGTCGTTGGCATATCGACGAGAACACGACTTCGCTTGATATCGCAAACCGTATTGGAGCCCCTCATGCAGTGGTACAACAGCAGTTATTGGATGCTTTGCTGCTGCCTGCTAATTCAATCCCCGTTCAGTCGATAGCTAAAAAGCCTTCGGAGCCAGATCAATCCCAAGTCGACGCTGCTGATCACCGTGGCACCCCATACCAACTTCAAGCTGGCCCCGGGACAGGTAAGACCACAACGCTGGTTCGACGTGTTCTAGGCCTACTGGATGAAGGTGTTGAGCCGGCATCTATCTTAGTACTGACTTTCTCAAATAAAGCTGCAGGCGAACTCCGAGAGCGCATTGCTGCTAAAGCCCCTGAAGCAGTAGCAACTTTATGGATTGGCACCTTTCACGCTTTTGGCTTAGATATCATTCATCGCTTTAACGAACCCTTGGGGTTATCTGATAATCCGTCGGTTATAGGTCGTTACGAGGCTATAGAGTTACTGGAAGATGAGCTGACAAAGCTACCATTAAAGCATTATCAAAACGTTTATGACCCAACGCTAAACCTGAACGATATGCTCAGCGCTATATCTCGGGCTAAAGATGAGGTGGTCAATGCCACACGCTATCGCGAATTGGCGGAAAGCATGCGCACCACTGCTAATAGTGATGATCAGCGTCTTCAAGCAGAGAAATGTCTAGAGGTGGCCGCACTATATGAGCGATATGAGCAGTTACTAAAAGCGCGGGATGCTCTGGATTTCGGCGACCTAGTGTTGTTACCAACGATGTTGGTAGAGACTAATGAGAGGGTTAGCCGATCTTTGGCTGAGCGTCATCAACACATCCTTGTTGATGAGTATCAGGATGTAAACAGAGCTTCCGTACGTTTACTTAAGGCAATTGCTGGGAAAGGTGAGAAACTCTGGGTTGTCGGTGATTCCTGTCAGTCTATCTACCGTTTTCGCGGCGCCTCGTCTATTAATATGCAGCGCTTTATCGAGGATTTCCCCGGCGCTAAAGCCGAGCAGTTGGCAGTGAATTACCGTTCGGTTGCTGAAGTCATTAATTTGTATTCAACGTTTTCAACGAATATGAAAGCGTCTGTTGGGGTTTTGCCACTAAACCTTGACCCCAAGAGAGGGGGCTCTGGTGAGTTGCCGGAGTTTAGGGTAGCCGGCAAACCTGATGACGAAATTGCCGCCATTGCCGCAGCCATTGAAGAAAAAATTGAGCAAGGATTTGCCTATGAAAAACAGGCAGTCCTATGTACGTCCAATGCCAGGCTCAGCGAAGTAGCAGGAAAACTTGAGCATCAAGGCATACCAGTATTGTATTTAGGCAGTCTGTTTGAACGTGCTGAAATCAGAGATCTCTTATCATTGTTATCACTTCTGGTGGATAAACGTGCTCTGGGGCTGATTCGGGCAGCTGGCTTACCAAGCATGACGATGACGGTGAACGATGTGCAATCCGTTAGCCAATACATTAAGGAGAAGGACTTGCCCGCACTGGGCTGGGTTGATTGCATTGACGATATCAACCCGTTATCGGATGCCGGACGAAAGTCTCTACAGCATCTAATTTCGGTACTCCACGGCTTCTCTAAACAGGATAGCCCTTGGTCTGTATTGGCAACTTTGGTAATTGATCGCTTGGGAATAGCCAAAGAAATCGCACAGTCGGATCAGATCCAGAAGCGAATGCAGGGAATTGCAATATGGCAGCTGCTGAATTTTTGTCGTAAGAGAGTTAATGGTAGGGGGCTACTGATAGAACGCTTGCTCTTTAGAATTCGACGCATTGTCCAGTTATCAGAAGATAGGGATATTCGTCAGTTGCCTCAGGCCGCCATGAATCTCCAAGGTGTACGCCTGATGACAATTCATGCGAGCAAAGGGCTTGAGTTTGACGTTGTGCATTTGCCTGGCATGATTTCGACTGGGTTGCCAGGAAACAATAAATCTCCTAATTGTTTACCGCCTGATGGTTTGATTGAAGGAACTGAAGAGCTTACCGGAAAGGAGGCCATTAAACGAGGGCATGACGAAGAGGAAGAATGCAAATTTTTCGTGGCAGCATCAAGGGCTAGAGACCGGTTAATCCTTTATGCATCATCGGTACAAAATAGCGGCAAGAACCGAAGCCCCTCAAAGTATATAGAACGTATTTGCGGGTATATTCAGCAAATTAATCAGCCGTCGTTATTATCCGCCAATGATGCGCCAGCTCAACTGATTGCTACCGACACCGGTGATGGTCTATTAATCTCCGATAAACAACTCGGACTTTATAACGGATGTCCCCGCCGGTTCCTTTATACACACGGTTTGGCCTTGGGAGGTAAGCGAACAGAAAGTGCATTCCTACAAATGCACAACGTCGTTTATGACGTTATTGATTGGTTGAAAACCAGTTATCCGGAGTCAAACCCAGCAGCAGCTGAATTAGATGAACAATTCCAGCGTTCGTGGCATGCCAAGGGGCCTGTTGACCATGGTTATGCTGAAGATTATCAGCGTATAGGCTATCGCCTCGTTGAGTTTCTGTTGGAGACTCGTCAAGACAAGCAACTGGTTAAACCGGAGGAGTTACAGCTGTCTTTTCCAGATGGAGTGGTTACAGTTCTGCCTGATGAGGTTTTTGTTGATGAGTCCGGGCGTCATAGCATTCGACGTATAAAAACCGGAAAACAGCGCTCGAATGAGTTTGACCAGTTGGAATATTCGGTTCTGCTTGAAGCCGCAGAAAGACGTTTTGGCAAGGGTACCGAAGTAGAGGCGGTGCATTTAGCGGGTGAAACACAAGAAGCAGTGTCCATCACAGACAAAAAGAGAGGAGGGCGGCTAGAAAAGAGTAGCAGCGCCCTGACTGCCATTTCTGGTGGGAGCTATTCTGCAGCACCTTCGACTCGCGGGTGCCCAACCTGCCCCAACTTCTTTATCTGCGGTGATGTTCCGCAGGGAAAAGTCACTATAAAAAAGTAAATTAATCTTTCCGGTTTGTAGATTGCTTGCGATTAAGGTCTTGAACAGCCAAAAAACCGCATGTCGCGGCTGGCGAAACAAGAGATTAATCATTATGAGTGATAGCAACACACAAACAGTACCACCTATTCCGCTTGAAGACATTCTTGCTTGTCTTCGTGAACAAAGGCCGCCGCGCCTGGCCAATCAATACCAGATAGTAGTTGCCAATGAGCATTTGGAGCAAGAGGCTGTCTGTACTGATGACCCAGTTCCCACTGGCCGGCAAATACTGGAGGCAGCAGGCCATACCCCTGCCAATAACTACATGCTGTTGATGTTACAGGGCTCAGGCATGCTGGAAGAAGTCAACCTATCGGAAACGGTTGACGTCTATCAACAAGGGGTCGAGCAGTTTATCGCCTTCGAAAGCGACCGCATTTTCTACTTTGAACTCAATGGTAAGCGTTTCCCTTGGGGAACTGAGCATATAAGTGAAACAGCCCTGCGAACCCTTGGCGACATTCCTGCTGAGCAGTCGCTGTGGCTGGAACAGCGCAAAATGGAAGATGTGTTACTTGAAAGTGGGGACAAAGTTGACTTATCAGAATCAGGATTGGAACGAATCTATTCTGAGAAGCCCAGCTGGGTGCTTAATGTGCATGGTGTTCGGATAATCTCTGAACAGCCTACTATTTTGGCCTCAGAAGCAATGCAGGCCGCAGGGTTTAATCCTGCTGAAGGTTGGATTTTGATACTTAAGGTTAAAGGAGAGCCGAAGCAAAGCATCACAGTCGATGACGTTATCGATTTGACTAAACCCGGTATTGAAAAGCTCAGGCTGACACCTGCCGAAATAAACAACGGGGAGGCGACAATGGGTTTGCGCGCAGATTTTGCTTTATTGGAAAAAGATGCCGCCTATTTGAATACCTTGTGTATCACGTGGGAGACCTTGATTGACGACACTCGACGCTGGCTGGTTATTCGGGATTACCTGCTGCCCGAAGGGTACAACCATAAAGTAGTAGATGTCGCCATCGATGTCCCAGCATCATACCCTGATGCAGCCATTGATATGTTTTATTGCAATCCCCCATTAAAACTGACTTCGGGGGCCGAGATAGCGCAGACCTCTAGCCATGTTTCAATTGGCGGCATTAGTTATCAGCGATGGAGTCGACACCTTAATGGGGCAACACGTTGGAACCCAATGACAGATAGCGTTATCACTCAGATGGCAGTTGTAGAAGAGTCTCTGTTACGGGAGGTGGGGGAATGAATACACCGTATAGACTTGCCATTTCTACGCAACATCACACACAGTTGATAAGTCACTTGTTTCCCGGCGATGGCCTTGAAGCAGCAGCCATTTTGTTATGCGGAAAAAGTAGTGAGCACCGTCTACTGGTTAAAGAGCTAATGCTTGTTCCGCATGATAGCTGTAGAGTGAGATTTCCAAACAGGGTTGCTTGGCCTGGCTCTTCAATTGAAGAGGCAATTGACAAAGCTGAATCAGAGAGTTTGTCAGTTATCTTGATTCATTCTCACCCCGGCGGCCTATTTGATTTCTCTAACTATGACGATGATAGTGACCTCCGTACTATTCCAAGCCTATTTGAGGGTGTTTCATTACCGACGACATTGCACGGGTCGGCAATAATGACACCCGACGGCGCTATACGCGCACGCCTTTACCAGAGGGGTCTTAGCTTTGAATACGTTGAGTCGGTCATTTGTTCATCGGAAGATATAACCATATGGAGAGCATCTAAAACTGGTAGCTTGGAAAAACGTCCTATGACGTTTTCCTCTGCCATGAGAGAGGACCTGAGATATTTAACAGCTTGCATTGTCGGTGTATCTGGTACTGGATCTATCGTCGCTGAGCAATTGGCCAGAATGGGTATTGGGCGATTAATTCTTATCGACTTCGATAAGGTTGAATTGAAAAACCTTAACCGGATCATTAATTCGACACTGAAAGATGCCAGCGAAGGGCGTTTTAAAACAAAAATGCTTGCTGCAAGAATTGCAATGTATCGTGATGATATTGATATTCACTGTATCGAATCCAGTATCAGTTCTCGGGAAGCCATTGAAGCTGCAGGTGATGCAGACCTGTTATTTTGCTGTGTTGATAGTTTTGAAGGGCGGCAAATATGCGACCGAATGGCTTCTGCATTCTTACAACCCTTATTTGACGTGGCTGTAACCATCCCAACCAGAAAAACACCGAATGAGAGTATAGCCATAGCTGATGCCTGTGGGCGCCTAGACTATACCTTTCCAGGAGGGGCAACATTGTTTGATCGTGGCGTTTACTCACCGGAATCTTTACGCAATGAATATTTACGTGCAGTTGCCCCCGAAGACCACGATGAGCAGGTCGCAGCAGGTTATCTAAAAGGTATTATCGAGGAAGCCCCCTCAGTAATCACCTTGAATATGCGAGCAGCAAGCGCCTGTGTACTGGAGTTCGTTGCTAGGTGCTACCCATTTAGACATGAGCCAAATTCTTACTTCAGCAGAACTACATTCTCTTTGGCAACTGGTGAAGAGGAATACTTTGGCGAGGATGAATTTAGCTGTGGAACGAATCCTCATATAGGCCGCGGCCTGCATGAGCCATTGCTAGGAATGCCCTGTTTTTCTATTGAGAAAGGAGTGGCTGCATGAAAAAACCAATCTGGTTATTAAAGCTGATTGAATTTGTATCGCCTGGTCGTCGAATCAAAATAATTGAGGGGGATACGCCGCCAGCTCGGTTACCACTAAGGAATATAGTCTTAGCCCGAGAGGATGGTGAGAATTGGGCTGTCGGATTCAGATGTCCATGTGGCTGTGGGAAGAAGCTAGAACTGCTTTTAATCAAAGAAGCATCGCCCAATTGGAAGCTCAGTGTTGATGAGGGCGGTAAGCCGACCCTGTATCCATCTGTGTGGCTTAAGACTGGTTGTAAGTCACATTTTTGGGTTAGAAGCGGAAAGGTGGTGTGGTGTTAAAAGGGGCTGAAAAGAAATACAGGTGAGAGGCTTAAACCCTCTCACCCCTTAGAAAATACCTGACTAATTCTATATTAAATGTTCGAGGCAACTTCTGCAGGGGGCGCAGAAGGATCAATGAGCTCGCCTCTAAGAACGAAGGGTCTTGCTAGAACTTTTTGATAAAAATCGAAAAATTATCTTTCCTTGTATTTATTTATAACCATTTCGCAATTACATCCTATATTCCTGGCGTTTTGGGTTTTCTATGAAATTTTTACTTTTCTTAGTTTCAGACAAGATTCCATGAAAGAACGGGAAGGGTAGAAGGTTGCGTAAATTACTTTAACGTTTCTCCTGGGTTTGGGTAAGTTACGCAAGAATTTCGAACATGGCTTTCGAGCACTTAAATGGAAATTTTTGATAGACGTGACTCATGCATTGCTAAGCACCAGACTAATCACCAAGAAGAGGGCGGTAACTACGTACACTGGATCTGCTAGAACGACGAAGAATGTAGTTTCTAGATGCTCGTACTCTGAGTTCTTAAAGATCCGGGCGCTCAGCATGAGATTCTCTAAGTAATCGCTGAAGGTGATTGATAAGAGAGCGGGGGCGGGCTAGTTATAACGGTTTGCTGCAAGTAAACCCGCTCTGACCCAATGATCGGCTGGTTGACCGTACAGCTCATGCCAGAAAGAATCGTTAAAATTATTATTAGGCTACAGACCTTAATTTTCGCGCAATTATTTCGGCAAATATAACGGTACTTCTTGCTTTTACCCCTCCCAATAACCTATATTTATTGAGAATAATCTAAATTGGGAATCCAGCAAATATGATTAGCTTGTCACCCTACATCACACAGGATAAAGCTCCAGGAGAGCTTCAAGACCTCATTGTTGAGATCTATTCGCGCGACCGCGCCCTAAATGACAGCATCCCTCCAGCACTTCGCAAGCCGATGGAGTATCTGTTACGTATGGTGAACAGTTACTACTCGAACAAAATAGAGGGCAATCCAACTTTACCATCTGAAGTCCTGCATCTTCAGGAAGAAAATGGCGACCGAGAAGTTGATGATGATCTCATGGAAATAAAACAGCACTTAGAGGTACAGTGCAAAATTGCTTTTGGCGAAATTGAACGTAGCAAGGTTTCTTCTCGGGATTTTTTAAGCGAGGTCCATAAAGCCTTTTATGAAGGCCTGCCAGAGAAATTTCGATATATTGAGCATCCTGAAACAAAGGAGAAGATTGCCATTACGCCTGGCGAATGCCGAAAGCGCGGCGTTAAAGTTGGCAAACACACCCCTCCTGGCCATGAGGAGCTCGATCGTTATTTGAGATGGTTTGAGCAGATGTACCAGCCCGACCAAATGCACGGCCTAAACCGTATGCTTGCAGCTGCAGCTGCACATCACCGCTTTGCTTGGATACACCCATTTATGGATGGAAACGGCCGAGTAGGGAGAATGTTCACTGATGCACACATGAAACAGTCTGGCTTATCTGGTTATGGCTTATGGTCTATGAGTCGTGGCTTTGCCCGCGATACAGATGCGTATTACGCAGCCTTAAAGCAGGCCGACTTAAAACGCAAAGGGGATTTAGATGGCCGCGGTTTATTATCAGAAAAAGGACTGCTGAAGTATACCGAATACTTCCTAAAGACTGCCTTAGATCAAGTGACATACTTCGCATCACTTCTTCAAATGGATCATCTCAGAACACGCGTGGACTACTATTTTGATATGCGAGCTAAGGGGGCCTTACCGAGGGATGATGGGACTATGCTGCCACCCCTTCGCTCTGAGGCTAAAGAGGTCTATAGGATGCTAATGAATGACGGACCCAAGTCCCGCACCTCGATTCGCGAAGCCATTGGTTTGGGCGAGCGAACCTTTCAAAAGCTCCTGGTTCAAATGGCTGATGAGCGGCTAGTGATTGCACCTCACAAACAACCGATAGAATTAGCCCTCTCGCCAGAATCAATTGACATTCTATTCCCAAAACTTTGGTAGATATTGCGACAGAAAAAACCTCTGTAACGTCATGTAGTTATTGCTGAAGGTTAAGAACAAAATGCGCCATGGATGGCCGCTGACTTACTTAAAGAATAGCGACCCGAAGAACTCGAAAGCCGCAATGGCTGAAACAAAGTTACATCACGATTCATACGAACGTCAGTATCAACCTAAACATCACTAAGATTAAAAATCTGATTAAAGAAGCCTTACGATGATGACCTATGGCCAAAGGCGTGCTCAGAAGTATTTATACACGTCTATGAGAAATACCCAGGTCAGGGTCAAAGCGTTTACATCCATTAATCTCAAATAAGTCAAAGGAACAGCGTGCGCTACGTTTCTCTTTACGACACTTTACCCATGAAAAAGCATTTTACGAAACTCTCCGCACGATAGTGATTTGTAAAACCCAGCAACAGCAATAGCTCAACAAACATGAGAAAACCAATTTTGCTCGAAAACTACTAAAACTGATGAATAGGGGTTTGGGGTTTTCTCAAGCTTTTTGAGCTAATACAAGCTCATCTGTCCATTAACAACACCACACAGATTCAACAAACTGGACAGAAAGTCATCTGAATCTGAAAACAACAATTAGTGTGCGAGGAGTATTTATCTTAAATGTATTCTATTTAACATAATATACATTATGCGAATATGTATTATAGCGTATAAATACCGTATTAAGGCGCATTATCGATAGTTAGCACTCGCACCAGGTACCGATTATTTGACGAGACAAGCTCAACCCTGCTTCAGGGTGAGCGTAAAATGGGATTTTATAAGCAACAAAGAGCCTGGCGTGATCAGGACAGAATGACCGGCGTTACTGCGCTTTGGTAGCTACAGATAAGTGAAGGATGAATTTGTACCAGCTCGCCGGTGTAGTCAGATTCGACCACCAGGACAGATTTTTCCAGCGGGTCAGCTTCTAGCTTGGCGACAACTTGGTAAGGATGATTACGCTTAAGCTGAACGGCATACGCATCACAGAGGTCTGCATCCAGCATAACGCGGTCACCTACGGAGATTTCCTGCCAGAGAAACGCGGTTTCCAGCAACAGTTCAGTAAAGTCATTACCTTCCATACCAGAAACCTCATACAGAGAGAAATTTAAGTATCTACAATACCAAGACGTATCGCAATGTGAATTAGTTCAGCATTACTTTTGATATTGAGTTTCCTAAAAAGGTTTGATCGGTGCGCATGAACAGTCTTAGGACTGAGAAACATAGCTTCCGCAACGTGGCTGACGCTTTTGCCTTCGGCTAATAAAGAAAAGATCTGAAACTCTCTTTTAGTTAAGGAATTTAGAGGCGAATCCTCACCTGTTTCCTCAAGACCGTCAGCCAAATATTGACCGCCAGCAAAGACTTTACGAACAGCGATAAGCAGCTCATCGCCAGCGCACCGCTTGGTTAGATAGCCTCGCGCGCCTGCGCTTATTACCTGGCTAGGAAAAGGCGTCGAGTCGGTTGCGGACAGTACCAGGACACAAGCCTCGCTGTCATGCGCCATAATGCGCCGAATCGCTTCCAGGCCTGCGTTATGAGTTCCTGCGCCATCACCGCCATTCGCGCCTGACGGCATGTTTAGATCCATGATCACAACATCAGGACGCAGTGTGTTATACATTTCGAAGGCGGATTTCGCATTATCCGCCTCTCCTTTAACCACGATACTGCCATCAGCAGTAAGCAGGCGATGAAAGCCCGCCCGAACTAAAGGATGATCATCAACTAACAAAACACTGATTGACTGGGTCATGATAAATTAACGAGACGATACTCTCTAAGTGAGGACAGCTAACTACTAACTATGCCATAGAAAACTAGCAAACGGCCTGCTACTTTGGTTGGGATTCTCTATTCGTCGATCTCGGCACTTAACAGCGCATCAGCGCCCTGGTAAACGCCAAAGCTCTCTATATCCATTGCACCTGCGCTTGAGATTTCCTCGCTATTAATATGAGCCGGCAGTGCCACTAATTCGTCACTGTATCCTACTAGCTGAATCCCTTCCTTCTTGCAGTGCATCAGTACTTTTTCTAACGCCTTTATCACGGATATCTGGCGATCTGACAGCTGATCTTGACGCCCTTCCCCGCGCTTCTTGCTGGTAACTTGACGTACAGCATAACCTTCGCTGTCGAGCAGCTGGACGGTAACATTGCTAAGCTTGTGCTTAACCAACAAAATCTTAGCCTGCTGAAACACCTGTTCGCTTTTGCAGCATACCGCATCATCAGCAGTGCATTGTTTTAGTGCGGCGCTAATGTCGTCTGCAGTTGGTTTTTCCGAAAGAAGTATATCCATAACAATCACTTATATAAGACTGTTAATTAATATCCACAATGAGAAGAAAGCAATCTCTCACCAAAGGTTTGGGTTGCGTGCGCAGGCTACCATTAGGCAGAAAAAAATTAATATTTGCAATGAGTTAGCCTAATTAAGCCGTGACACCCAGAGCGCCTTAGCTTAGCTTTTTTTCAGGCATGATAGCTCGTATTTTAATGTCGCATTTTCATTAATCGCTGTATCGAGTTGTTTTTTAAGGCGTTTGTTTTCTTCTTTCAAAAAGCGGTTAGTTACCTGCTGCTCGATAAGCGCCTCAACCCCCTCGGTCGAACCACCCGACCCCGCCAGTACGCCTTGCTGCTTCAGTTCGCGCCGGAGTGTATCTGACTCGCTTCGTGACCGCATAAGCTGATTTTCAAGCTCAGCGATAAGCTTAAGGGCAGCATATTTCTCATCGCTAATCCGCTCTTTATCCTGAAGTAATGACAAACACTGCTGACGCAGCTGCTTCAACTCATCTTCGTCGCTTTTCTCTATCCCTTTGAGTGCGTCGAGTCGTGACTGATAGCTTTGCTCCAGCGCCAGTTTTTCTTCCTCCAGCCTGGCATCAGCATACGCCACTGCCTGATGCCATAACTTGCTGGCCGTTTCTGCTACCGGGTCAGGAATCATAGGGTGCGTGCTATTAGCCTTAAGCCTCTCGCCTAGCTCTTGCCACCAGCTGTTTAGTGCCTTGTTAATGGTGGTAATAGAGCCACTGCCCAGTCGCTCCCGCACATTTTGCTGCGTTGGTCTAATTCCCTCAAAAAGCAGCTCGTCCGCTGCCTTTCTGGCCATTGACTGGGTGTCGTTCTTTTTGCTCATTTCAATATCCAATATGTACCAATTGATACATATCATATATTTGTATTCTAAAAATATCTAGTCGGTACATGTTGTTAAAAATCAGTCTCATCTTCTATGCTTAGTTTAAAAACAATCAGTTAGCTGGGGTAACGCAGATGACAGTCAGAGTAGCGATCAACGGATACGGCCGGATTGGCCGGAATATATTACGTGCCCTTTATGAATCTGACCGCACAGCAGATATTAAGATTGTTGCGATTAATGACCTAGGCGACAGTGCGGTGAATGCGCACCTGACGCAATACGACAGTGTGCATGGCCGGTTTGCTTACCCGGTATCGGCCAACGCAGAACAGCTCAGTGTTAACGGGCAGAGTATTCAGGTACTCAGCCTTGCTGATCCAACTACCCTGCCCTGGAAAGCAATGGATATAGATCTGGTGCTCGAGTGCACCGGCCGTTTCACCTCCAGAGAGGCGGCACAGGTTCATCTGGTTCAGGGAGCGAAACGAGTGCTGGTTTCTGCCCCGGCGGCAGGCGCAGACGCCACGGTGGTGTACGGCGTCAATCACCACCAGCTCACACCTGAGCACCGGATTATTTCCAACGCCTCCTGCACCACTAATTGCCTGGCACCGATGGCTAAAGTCCTGCATGACGCCATAGGCATACGACAAGGCATTATGACCACCATCCATGCTTACACTAATGATCAGCACCTGACGGATACTCATCATCAAGATCTGCATCGCGCTCGCGCAGCGGCACTGTCAATGATCCCGACGAAAACAGGCGCTGCCGCTGCTGTTGGCCTGGTGCTGCCAGAGCTCAACGGACGCCTATCGGGTCTGGCAATCCGAGTGCCTACGCCGAATGTCTCTCTGGTTGATCTGAGTTTTATTCCTGAACAGCAACCGGACGTTGCTGAACTTAATCAATTACTGCAAAACGCCGCCAATACCGACTATGCCGGCATTATTGAATATAACGACCTGCCACTGGTGTCAGTCGATTTCAACCATCACGCAGCGTCCTGTATTTTTGATGCGACCCAAACTCAGGTAGCGGATGGCCTGGTCAAGGTGTTTGGCTGGTATGACAATGAGTGGGGGTTTTCTAACCGGATGCTGGATATGGCGATATATATTGGCAAACTTGCATGAGCTTGCCAGTATAAAAGCGTGCTTGGTGGCGTTAATTCAAATAGCAGGTGCCTCGATGACACGCACCGCCAGAATCTTGTAATCACCAGAACCCTGCAGCATTAGCGTATACAGGGCCTCATAGGACTTACCGTCCGGACCAATGACAAACAACTGCTGCATGAGTTGCTGATTATTAAGTTTGGCAGACATGCCAAATGCATATTGCCGTGGTTTCCAGACCGGTTTAAAGGCATGTGTCACCATCTGCATAAAAGCCTCAACCGTCGGAAACTGCTGCCGGATAATTGGCGCAGCATGTGAATAGGCCCTGGCGTTATCATCGTGCAAAAATGCCGTAATTTGATCAACGATAACGTGCTTAGCCGCTTGCGTTTCTTCCTCCGCCACGTCAGCAGCGGACACTTCAGTACCCACCAAAATGGCAGCAGACAGTAACATTCCTGCAATCGCTTGTACTATTTTCATTATTACCCCTGTTCAGGCCGCTCTTTTAACTCTATACGTCAAAAGGGCTTTAGGGATCATTTTATTGCGTTACGACACCAAGATGGTTAACCACAGCAAGCGCCAAGCCAATATGGCGCCGTACATCTGCGCCTATGGTCCCAGGTTTTATCAGGCAGTTACTGCCAGTTTTTTGTCGGGATGTCGGCCTAGCAAATTCTGGGCAATTGTTCGCCAACCAGCATATCCAGAATCCGCTCGCCACCGAAACCGGTTTTTACCAACACACGCCCGGCGGGGCCCTGGATGACATCTCCGATAATGACAGAGTTCCGCCCTGCCGGATGTGCCAGCATAACTTGCAATACCGCCTCAGCATCTGCTTGCGGCACCACAGCCACGAGCTTGCCCTCATTAGCAAAGTACAAAGCATCCAGGCCAAGTATTTCGCATACGCCGCGCACTTCGCGACGCACGGGAATGGTGCTTTCATCGAGGCGTATTGCGACTTCAGATGTTTCAGCAAATTCATTCAGAACCGTCGCCACGCCACCGCGTGAGGCATCTCGCATTGCATGCAGGCCGGGACTGACATCAAGCATCGCCCGGATAAGCTCATGCAGCGGCTGGCAATCTGTGGTTAATTCTACATCCAGCGCCAGGTCACCCCGCGCATTCAGTATGGCCGCACCATGGTCGCCAATAAATCCGTTAATGATAATTTTGTCGCCGGGTTTACAGTTTGCGGCGGAAATATTTAGCCCCGCAGGTATAACACCGATCCCGGTTGTATTGATAAAGATCTTATCTGCTTTGCCCCGGGGGACCACCTTGGTGTCACCGGTAACAATTGTCACGCCCGCAGCATCTGCCGCTGTGCGCATAGAGCTTACGATGCGTCTTAATAACTGAACATCAAGCCCTTCCTCCAAGATCATGGCACAGGAAAGGTATTTAGGGATGGCTCCGGCAACGGCCAGGTCATTCACGGTGCCGTTGACCGCAAGGGTACCAATATTACCGCCCGGAAACTCAACCGGATCGACAACAAAAGAATCCGTAGTGAACGCAATTTGCTGACCATCTGCCTGAAGACTCTGCAGGTCAAACCGGGCCTGATCTTCAAGTTTATTCAGATCTGTATTATCAAAAGTGGCCACAAAAACATCTTCAATCAAGTCACGCATAGCTTTGCCACCGGCACCATGTGCCATGGTAATCGTGTCAGCTTTAAGGGTGCGTCTTTGTATAGTCATCTAGGTTTTCGTTCAATTAAGCGATATTTTTAGCGTCGATCTTGCCGTAGCTGTAGTAAGCAGAACAGGCACCTTCAGTGGAGACCATGAGCGCCCCCATCGGGGTTTCCGGATTACATTGTTTGCCGAATAATTTGCATTGCCAGGGTTTAATGACGCCTTTGAGTACCTCTCCACACTGACAGGATTTGGGATCAGCAATTTTCAGATTCGGTAACTTAAACGTTTTCTCCGCATCAAAGCGCGCATACGCTTCACGAATGCGTACCCCTGAGTGATCAATGGAACCCAGGCCGCGCCACTCGAAGAACTCCCGCAGCTCAAACACGTCTGACACTGCAGTCAGCGCATTCAAATTGCCACCTTCAGGCACAATGCGTTTATATTGGTTTTCAATGCTCGCTTCGCCGGCTTTGAGTTGCTCCAGCACCAACATCAGTGACTGCAAAATATCCAAGGGCTCGAAGCCGGAGATCACCAGCGGTCGATGATACTGCATGGAGATGAACTCATAGGGCGCCTGACCAATCACCATGCTCACATGTCCAGGGCCGAGAAAGCCGTCTATATCCATATCAGGCGAATCGAGAATAGCCTTTATCGTAGGGATAATCGTGATGTGATTGCTGAACAGAAAGAAGTTTTTAATCCTCTCTTTCTCGGCTTGTTTTAACGTTAAGGCAGTACTGGGCATCGTGGTTTCAAAACCGAGACCAAAAAAAACCACCTTTTTATCCGGATGTTTTCGGGCCAGCTGCAGCGCATCCAAAGGTGAATACACCATACGCACATCGCAGCCTTCAGCACTGGCCTGCTGCAAGCTTTTGTTAGACCCTGGGACACGCATCGCGTCACCAAACGTGGTGAAAATCACATTAGGTTGTTCAGCTATAGCGATACAATCATCCACTCGCCCCATTGGCAATACGCAGACCGGGCAGCCTGGACCGTGAACCATTTCAATATTTTCCGGCAGTAGCTCTTCAAGCCCATAGCGGAAAATACTGTGGGTGTGACCACCGCATACCTCCATGATCTGTAACGGTCGCTTTTGGGCAGCAGGGATTTCACCAACCAGGCGATGGATACGCGCCAATACCCTTTTCGCCATTTCAGGATCACGGAATTCATCGACGAACTTCATATGCAACGTCTCACGGTGTTTTTTCATTCGGCTATTCAGTAGCCCGGCCATGCTCACCAATAAAGCCACGCTCATCCGCCAACAAGGTGTGCACCAAGTCCCATAAAATGTGATAACACACCAGATGACACTCCTGTATACGATGTACGCTATCTATTTCGACAATCAGGCAATGTTTGACCGACTCACACCTTGCTAACTCACCGCCGTCCCCGCCTGAAAAGGCCACGACATCCATACCGAGTTCACCGGCCTTACGACAAGCTTCTATTAAATTGGACGAGTTGCCACTGGTTGAAAACACCACCAGCACATCGTCGGCTTTGGCCAGAGCAAGCAGCTGACGCTTGAGGACATGATCAAAGCCCACATCGTTGGCAACGGCCGATAACATGGCTGCATCCTGCGACAGGTTAATGGCGGCAAGTGCCGGGCGACCGGCAGTAACCGGGTGCATAAATTCCAGCGCCAGATGCGCGGCATCACAGGAAGAACCACCATTACCGGCGGTCATCAGGCGTCCGCCCCGAGCATATGCGCTGGCGATCGTACCGGCAATATCGGCTAATGTTTGGCTGTATTTGCTGAAAAATGCCTGCTTAGCTGCGATGCTTTCAGCTGTTTTGACTTGAATGGCCGCCAGCAGCTGCTGGGTTTTATCCCGCGCTACCAGCCTGGCGCCATCCTCTGTACCCATAAAGGGATAAAGGGCATTGAGCATCTTGTTGCTAGCCTTTGCATCAGACATCGCTATCTCGCTGGGTTAAGGAATTCTGGATAGCATCGAGCTCTTCCTGCAACTCACCAAGCTCTGCCAGAACCTGCAAAGTTTTCTGCGCTTCGTCTTCATCAATCAAGCTCATAGCAAAACCGACATGAACCAGCGCCCAACGGCCAATAAGTTGAGTTAGATCGCCACATTCAGGAATGACGCAGCTCAGGTTAACCTCACGTTTCACACCGGAGACGTTGATAATCGCTGCGGCAGACTCCGGATCTGAGATCGCAACAATTTGACCGGGGACTCCTAAACACATATTAACTCCAGCAATGAATGTGACAATTCAGGTGGCTGAGAAAGCGTGCCATACCTGCCCTGAAACGCAGGCAACGAATACCCTATAGCATAAGGACACAATGAAACATGACGATGACCACACTGTGTGATGCAACCGCAGAATGGCTGGCCTTTGTGAATCATCCATCATAATAACGCCCTGACTTGCTCGACCTCATGCTGCAACGTGTCGATACGCTGCTGGATTATCGCTCTACGATGCTCATCTAACCATTCAATCCAGGCTTGCATACCCTCCCCGGAACGCGCCGACAGCTGCAACACTTTGATATTCGGATTAACCTGTTTGGCATAGTCGATACAGCGGGCAACATCAAAATCCAGATAGGGTAATAAATCTATTTTATTCAGAATCATCAGATCTGAAGCATGAAACATATCAGGGTATTTCAGCGGTTTATCTTCACCCTCGGTCACCGACAAAATGACAACTTTGCTGGCTTCGCCAAGGTCAAAAGCAGCGGGGCAAACCAGGTTACCAACATTTTCTATAAACAGCAGGCCGCCTTGTATATCAGTAAAATTTTCCATGGCATGACCCACCATGTGGGCGTCAAGGTGACAGCCTTTACCGGTATTCACCTGAATCGCTTGAACGCCGGTCTCACGAATGCGATCCGCATCATGAGCGGTTTGCTGATCTCCTTCAATCACCGCAACCCTGTACTTTGCTTTTATTCGGGTAATGGTTTCGGTCAACAGAGTTGTTTTGCCTGACCCGGGGCTGGATACAAGATTGAGAACAAACAGCGAGTGTTGTGCAAAATGTTTCCGGTTGTGTTCAGCATAAAGAGTATTCTTACCTAGAATATCCTGCTCTATCTGCACCATTCGAGACTGGCTAAGACCAGCGACATGCGCACGGGCAGGACCCTTACCAAAATGCATATTGTCACCTTTAACCTGAAGGTTCTCATTATCTGCATGATGATCAGCACAGTGGGCATGGCTGTGGGAATGTGCATCCGGGTGCTCATCAGTACGATGCTGCTGGCCCTCAACTGTCACTTCGCCCTCTGAGCAGCCGCAAACGGTACACATAATTACTCAACCTCCAGCTCTTTAATTCGCATCTCTTCACCCTGAGTAACCTGCAACTGACGGCTACCGCATACCTTGCACGCATCGTAACGGTTTTCGACAGGAACTGTTTTCCGGCACTGCATGCAGAGCGCTTCACCGGGTATATTTATAATGTGTAATATTGCCGCTTCTGCCAGACTGTTTTGCGTCACTGCGCCAAAACAGAACTGCAGTGACCCAGGTTCAATCATTGCTAAAGGGCCAATTTCAAGCCAGACCGCTTTTACCCGGCTGTAATGCTGAGCTGCAGCCTGCTCTTCAAGCACCTGAATGATCGCTTCAGCAATCGACATTTCATGCATTTTCTGTGTCCAATTCCAGCTGCCAATCAACCCCCGGATCTGGCCGCTTAATCAGCGAAGCAACCCGCGTGGATGAAAGTTCCAATCTGCAGGGGCAGCAATGTGATAATCCTTAATGCGGTGCGCAATATATGCCGACAGCTCCACACGCCGGATCAGGCTATGCCTGTAGCTGAGACAATGGCCATCCGTCTGTATAAACAATAGTTTAACTCGTCTTAAATGACCTCTGATCTAGCGCAATAAGTAGTTATCTGGTTGCAGGAAATAGCTATTCAGTTTGAGCAAAACAAGAGAAAGGAAATTGAAGTGTTCTGCAATTGCGCTGCTTACCCACTTACCGCCACTAAGCTAGCTGTTGGGATGCAGCAATCAATGCCTGACCGAACGACAAACCGGCATCATTTGCAGGCAGCTGCTGGTGACAGAGCACCCTGAAATTGGCGGCTGCCAGATCCGTTTGCAGGAGCTGCAGAAGAATTGTGTTCTGCATTACGCCGCCACTGAGCGCAACAGTGGTAAAGCTGTGCTGTCGGTGCAACTGGCAGACCATCTCTACCAGCACCTTGGCAAAACCTTTGTGGAATGCCAGCGCCATATCTGCCTTGGATACGCGTTGCAGGTTAAGGTCATTGATCAAAGCCTGCCAACAACGGGCAGGATCAATCTCATGACCGATAATGACAAAGGGGTAAGGTTTCACCGCAGGATCACCGCTCTGCGCCAGGGTTTCCAGTTCGATCGCCGCCTGCCCCTCGTAACTGATTTGCTCAGCATGGCAGCCCAGTGCCGCCGCGACCGCATCAAATAACCGTCCAGCGGAAGTGGTCATTGGACAATTGAGATCTTTGGCAATCATGTGTGCAAAAGTGGCACAACTCGGCGATGCCAAGGGTGGGAAGCATGTCTGATAACCCTGAATGTCCTCACCGGGAAAAGCCTGTTTTAATTGCGCGTACAAACAGCGCCAGGGCTCGATAATGGCTTTGCTGCCTCCAACAAGCGGAAACGCTTTAATATGCGCAAGCCGCTCACACTGGCGATAACTTCCTAACAGGAATTCGCCGCCCCACAGACTTTCATCTAGCCCAAAGCCGGTGCCGTCCATACAGATACCCAGAACCGGCTCAGCAGCGCGTGGGTAACCATTGTCACCCAGGCAGGCAGCCAGGTGAGCATGATGATGCTGAACCCGGGATAACTGCTTGCCCTGCTCACTGAGCTGCACACCAAACTTGCTCGACAGGTATTCCGGATGCAAGTCGCATACGTACAGATCGGTATTGAATTGATATAAATTTGCATACAGCTGCAGAGTGTTCTGATACTGCTGGTAAGTGCTGTAATCTTCGAGGTCACCCAGGTGCTGGGTAATTATTGCCCGGCCTGACTGCAATAAACACAGGGTACTTTTCAGTTCTCCGCCTAAGGCAACCAGATCTGGAGCATCCTCAAACCCTCTGGGTAATGGCAGCGACGTGGGTGCATATCCCCTTGCCCGGCGTAGAAAGTGAGTAGTCCCCGCCACCTGCCGGATAACAGAATCATCCACGCGATTCTCAATCGGACGGTCATGCATCAGAAACAGGTCTGCCATGTCACCGAGCTGCGCATGTGCAGCTTGATTACTGATAACCTGCGGGCTGCCGGAACGGTTGCCACTGGTCATAATAAGCGGCCTATCAATACCCTGTAACAGCAGGTGATGAATTGGGGTATACGGCAGCATAAAACCAAGTTGATACTGACCCGGCGCGACATTTTGGGCAATTGGAGGAGTGCTGACTGACACCAGGTCAAACAGTACTACCGGTGCGGCACGACTACGGATCGCAGCCTCGCCAGCAGTATCGACAACCGCATACTGTTGCAGGATATCGCTATTTTTCACCATCAGCGCAAAGGGTTTATCAGGGCGCTGTTTCCGTGTGCGCAGTTTCTCGACAGCTTCTGCGTTGGTGGCATCACAGGCCAAATGAAACCCGCCTAAGCCCTTTACCGCTATGATCATTCCTTCAAGCACGGCTGCACTCAGATATGCAAATACATCTCGCGCCGCGACTCTGCTGCCTGAGCGATCTTCAAGCCAGACTTGAGGTCCGCATGCAGCACAGGCATTGGGCTGGGCATGAAAGCGGCGATTCGCCGGATCGTGATATTCGACCAGACAGGCAGCGCACTGATCAAAATTAGCCATGGTTGTATATTCCCGGTCGTAGGGAATCCTGCGGATAATGCTCAGCCGGGGTCCACAGTCAGTACAATTGATAAACGGATAACCGAAACGGCGGTTGGCCGGGTCAATTAACTCTGCCAGGCAGTTAGCGCAAGTAGCGGCATCCGGCGGACACCCGGTGCTGGCCTCGCCTTGCTGACTGGCGATAATGTCAAATGAATCATAAGAGGCCGAGGCGATGGCTTGTGCCTGAACACTATCGACGCGTGCCAGCGCGGGGGCATCATCTTCCAGACATTGCATAAAGGCCGCAAGAGATGCGGTATCTGCATTGAGCCGAATTTTTACACCGGCTGGAGCATTATATACACAGCCCCGCAAGCCCATCTCACGTGCTAGCCGCCAAACGAACGGACGAAAACCCACCCCCTGAACAAGTCCGGTAACGTGTATGAGATAAGTTTGTTCAGACTGCAACATAGATTGATTCTATGACAGTGCATCGGGTTGTGTACAAAGAAATATGCGAGCAGAAATGAGTCAAGGGAGAGATGTAACATTCTCCCCAGACGTGCTGGAATAACTAATGGATCATGGGTGTATATGGTGCCCGAGACCGGACTCGAACTATGCCTATATTATTGGGCTATAGAGCAATTGATGGGTTTATGATGAATTATTTTTATTTTTTCATCAATGCGGTGCCCGATCGATCTTCAACCGGCAATCATGCAGCGCGATGGCGACCATTACGGCAGCCAGCTATTCAGGTCTGACATGCCGCCTGCGGCTTTGATTTTGCCGTCTTGACCGCGGACGATGTAGATGCCTTTGTCGTAGTTGATGGTGATGGCTTCGCCGTCTTTGGTGGCGGTTGAGCAGATGTTGTCACCTGATGCGCTGCAGAGGCAGACCATGGATTTTGGCTGCTGGTAGTTGGCTGGGGTGTCGGGATCGTAGGCGCTGCTTTCCCATTTTGCTGTTTCGGCATTGAAGGCCAGCTGGGTTACGCCGTCTGATGGCCATTTGGTCTCGTAATTTGGCAGGCCTGTCACGCAGGTTGCTGGTTCAGCAACCCCCCCGCTGCTGGATCCGCAGATGGCTCTATAAATTCCCCATGTTGCCGTGCCGCCGCTTGTTTTATTGAATGTAGCGACAGCAACCATATCGGACGTGTAGCCTAATGTTATATGCCCTTCAGGATATGGGTCGCCCACGCTGACCAGGCTGCTCCACGCTGCGTTTAATGATACGGCGTTCTGAGCTGCTTCGGTTGCGGTTGGGGCAATTGATTGTTCGGCACCACCAAAGGCTCCCGGCCAGTACCAGAAATACCCTGCCTCAAACGTGCCGTCATCTACCGGCGGGAGCGTATCGGGATCATCCCAGCCGTCTATATCTGGCCATTGGCCATCGAAGTTGAGCTGGAATTCTTTAGTTGTGCCGCATTCAAACAGGCCGCCCATGGAGCTGAAGCTGTCGCCTACACCGAGTGAGCCGCCGAAGAGGTCGTCCGCATCGACTGAGTTCCCCGCAGCTGGGTTGCTGGTTGTGCCGCTGTCGGCGGGTAGGCTGCCCCCGCCTCCGCCGGATGTGGTGCTGCCGGTGGTGCTGTCGGAGGTTGCCGCCTGGTCGCCGCTCTGTGCGTCATCGGGCTGGGTGGTGGGGGTGCTGCCGTCTGAGCCGGTGCTGCCGGATGAACTGCCGATGGTGCCGTCTGCATTGAAGTAGGCGATACCTCGGCGGCCTCTGATGGGCGACAGTTCGTCTTGTGCATCGATGCCGCCATTGGTGTTTTTAATGCCTACAATGCGGCGGATGTTTTCTGCGTAGCGGCTCATAAGTTGCCTTAAAAACCTTCTTAGGTTTAGTAATTTTGCTATAATTTAGATTCAGGCTATTGGGAGAGAGCCTGGGCAGATGCTGAAAGTGCGCATATCGGCAAGTGAAGCCAAACTATCAAGAGTCACCGGGCTGTAGGCATACAGTAACGAGCTTGCGATAACTCCCGGCTTTCCTACTCAAACACCACCGTCAATAAATCATTCCGAATACCAATCTGTTCTGTCTGACTGGCGGTTACGTCTCGGTTTTCGCGGCTGTTGTCGTCGATGTCGGGGGTGTCGATGATCAGTGCCACGGGGGTTTTAAAGTCGATGGGCGCCCGGTCCTGCAGTTTCTGGAAGATGTAGCCGTTCCAGTTTTCGTCCTGCGTGCCACCAATCGGGATGGTGTGGGTGCCAAATTGAATGGTTGACGGTGTGTCGTTCGGGTCTGTTACAGCTGGGCGATATACCAGCACTGCGCCATCGCCGCTGAACGTGCCGTCTACCCGGCTAAGGGCGATTTCGATCTCTGTCACCGCTTCGCGTGATGCGCCGCAGTCAAACGTATGCTGCACCCGGGCCACTTTGCCTTTGCACTGAATACGACCGGCGGTGGTCTCGATGGTGTGGCGCAGGTCGACCTGTGGCAAAATAGGGATTTGTAGATTCACCCGGTTGGCCCGGTGGCTGCCGCGCACGGTGGTCATGCCTTTTCGGATGGCGCACCAGGTCATGTCGCGCCAGTCTTCATCGGCTCCATCCATACCGTCGGCATCCATCACCCAATCACCGTTGGCAGATTGAACCATGCCTGACATGGGCGCGGCGTAGCTATCGAAATCCTCAAACGCTTCCTGATCGTAGTCGCTGCGGATGCCGTGGGAGTTCTGGCGTTTGACTTCGCCATACTGGGCGATGCTGTCGGGCGACTGGATGGAAACGGTGATCTGCTCGCTGATGTTCTGCACAAACCGGGTGGCGGCTGTCCAGGTAGCAGCGCTGGCAAAGGCGCTTTTCACATCAGTGGTACTGCGGCTCACCTGCTCGTAGACCGGGTTGTTATCAGCGTCATACACCTGCTGGTCGTTTTCGTCTTTCTTTGGCTGCAGTTCAGCGTTGAACTGTTTGGTGCTCCAGACAATCCGGCTGCCGTAGCAGTTATAGATACCGGAATCATCCAGCCCGGTGATGCTTAGGTTGGTGTGTGGCCAGCCTGCAGACTCGATGGCCGAGCGTAGCATCTGGGTGCGCGGTGGCAGACCCCATGCGCCGTACTCGCAGGCCGTCAGGTCTGAATCAAAACTGAAGTTGCGCTCGCGGTGGCGCAGGCGTTTGTATTGCCGCTCGAATGTGATGTCGACCCGGTTGATAATGCGGCCACGGTTGGCAATCACCACTTTAGGCTGTCGGCGGTAGATGTCGGAATCGCCCAGGGTAAAGTCCGGGGTGGCTTTGGGTGTCCAGCTGGTCAGGTGCGGCTTGCCGTAGGCGTCATAGTCTAATGAGGCCTCTACGGTTTCCAGCCGCTGCTGGATCTCTTCGTGCTGGTCGTCTGGCTCATTGAACACCGCCAGCGAGTGGTAGCCAATGCCGTCAACAAAGCTGCGTTCCAGCCCGTTATTTTGTTCGGTGCGCCGGTCGGTACAGCGCAGCATGATGTGACCGGGGATCAGGTCGATCTCTGGGATGTCCACCACGCCGGTATATACACGAGTGATGGTCGTGCCGTTTTCGATCACGTCCAGCGTGACCGGTTTGCCCTGGTACTGGA
The DNA here is from genome assembly GCF_048548695.2 of Pontibacter sp. JAM-7. Taxonomy (NCBI): domain Bacteria; kingdom Pseudomonadati; phylum Bacteroidota; class Cytophagia; order Cytophagales; family Hymenobacteraceae; genus Pontibacter; species Pontibacter sp. JAM-7. The sequence goes on from NZ_JBLYIF020000002.1 coordinate 144,359, forward strand.
TCAGGTTTTGTGTGCCACGCGGTGGGCGCAGTGATGCATCCATCAGGGCCGCATCGCCCTCGCCCCGGGTGATGGTGATGGTGCGGATCATCTGATCAGCCGGGATCACCTGTGTGCCAACCCGCAGCAGCAGATCCCACGGTTTTGCCGGGCCGATGCTTTGCGTAACGCTCTGTTCAATGCCAATGGTGGTGAGGGTGTACACCGCCTGTACGTTTTGCTCGATACCAATACTGGTGAGCGTGAACACCTCGCGCAGTTCTACGCTTTGCTCAATAGCGATGCTCAGTGGTACGGGCTGGCCGACGTTCTGCTCAATGGCAACGCTGCTAAGGGTGACGACCTCTTCAACTGATTGCTCAATGGCAATGCTGGTGAGGGTATACACCTCGCTGGTATAGCCAGACACACCATAGCCGCCAACGGGAATCGTGCCGAGGGCGTTACGACCAAGGGATTGAGACATGCGGGCACTCTGGGCGGTTTAGGGGTTAGCTGGGCCAGCCGGAATCGATATCGGCATGAGTGGGGTTTTCCATTTCCAGCAGGGCTTTTTCGCGGTTGTAGCAGGCCTGCACGAACTTGCCCACATGAGTGGCCACCTGAATGATGACCGGCGCTGTCAGTGGCATAAAGCCCTCGGGCGTTTTCCAGTGCGTGACCAGCGTACCGTCCAGAAACGCCGCCATGGCTGCCCCGGTAATCCGCTGCTGACTGATGTCGTCTGTTTCTACAATCATGCCGTTGAATGTGGTGCCTGCGTTCATGGCCTGAATACGGCGGGATTTAATGCGCTGCTCAATGGGTATTTCAGGCGCAGGCAGCGATGGCGCAAACCACCACGGGCCGTCTGGTATATCCCAGTGCTCCGGGTTGCGGGGCAGGCTTTTGTTTGGGTAGGTAGTTTCAAACCATTTGAATGGGTGAGTGTCGGTGCCGTTGGTGTATCTGCTCATTATAACCCCGCAAGCGCTGCGAAATAGTTTTCGAGGTTGGTTTGTTCTGCGCTGGTTAGCGCCCGATCAATAATCAGTGCGCCATACATATTGCCATCCAGATACAGTGACCCGCCGGAATAGGTCTGTCGCCCCATGCTAATCCGGGTTGACTCACCAAACGTGGCTGATGATGAAATAGAGCCCGACTCGGCGCCGCTGTCTGTATAGGCTGAGTGCGCATCAGCATCATTCTCTGCGCTCAGGACATGAACATCTGTATCCAGTTCTGAGTCACGGTCCAGATAACGGTTTGTTGTGTCAGGCCCATAGTAATAAAAGCGCTTACTGGTGCGCGTATCACTTGCCACATAAACGCGCTTCTGGCTATTGCTGACACCCTCTTCTAGCAGCGCAATACCCACTTCATTGGCGTTGTCGTTGCTCACCGCAACGCACATGAAGCCGCTGCCCGTCATGACGTTACTGCCCAGCGTGCCTGACACCAGGTAATCGTCTACACCGTCAAACAGTAACCAATGCAGGCTGCTGGCAGTTTTATAGGTCGGGGGTGTAGAGGCGTTGGTTAGATGATTACCGTTGCCCGAAATATCATCTATACGCTGAACCGGATCGCCATCGGCGGATACCGCAGTTGTGGCAGCGGTGTCTTGCCACAAAGTTGAGGTTTCTGCAGGTATCCATGACCCGCCCTCTTCACCATTTGCGAACAGATCAGACGGGTGAAAACTACCATTGTTGGCACCCGCTATCAGTCGCCGGGCCAGCATCAGTTGATCACCCCGCCATACTGCCCGTACAACACGCCGCCGGTTTTCCACCACACAATCACGCAGGCGGCAGGCAGGCCGCTGAGGGCGGTGTCGCCCACCAGGGTGTAGGTTGGCCAGGTGGGGGTGTAGGTGTCGGCATCGTATAAATGCTGGGTCACGCTTTGCCCGTTACTCAGGCCATCGGTGAAGGTGGTGTTGGCGGTTAGGGTACGTTCCCAAATCAACTGGCCGCTGGATTTGATCACGGTGCCAGCGGCGCTGCTGGTTGATTCGGTGTAATCGTTGAACGTGGGGTTGTCTGGGTTTTCAAAACTGCTGGCGGTTGCCACAATTTCGATGATGTCGCCGCTGCTCCAACTCTGCGCTGTGGTGCCTTCCTGTGCACGCACCACGGTGAGCGTGTTGGTGCTGATGCCGGTGATTTTGATCAGCTCGGTTTTGGTGGGGCTGGTGAGGCTGTCGGTCAGCTTGGCGATGTAGTATTCATCGGTGCCGAGTGCATCCGGGGCGGTATTGACATCAAAGCTGGTGTCGCCGGTGCCGACCGATCCGGTGCTGATTGTATCGCCGTAAAAGTTCTGGTATTTGCGCCCTGCCATGTTATGCCGCCGTCTCGATTGGCTCGTTGAAAGTGAGCGTTATGTTTGGTTTGCCAGTGGTGTTGGTGACGTGGTTCACGGCATTGGTGAGGCGCACGTGGATCTCGATCTTGTTGGCCGTGCCGCTGCTGATGGTAGTTCCCAGCGACAGCGCCGCACCGGCGGTGGCAGAGTCGAGCCCGGCAGATGTGGTGGCCAGTTTGATCTCTGTGGTTTTGTGCTTTTTGCCGTAGCACTCCCAGATCACGCCGTTGTCGTTAAACTGGTCGCCCACGGTGGTGGTCCATGTCGGCTCTGTGCTGGCATCGGTGGTGCCGGCGGTCACACAGATGTACATGTAATCGTTGGGGGTGCTGGGCTCGATCAGATCCCCTACCGCTGCCTCCGTGGCAACCGTCCAATCGGTGAGCGTGTCGGTGGGGGTCAGGGTGATGTTATCGGTGCCCGGGTTGCTGTTGGCCTGCAACTGCCGACCGGTCAGCGGACTGCCGAGGTAGAGCACAAAATCCTGATCGTTGTCGGAGAAATCCGTCTTATGCACAAACGCACTGGTGCCACCGTAGGCGGTGCTTAACGATGTGTCGGTAAAAAGGTTAAAACTCGGCATTGCGGGCCTCTAAACGCAAAAACCCGCCGAAGCGGGTTGGGAAATAGGAGGTTTGGGAATTACTGATCGACAGCGCGGGCTTCTGATGCCGCTTCTTCGCGGGCCAGTTGTTTCACTTCACGGATGAAGGCAGGGTCTGCCAGGACTTTGCCAGACAGATTTTTGCCATCGCCCATCAGTTCGAGGGTCAGGCTGCCCATGGATTGGGTCTGTGGTTGGTTCAGGCTGTTGAAGGTTTTTGCTTCGCCCTCTGCGCTGCCGCGCATGGCTTTGCCCATCTGCTCAGACTGGTAGCGAATATTCCCCATGACCTGCTCAAAGGTTCGTCCAGCATCTTCAATCGGCTGCAGGTATTTCTGGCGGTTGTATTCAGCCATTACCTGCTGCGCATCGGTCTGAGATTTTTCAGGCGCAACATTACTGAACGACTGACGCCCGTTCTCGATGCTGCGGACGATATCATTCGTAGATGCCTCGATGGCCTGCACTTGTTTCTGTGCGGACTCGATAGACGCATTACGCCCCGCCTGTGCCGCTCGCTCGAACATGGCCTGATAGTCTTGCAGCGTAACCGGCGCGTTTTTGCCTTCCAACTGATCCTTGGCCATTTGTGCCAGTTGATCGACCACGGCCTTCATGCCTTCAATGTCGAAGTTCTCTCCACCTAAACGGGCGTTGTCCAGTGCCAGGGTGGCGATGTGACGCTGCAGCAGTGCAACGCTTGTGGTGGCACTGTCGGCGGTGATGTAACCGGCTTTGATGGAGTCGGAAAAGCGCTTGGCGGAATCCTCAAAACTCTTGCTGCTTTTCAGATTGTCCTGACTGGCCCGGCCAAAGATCCGGTCTGTATCGACTACGCCTGTACCACCGCTGCCGGTGGTGATATTGTCGCCTAATTGATTTTGACGATAGCGATTAAGCGCGGCCTCTACACCACCTAAAGCATCAGTGTTCTTGCCAGTTGCGTCAGTATTATCATTATTTGAGTCTGTGTTATCGTCAACTGGATCATTTAAGCCAGCAACCATCTTTTCATAAAGCGCCTGGGCTTCAGCTTGAAAGTCTTCAAGAGTTTTGGCTGCTTCATTATTATTTTTTATATCACTTTCAAGATCTGCTATTTTTTTCTCTCTCTCCGCGATCTGCTTATCAATATCTTCCCCAGTAAATAATCTTCCCACCATTGCTGCTGGATAATATTTGGCAAACTTGTCCTCAATAAGAAGGAGTTTATTTAACCGGAGCTCAATCTTTGCAAGGTAGGTGTCAAGGTTCGCAAAGAAGGTTATCAAGCCAGCCCCTGCTGTCAGGATTGTCCTGATAGCTTCCAGGACGAATCCTGCCGCCTTTTTTGCAGCCTGATCCACCCCGCCAAAGCTATCCACCCATTCGATTATTTCCTGAGTCAAAACATCCAGCGGGCCAGAAAGCTGACCAGTCAAGTGCGACCAGAAAGCTTTACTGCGTACAAGTAGGTTGTCGATTGAGGTACTGAAACGAGTGGCGGCAGATACCGCTTTGGAATCAATAATCAGCCCGGCCTTTTCTGCCTCGGCTGAGAATTTGCGGAACGCTTCGGCATTTCGGTCAAGCAAAGGCAGAAGGTATGCGGCATCGCCTGCAATAGCTTCCAGAAAGAACACTTTTTCCTGCTGGGTCAGCGGCTCGATGGCTTTGCCGATTTTCAGCAGCGCCTGATCCGGTGACAGGCCAACAAAGTCCTTAATGCTCAGGCCAAGCTGGTCGAACAAATCAGCCGCAGCGCCCCCGCCGGTAACTAGAAAATCACCCAGCTTGTCAGATACGTCTTTGAAGATGTCGCCCATCTTGTCGGCTTCGATGCCCACCGATTTACCGGCGTACTGCCACTGCTGCAGCGCTTCTACGCTGATGCCGAGCGACCGTGAGAGCGTGTCCAGTTGCCTGAGTGTACTGGCCCTGAATGCAATCGCGGTGACAAATCCCGCCAAAGCGCCCGCCCCTGCCAGTGCTGCTTTGGTGATGGCACCAATGGCACCGGCAATGGGGGCAAAGGTTTTTTTCAGCTTCTGGGCTTTTTTCTTGGCGGCATCCACAAAGTTGGCCACAGCACCACGGGATTTTTTCAGCTCTGTGACCAGCTTGGCCGAGTTGGCCTGCAGTGATACGACCAGCTTACTGATGGTTGCCATGGCGTTTACCTAAGTGGTTTTTCATTTTTTCGGCTTGCTGCTCGGGGGTGAGCTGCCGGGAGGCTTCCAGTTCGGCCTCTCTTTCAAGGCGTTTGCGGAAGTCTTCGTCTTGCAGCAGGTCGTAGGCCATCTGCTCGCGCACATCGGCTACGTCCATGCGCTGTTCCAGTTCATAGACAGGGGTGTGCAACCGTCTCGACAGCCCAATCAGGTAATGCCGGAACGGTCGCCGGGTTAGTTTTTTGCCAATTCCTTCAGGTCGTCTTCGTCAAAGCTGTTGAGCTTGTTGCCTTCTTCAAAGATGCGCTGCAGGGCACTGGCGGATTTGTCTGACAGGGCTTTCACATCAGCGGCTGAGAACAGGTTTTTGCCGTTCTCATCCACGCAGATCATGGCGATGTATTCCGCATGGACCGTGGAATAGTCCAGATTTTTATTGAGCATCTTCTGCTCAAACCGCCCTTTTTCACCGGCAGACAGTGAGCGGATACGGACATCGCCGCCCCACTCTTTAATCGCTACCTCAGCGGTTTTTTTATCGTCGGCCTGCAGGATTGCATCGCGTGTGAGTAGTGCCATTACCATTTCCCCTTCGGACAGTTGGCGTTTTCGAGTTTGGTTTTGAGTTTCATAAAGCAGCCGCAGACCCGGCAGCGCTTGCCTGTGAAGTGCTCACAGGTTTGGCAGATCGCTAACCGCTGCTGGGCCTTTGGTGTTAACTTCATACAACGGTGCTCCATACAACAGAGCCGGTCACTTTCAGGGTGGCGGTGCCGTTCAGCACGTCATTCACGCCGCCGGAACTGGAGATGGATTTGACGTAAGCGTTAAACGTGGCAACGTCATCAGATGGCAAGGTAATCACTACCTCACGGGTGGCCTGTGCCGCTTTGGCGGTTTCCATTGCAGCCTGACCTACATCGTTGGGGTCGCGCTTCAGTTCGATGGTGCAATCACCAAAATCCTGAAGCCCCTGACGGTATTCCATCGCTGTGGATGCCAGGGTGGTGATGTCAATATCAGCCGCCTGACCATCACCAAAAGAAAAGGAGACACAGCCGCCCACGGTTTGGGCTGTCGTGCCATCGTTAAAGGTAACTGTTGCGCCTTGGGCATCAAGAACAGCCATGGGTATTTCCTCCGAGGGAATGTGCCGCTTCACAGCGGTGTGGTTTGGGTGCCCACCTGGGTGTCATCACGACAAGCCGGGCATAAAAAAACCCGCCGGAGCGGGTTGGGTTAAAACGGGGTTGTTTAGATACTGAGATTGACTTCAGTAACGGACACAACAAACTGCGGCGAGGTGTCAGACATAGATGTCACTTCTTCCATGCCGATCCTGATATCCGATACACAAATGCCGGTTTCTTTTTTGAATTTTGTGACCATGTCGCGAACAGTCAGTCCGATTTCGCGCTCAAGATCGTCTTTTGCCTTTGGAAGTTCTCGGGTATCCATAGTTACCTCATAAACGTGTAGTCAATCGCATAGCGGTAGTAGTTCTGCTCTTCGTCGTGCAACGGAACAAGCCCTACCCTGTAATAACTGGCCAAGGTACTGAGCAGGGTGTTTTTCAGGCTGTCGGCACTGGACCCAGTATCAGCCCAGACGCTGAAGCTGTAACGGACACGGGATATGCCAGTGTCGCCTGCCAGGGTGTTTTCTGGCGTGTCTGAGACATACTCAAACGTGACCGCCGGTAAGTTGGCACGCTCTGGCAGCCAGCCGTTGTAAACGGTTGCTGTGCCTGAAAAGGCGGCGCTTAACAGGGTGTAGATTTGGGCTTCGGTCATTTGGTGGCCTTTTCTATGGCTTTAACCAAGGCTTTCTTGAAGATACCCAGTACGGTTTCTGCGTTGTCGTTCAACGCAGGCCGAAGAAATGGCTCAGGAGCTCGGCCTCTAACGCCGTATTCCTGTGCTGCGACTTTCGCGTCTTGCCGGTTGATCTTCCGTTTTGTTTTAGAGCCATCTGATTGCTTTTCTGTCAGAGTGCGCTTAAATGAGCCAACCTCTGCCGTAACAGCATTGCTCTTACCTTTGCCTTTACGGGTACGGATAGACAGAGATGCCTTCATGTCGCCGCTGTCTTCCCACGCATTGGCTTTGGCATCATCCAATACGGGCTGCATAGATTTACGGGCGGCGTTTCGCAGTGTCTTGAAGCCAGTTTCAGCACCCAGGGCAATCAGTTTTTTTTCAATCTCATCAAGCCCTTCTACTTTGAAATCAATTTCCATCCACCTGAACCTCTGTGCAGGTAATCAGCATGTCGGTACGCCGTCCGTCCGGGTCGATGGGCTGGCCAGTGATTTGGTAATCAGTGCCGCCGTGGGTGATCCACATGCTGGTTTCTATGTCGGTGCGGTAGCGGATACGGAACACAACAGTAGCGGTGTTGGTGACGTGTTCGGATGCCCAGCGTTCATTGCCGCTGATGTGGCGTTTCTCTGCCCACAGGGTAGCCACAATGGCGTCCGGCCCTTTGGTGACACGTCCGGCGCTGTCCTGTGCGGTGGAGGCGGTTTTCAGCGTGATCCGTGTGTTGAGTCTGCCAGCACGCATCAGTATTCCAGCAGTGCTGCCTCAATGCCGGTGCCGCCGGTCACAGCGATGGTGCCGGACAGGTACGCGCTGATATCTTTCAGCGGAATAACCACCTGTGCACCGGCTGCGATTGAGCCAGTGGAGTAGCCACCGCTGATATCAACAGCGCCAACACCTGACACAGACACAGTGGACGCGCCATCGCCATCAATAGTGACGGTAAGCGCGCCGCCGGTGACGTTATCCAGGATCAACACAGGCCGTTTTGTAGAGTCATAGGTGAACGTGTCAGATGCGCCCAGGGTGGTTTTGGTAACGGTCGCCTGACCGGATGACATATCTGTCGCTGTGATGGTGGCCATGTCTTTATCCTATATTTGGCTGAATGTAGGGCTGAAGTAGCATTTTCACGCCGAATGGCAGTTCAGCCACGCTGACGCCAATAACATCGGTTTCGCGGTTCAGGTAGAGGTTGCCGATAATCAGCAGCATGGCGGCGCGGAGGTTTTGCGGCACATCGGTCGCGGTGGCAGCGATGCCGCGCACAAACTCAATCTCTACCGCGTTGATCTCTTCGTAGGTGTCCGGCCATTCCTGATCCTTGGCGAGCACCACCCGGCCAACATAGCTGGCGGTGTCTACGGTGTAGATACTGGTGGCCAGTTTTTGCTGGGCGTTGTCGGTGTCCTGATAACGAATCTCTGTCACGGATGACAGGTCACGCAGTAGTTCCATTTCATCACTGAACGCATCGGCATAGGCCGTCCATGTCTGGTCGATAATCGCCAGCCCAGTGGTCTTTTCGACATGGTGCCGGGCGGCTGCAATCAACGCGGTTATATAGTCGTCATCTTCGGTAATGGATGACTCAATGCGCAGATGCAGTTTGGCATCGGCAAGGCTGATCGGCTCAGATGCTGGCGCTGTAGTGAGTTTGTATTTCATGGGGTTTCCCTTGGGGAACGTGTCGCCTCACGGCGAGATACCTTCACAGAAAGCCACTCGTGGAATGGCTTTGAATTAAGGCTTACTTATCTTCAGCTTTTGCTTTAGCCGCTGGCTTAACTTCAGACACCCATTTTTCCTTCAGGGCAACAGCCGCCAAAGATTCTGGCAGCGGCTGGGTTTCATCCTTGCGATACCAGAACGTCTCGGCACCGGTGGGTGAGCCTTTCCAGTCGGTCAGGTTCTTGTACTCTTTCATAAGAATTCAGGCGGCATTGCTACCGCCTGCCCTGTTAAGCGATTGGGCCAACGGCCGGATTGCCGACCACCACTTCTGCGCCGTACACGCCACCCGTAGACGCGCCTGCTACAGTCGAAACCGCACGGATGTACCGCTTGGTGCCTTTGTAGCCAACACGCTGGACGGTGTCGGATGTCAGTGCAGCCAGGGTGCCCTGCAGGTCAGCAGTTGCTACCGCAGAGAAAGACGAGTTGTCGTCTGACTCTTCAACAGTTGGCGTATGTGTGCCGTCAGTGATGGTGCCCGGGTGGAAAACAACAACAGCAGAGCCGTAGTCCTGCAGGTCTACGCCTGCGCCTTCAGTGGTTGAGGTGATAGCTGCAGGCGCGATGGACTGCACCACGCCGATGTTTGATTTCAGATCACGCATGATTCTGTCTCCTGTTTATGGCGTGTTAGGAAGTGGCAAACTTCATCAGTTTGATGGCTTCAAAGTTCTGTACACCGCCACCAACGCGCTTGGTGGTGTAGAAGTTGATGTACGGTTTGCTGGTGTACGGATCGCGCAACACCTGAACGCCACGACGATCAGTGATCAGATAGCCGCGTTTGAAGTTACCAAAGGCGATGGACAGGCTGTTCGCGCCAATGTCTGGCATGAAGTCGTCAGTCTCTGCCATGTAACCCAGCAGTGTACTTGCCTGACCTGCTTCCAAACCCGGACGCCAGATGTAGTTGCCCTGACCGTCTTTCAGCTTGCGGACTTCGCCCAGGGTCAGATCGTTCATCAGGAACGCTGCACCGTTGCGGTAACCGCGCTTAAGGCTGTGCACCAGACTAATCAGCTTGTCGGATGGGTTAGAGGACGCAAATGCACCGGCGGCACCAGAGGCGATATAGCCCAGTTTGCCCCAGGCATAGCTGGCATTAGCCACAGTGTCATAAGCCAGAATGCCGCGTGGTTTGTTGATGGCATCGCCAGTAATGAACGCACCGCCCTCTTTCTCAGAGAACTCGATACCCACTTCATCACCCAGCCAGCCTTCAATATCAAAATAGGCATCATCCAGCATGGACTGGGTGGCTTTTGGCTCTGCGTACAATTCCATTGCTGGAAATTCCAGTGCGCTCAGCGTTGGGGTGTCGGTTTCTGGACGTGATTCGCGCTCACCAACCCAACCAGAGGAAGTGCCGCCCTGGTTAACCAGCTTCTTAAAGGTCGCAGAACCGACAGAGCGCACCTGTGCCAGACGGCGCATTGCACCCATATCACCCATAATGCGGTCGATCATGGTGTCTACTTCTTGCGGAACAACGTAGCCGCCATCCGGATCGGAATCCGTTGCAAAGGCTTTCTGTTCCAGATCACGCAGGCCGTCGTCATGGCCTTTACGAACGAAGCGATCAAAGGCAGCTTTGTGCTCTGCCTGGGCTTTTTTGTCCGTACCGGTAGCACCTGGGCGTTTAAGGGCGGCCAGTTCTTCTTCCAGCTGTTTTTTGTAGGTATCAAGCTCAGTCAGCTTGCCGTTCAGGGTGTCTACGGATGCAGACAGTTTGCCCTTTTCGGCTTCCATTGCGTCGATGCGTTTGTCGTTTTTCGATTTGAATTCATCAAACCGTGCGCCGAGTTCTTCGGCGACTTGTTTTACGTCCTGAATATCTACAGACATGATTGTGTCCTCGCTTAGATGCGGTTAATCAGTGATTTAAGGTGTGTTAGCGCGGTGGTTGCGTCCGCATCTCGCGGGCTGATGGCGTCGTAGCCTTTGGCCATAAAGCCTTGGGCTTGCGACTTGCTGAACCCTACCTCTCGCAGGGCGCGTTCAACGTCGGATGGGCGAGGCGTCACGCCCCGATCCAGTGCGCTTTTGACGTTGGAAATTCGTGCTTCTTCATTGGCGGGGAATGTCACCAGTGACACTTCCCACAAATCGATTTCTTTCAGGAGCCAGGCGTTTTTGTTGTCGTCATAATCCCAGTCCTTCAGCCGGTATCCGATGGACATACCGCCAAGACTGCCGGCCTTCATATGAGCATGGGCACGCTTGGCCAGAGGGTCATCCTCAATCAGGAGGCGGCCTTTCACGTACAGGCCGTGTTCGTCCTCTTTCATTTCGGTATACACGCCGATGGGCTCGTGCATGTCGTGTTGCCAGAGCATGGCCGGAAAGCGGTTTTTGCTGTTCCACTCGGCCAGGCTTGCAGCGAAAGCGCCCGCAACCACGATGTCTGAATCTGAATCTTTATTGCCGAACACGGAGCCGTAGCCCTCGAATTCACCTGAGTCGCTGACTGCCTTGATGGTCAGCGGGACGTCAAGACGTTTTGTCGTCAGCATTGGCTGCCTCCGGTTTGGTGGTCATGTTCATGGGGGTGAGGTACACATCGCCGCCCGGGCGTGGGTTAAGGTCTTCGGTTTCTCGGCAGTCGTTGGGGCTGAGAATGCCCCAGTTAATGCCCTGCCCGTAGGATTCGTAGCGGGACTTCAGGTCGCCACGCAGCAATGCTGCCGCGTTGAATTTGGCGTAGTATTTGGCGCGGTCTTGTTTGCTGAGTAGGCCTACCCGAATGCGGCTTTCGATGCGTGTCAGGTACGGCACCAGCGAGTAATTCACAAAGCTGAGTGACTGATGCTCGATGTTGCTGAAAGTGGCTCGCTCAAGGTTGGCGACCAGATGCGGCGGCACGCGGTACAGGCCGCAGATCTCGTCGCGCTGGAATTTGCGTGTCTCAAGGAACTGACTGTCTTCAAGGTTGAGGGCGGTCGGCTTCCACTCAAGACCCATCTCTAAAATCAATGGTTTGTGGGCGTTTGTTAAACCGCCATGATCTTCATTGAATTGCTTTTTAAGCCTTTCGAATGCCGGGTTGCTGAGTTCGTCTTTAGTTGTCAGTACGCCGCTGGTCACGGTACCGTTCTTGAATAGACGAGAGCCGTGCTCTTCAGTAGCCAGACCAAGACCAATGGCTTGCCGGGCATAGGCTACCGGGTTGACTCCGTTCAGGCCGTCCAGCGTCATAATGCGGACGTGCCAGATTTCATCCTGCGTTAGTACGTCCTTTGTGCCGTCTCTGAAGGTGATTTCGTAGGCGACAGACCAGTCATCGTTCAGCTTGGGATTTACCGCGCCCGGGTCGATAGGCAGGAGCTCTTTCACCTGCCCCATAACCTTTACCTTGTAGGCGTAGAAGTTGCCCCGCAGGCATAGGCAGGCAATCGCCAGCTCCCAGAATTCCTGGGCGGTCATGTAGTCGTTCGGCGCAATGGATAGCAGTTCAGACAATGAGTGATCGTCTGCTGGTTTACGCATGCCGCCTTCGCGGGTCATCAATTTGCACGGCAGCATGCCAACAGATTCGGCCAGCACCCGGACGCAACCGAACACCGTCACCAGTTGCATGGCGGTTTGCGGTGTTACAGACCGGCCAGAGAAGGTTTCTGCGCTTACACCCAGATAGGCCGCCAGTTTTTCAGGCGTGTCGATAACTTCCGAGGACGCTTTGCGGCCTAGAATGCGCGAGAAAAACTTCATTAAAGCGTCCTGATTCCGTGTGTTTCGATGTGTGATGAGAGGGTGGCTTCATCCGCATGCCGAATGATCCGGCTGATGGCGATAAACAATGCCACCATGCCGTCGATCTTGTTGTCTGCGTGTTCTTTCTGGGGGAATATGTTTTCGTTTTTATCGACCTTGGCGGTCACGTTGGAGGCCATCCAGTTGAGTACCGGGTTGTCTCCGTGGTGCAGCCGTCCTGAGTAAACAGCGGCTTCCACTTCTTTCATGGCTTCAGACAGGTTTTTAACGGTCTGCGGCACTTCCACCATCGGCGCACCGTCTTCATGCAGATGGGTGGCCAGTTGGGTTGATCCCCAGGGGTCGAAACCGATCTCTTTCACGTCGTATTCAGAGAGAATCAGCCGGAGGTCGTTTTCGATGTAGTCGTGGTCGATCACGTTGCCATCGGTGAGCGTTAAATAGCCCGCCTCTGCCCATGCCTGGTACATGTTGCCGATACTGCGGGACTTGATGTGGACCGCTTCTTCAGGCAGGTAGAATTTGCATTTCAGGTGGTATCCACCCTCGACCATGAACACCATGACCAGTGCCGCAACGTCGAGCTTGTTGGCAAGGTCAAGGCCGATAAAACAGGGCGTCTGCTGCAGGACAATATCGTCTGCTGCTTTGGGTGAGCGGTCCCACTTTTCCATGTTCAGCCAGGCAACCGCCGCATTCACCCACACGTTCAAGTGCTTGGTGAGGAAGTTATTGCGGGCGGTGGGCATCTCCTGCGCTTTCTTTGCGAGGCGGCGCATGTCGTCCCATTTCTTTGAGACGCCTAAATTGGGGTTGGCTTTGATCCAGACGTTTTCATCTGTCCAGTCGTCGCCTTCGTCCAGCGTGTAGATCAGGCCAAAATAGGTGTCATCCTGTATAACGCCTTCGAGCACTTTGCACAGGTAGTCGCGCTGCTCGTAACAGATGCCCTGCTTGTTGCTGCCTGCAGTGGTAATACAGTAGATCAGCGGCTGTTCACGGGCACCGGTGGCGGTTTCCACTACGTCGAACACTTCACGGGTCTTGTGCGCGTGTAGCTCGTCAATCAGGCCGCAGTGGACGTTCTTCCCATCCAGCGTCTGGGCATCGCTTGAAAGCGGCTCAAACTTTGACGCGCTCGGCAGGTGGTGGATGTTGTTCTGATGAAAGCCAAACGCTCTGCGCAGGTGTGGCGACTTGCGCCCCATCTCTCTCGCATCCGCCCAAACGATTCGCGCCTGGTCGCGGGTGGTAGCAGCACTGTAAATCTCTGCCCCACCTTCACCATCAAAGCCGAGCATGAACAGACCGACGCCTGACAGCTTGGTGGACTTGGCGTTCTTACGCGCCACTTCTTCGTAGATGGTTCTGAACCGGCGTTTGCCGTCTGGCGTCTTCCAGCCAAACACGTTCATCAGGATGCAGGCCTGCCACGGCTCAAGCTCTATCGGTTGTCCGGCCAGCTTGCCTTTAACGTGGGTGCAGAATGTCGGGTAAAAATCCAGATGGAACTGCGCGTCTTCTTCGTCAAACCAGATATCTTCGCGCTTCAGGTCATTCAGGTAACGCTGACACGCCAGCCGGACCCATTTGCACGCAACTATAGCCCCCTCGACCACCTGCACTGCATATTGGTGGCCTTGCGGGACGCCTGCGCTCATTTTTTACGCTTCAGATACTCTTCAAGCGGGTCGGTTTCTTCTGGGGTGTTGGTCTGGATTTTGGTGCGACTGGCAGCGGTCAGGCCGAACTCAGCAGCCATCGACTTGACGCGCTTCCAGGCATCGGCCCGCATGGCCACAGCCGGGTTGCCTTTGATGACTTCTTCGCCAGAGGTGGCAACGGTTGTGTAGATATGGCCTTTGGATTTGATCAGTTTGTCCAGATCACGCCATTCAGCGTAAGCATCGCATAGCAGTTCAAGCGCCATGCCATCCGCAATGGTGAGCACGCCCATATCTTCAAGCAGGTCGCAGACGTTTTTGAACGCCGTTTTAGCTTTAGGACTCAGATGGGCTGGAACTTTTGGCCGCTCTGATCTAGGCTTTGGTTCTTTCTTGTTAATCGGGCGTTTGCCTGCATTGCCTGTCACCAGCTTCAGCGCTGTGGGTTTAGGCGCTGGACCTGACATAAAAACTCTCCAAAAAAATATTTCTAACCTGCGTTCGTGTGTAAAAACGGGAGGCGGCGGTGCTTGCGGTTGGAGTCTGTAGAGATTTGATCCCCCCTCCCCCTATCGTGACCGCCTGGACTCATCTGCTGTCTTTGCGTCGTGGCAGGTCTTGCAGATCGCTTGCAGGTTGGTGTCTGCGTCTGTGCCGCCTTGAGCCTTCGGGATGATGTGGTCAACCGCTACAGCTGCTGTGATTCGATTACTCTGCAGACATGGCTGACACAATCCATTATCGCGTTCCATGATCTGCTTGCGCTTACGCTTCCAGGCTGAACCATATCCACGCTGGGATGCTGTCTTGCCTTGATGGTGTGCTTCCCATGACTCGCTCAAGTGGTTGTCACAGTAGCCGCTGCGATGGTTTGTTGTGCACGGGCAGCCTTGCTTTCTACAGGCCTTGGGTATCCGTCTTGGCATCTGACCACCGCTTAATATCTTGCTTGTCTGCGTTGCACTGTTTCACTACCTGCTCGCACTGAGCGATGTACTCGCCATAGGTGCCGGATAAATCAGGCGCAGGCAGAGGGACTAGCCATGCAGCAGGGACAGGCTCACGGATTGTCTCAGTGATTACGGTAGGTTTGCACCCCGTCAACAACGTCAGGACTGATAACAGTAGAGGCGCAGCGATCAGCTGACTGCTGAATTGCTTTTCTGAGCCGTTCTGTTTCACGTTGCAACCTCTGTTGTTGAGTGCGGGATTCAGCCAGTTGCCGGTCAGTCTCTACTCTGGCGGCCTGCTGTTTAGTCAGTTGGGTGGCTGCGGTCTTTAGTGTGGTTTCGAGCTGGTCGTATTCGGCCTTACGCTGGCCTCTGTCCTGCACCAGCCAGAAGATGCCAGTCACTAATACAAGGATGATTGCAGTAATGATCAGCTTAACGTTCATTCTGTGCTCGCTTGCTGAGGTGTTCTGCGCTGTTAGCCAGACCTAAGAAGCCGAACAGCATGCCAGAGAGGGAAACGTACTGATCCCCATCAATTACACCGAAGATCAGCAATACAGTGTTGGTGCTATGCGCTACAGCGGCACAGTAGACCTTCCGCATGCCAATCATGGGTGGATTCATGCTGTGGCCAATGACCGCATGCCACGGCGTTGCAAATGGTTCTCTGCCAGGCGAAGGTTCCACAGCAGTTTGTAAAGCATGTCAGGGTCGAACTTATCAAGGAAGTGGCGTGCGCCGCTCTTATAAACTTGCTCGTCTTCGTAGCGGTCATGCTTGCCCGTCAGGATGATAACAATCGGGCTTTGTCCGTTGCTCAGTTCACGGATGCGCTGGCAGGTTTCCACGCCAGACATCCCTTCCAGATTCCAGTCCATCACGATCACATCGTAATCTCTGAAGACCTTCAGACAGTCCTCGCCTGATGCGCAGGTATCAATCACCACGCCTTCAGCCAGTGAGGATTGTTTCTTCTTCAGTAATTCCGGGATCAGAATCCGGGTGGTTTTGTTGTCATCGACCAAGAGAACTTTCATCGGCCATCCTGTGCAAGCTTGATATTAATGGCCTGCTGTTCGCTGTTTAAACGCTCATACTTATTCTGCAGATCCTTATGGCCTTCCTTGCGCTCGCTGCTCTCTTTGGCGAGATCCTTCTCCACCCGCATCACCGCCCCACTCACATGGTCACTCAGCGCATCAATATCGCGCAGATGGTTTGGCTCCTTAACGCAGTTCTCAAGGTCGGCTTTATACTTTGCCAATTGTCTTGAGAGATTGTCGATCTGGGCGCTTTTCATGTTCCAGATCATCAGTATCAGGAAGCCGCAAAGACCCAGCGCAACAGCAAATACCTGCCACGGTACGTCCATATCAATCCACCTATAGGAATAAGAAACTCGTTCCCTCCATAGGTGAGGGTTGATTTGTCAGCCAGTCAAATAGCCCGCTCAAAATGGGGGCCGTCTTTGAATGTTTTCCAGTCGCCACCCCAGCGGATCTTAATACCCAACTCGTCAGCGGCTTTCTTGAATGATTCGGAAATATCCACATACAGATCCCACGTCCAATTGCCCTTGCCGTCAACATATGCCATCACATCAATGGCATCTCCGGTCAGGTGCTTACTGTTAAGGGTTCTGGACTTGCCTTGTGCAACGAGTTGTTTTTGTTCTTCTTCCGTTCTCACGCCATCGGTAATGGCAAAGTCGATGCTGGAATACATCAGCGCACGGCTGGCCACTAACACCAGTTCAGGGTGTACGCCCTTCAGATTGTCTATGGACCGCTTGGAGAACTTAAACGAGTGCATATTTTCTCTTATGGGTCAGCGCCCTGGCCGATACGCAAAGGGGCGTAGAAGGGGCAGCCAGGACGCTGGCCGATAAATTAAAAGGCACTCTGGCAGCCTTCGCCCTTCATCAACCGCTGCTGATAGCAGTCAAGTCCGTTCATATATGGGTGGCTACGGGGATTCCTCGGCCAAAATCCAATCAGCGGAAATTCGGCTTCACCGGCATATATTCACGCACCCGTACATCCCCTGAGCGCCTACTTAAAAGGCACAGGTACGCGAAACTTCAGGCACAAAAAAACCCCGCCGAGGCGAGGTTCTGTGTTCTGCGGTCACTAAGACCAATTTAGAATAATCCTATAGCTTTTCCCTTGGTCTTTCAAGGGAAAGATGTATATTTTTTAATCTGATTTCACGCCGCCATTTATGGCTTACTTAAGCCCTTCCAGTTGCTTCATATCTTGCATGGCGTGTCTCCCGACAGGCTGGTTTTTTAATCTTGTTTTTCTTTCATCATCAAAAATACAACCATTGCTGCGCGGAGTAGTTTGTTTTTACTTTCTACATGCTGATAAAAGTCCTTACCGACAACAGCTACTGCGCTACCTTGCTCAGTGCCAAACGTAATGCCTATCTCATTCTCAACAATAATCGGCAATGCGTCTGAAGGGTTGTTGCATGGGTCAAACGGACATGGAACAACCATCGGACCAGCGTTAACCCTAACTCTGACCCCTTTGTCCTCTACGGTGTAGTCAAGGATTTCGAGAACCTCAGCCACCCGCTTGTTAATCTCAAAATCACTCAGCTTGCTGTAGTCCATCACTCTCCCCCCACCACCGCTTTAAATTCATCGCCCATCACGCCTGCTTCACGGAAGCGGCGAATGCGCTGGATTTCTTCTGCCATCAATTCACGGCCTTTTTTCAGCCGTCCTTCGTACTGCCTCTCTGTCAGTCCCATCCGGTCTGCAATCTGGTGTTGTTTTAGTTTTTTGCGTGCATAAAACCCTTCGGCCAGCAATACCAGCGTGTTGCTCTCGGGCAGTTCGCCTTTCAGCAGGATGAATCGATTGCCATGGCAGACCGGGCAGACATTAGGCACCATCAGAATACGTTTGCCGTTTTCATTCACCACCGGGTACGCCTTGCCGCAGTGGTTGCAGTCATGCTTCCAACCGAACAGGTAACGAGCCGATGCAAACAGCGCATGCTCCTCCCGCATCTTCAGGGTTTCATCAATCAGTTTATCGTTGCTCCTGTCCATGCCCGATGGCGGCGGCGGATCACCCTGGAAGTCGATAATCTTCCCCAGCGTGCCCATACCGTGACAGCCTGCCTCGTACACATACCGCTCAAGGTGATTGAGGTAGATGCTCACAAGTGTGTCGATGGTGCTCTGCATATGCTTACTGATGGCCATTGCGCCCCCCTCTAAAGTTCAACCGGCCTTCTGTAACACCCGCGCCTGCTCCGCGTAGTGCGCTTTAATCGCTTTCAGTTCTTCAATGCTGTATTTCTTCGGTTCGTGTTCACCCTCCAGCCAGTCAACCCGCTGCTGGCCGATGCGCTTCACCAATCGAATGCGGTATTCCACGGTGTTACCGGACAGGTGCTGGTTACATCTGACACACTGGGCGTGGCAGTTGAATTCTTCAAACCGCAGTGCAGGACATGCCCCGACAGAACGATAGTGGCCAGCATCCATGGTGCCGCCGTATTTCTGTTCGGGTAATGATCCGCAGCTGATGCAGGGCTTACCTTGGTCCCGTAGCCTGACCCATTTGTTGAACGCCGCCTGCGCCTCTTTCAGCCATTTACTGCGCGGCTTGTTTCGCTTGCGAAAATCCCGTAGCGCCTGGCGGTTCTTTTTCGCCTCTGTCAGCCGTCCAGCTTCAATCGCGCACTTTGGATTAGGGCAACAGGCCTGCAAAGTGTTGAATGGCGTGTATTTGCCATGACAGCCGGGTTGTTTGAGTTTGCAGGTGCGCTGGCGAGGCTGGATCATCTTTCTGATTCTCCCAACCATTTCTGATAATCCTCGATACCCATCTGCGCCGGGTCGGTTAGCACAAAGCCCTTGCCCGTGAAGTGGTCCCAGATACGGTTCAAATACTGCGTCATTACCGCAACACTCATGCGGCTGGTGATGGGCATATTCACCGGCTCACCCATCAGATACAGGCGCTGCTCGTAGGTCAGGCCCATATCCAGAATGCGTTGCCATGCCTCTCTGAACTCCTCGTCATGCTCACACAGCAGCGGTACGCCAAAGTGCAACTTGCACAGGGCGCGGTACTCCGTGGCGGTATGGTCCCCCTGCCCCTCAGCGTCATTCATCCACTGAAACTGCAGGCGGTTCTGCTGCAGGCTGCGCGGCTCTTTGCCGGGTTTAATTGCAACGTGCATCGGGTACTGGTCTATACCCACCAGATAGCGCACCAGATGCTGCTTATCTGCGTCTGACTTGATGGTGCGGGTGATCTGGCGGGCGAGTTGGGTCACACTCAAGTCCTCAAACACGCATATAACAAGGCATTACAGCCGGACACCGCCGTCGATCTCATACAATCACGGACCGCAAACAAAGCCGTGGGCGCTCATACCATCAACTCCATGCCCGCATAGGCCCGCATGAACGGGATATCGTCATCCGGGAAATCCATCGGCGGCGGTGCTGTATAGGACTTCTGCGTACCGTTTGCATTCCGGTCTGTGCGCGGCGGCTGTTGCTGGCCAGACTGCTGTTGTGGAGCCTGAGCCGTGTTCTGCGCTCCACTATCGCGGCTATCCAGCATCTGCATATCGCTGGCGACTATCTCAGTGGTGTAACGATCTTGGCCGCTTTGATCCTGCCATTTACGGGTGCGCAGTGAGCCTTCCACATACACCTTGCTGCCTTTGCGCAGGTATTCGCCTGCTACTTCAGCAAGACGGTTGAAGAAAATCACTTTATGCCACTCAGTCCGGGTTTCCTGATTACCGGTCTGCTTGTCCTTCCAGCTTTCACTGGTGGCCAAGGTGATATTGGTCACCGCATTACCGTTGGGCATGTAGCGCACTTCAGGATCGCCACCAAGGTTGCCTACTAAAATGACTTTGTTGATGCCTCTTGAAGCCATTAACCTTTCCCCTCCAACATCAGATTCAGCCGTGCCAGCGCATTCCAGGCAGCATGGGCGGCGTGTAGCAGTTCGGTATCGCTGTCAGTCAGTTGCCCTGCTGCCTCAGCAAACAGATGGCGATACATCGCATCGGTGTAGCGGTTAATCCCGTCCGGAACCTGCTTCCAGCCGTTATCGGTGTATTTGTTTGCGCCATAGGTGCCAACCTCACCTACCGCCATCAGCGCCAGGGGAAATCCATTCAAGACCAGACCAAGCCGGTTCTTACCGTGATCCAGCTTTGCGCCGGGTGAATGCGGGTCTGTGCCGTGCGGGTCAGATTCCGCTGTGTAACCCTGTTTATGTGTCGGTTGCATCACTTAACCTCTGCCGGCTTGTACCACTGATTCTGTCTTTTCATCACTGAATGAATGTTCCTTGATGCCCGCTTTGCTGCCCGACTGTTCTCACCCGGGCCGTTAACCACGTTCTTTGAATACGTCTTTGCCACGGCTTTAATTTCTTCCCATTCATCCGCATCCGCTGCGTTGTAAATGTGGCTGATAAGCGGCCATTCACCGGGCTGAATATTGCGCGGATCATGGACTGTTTTTGCCAGCCATTGGCCAAGGGCAACGAGGTTCATAATTTGCCACCCTGTTTGTAGCCTTTGGCGCAATGCGCCGGCTCTTCATCCCTCACCTCTGGACAATCACAGGACGGATAGCTGCACAGCTGCGTTACGTTATCCAGGGTGTAGAGCTGGTGTTTATCCCAATACTGCTGGGCGGCGCTTTTCACCTCTGAAGCCCCTCTGACCGCGAGTGCCTGGCCGCAGAGCTTGTGCATGTCTTTGCGCATGGTGCTGTTGTCTTTTTCCAACCGGCGGATGGTGCGCAGTGCGGCAGCGTAATCGCGTTCGAGTTGGGTGCTCACCGGAATGACTCCTTCAGGCTGTTCAGCGCTTTCTCACCTGCTTTTCGGCTCTGCTGAGTGGTGACACGATCACCATGGGTGTGGTGCTCTAACTGGTTTGAGGCCCGTTCTGGCAACTGAAACACTTCACCTGCACGGATGCGCTCAATCAACGCGGCGTAGATTTTCTTGAAGGCGGGGCGGGTTTTGGCTTCCGCTTCACGCACCAGCATGAACCAGCCGGTCTGGCTGCCAGCGTGGTAGACAATCGGGTGGCTCCACGGGTGGCGTGTCACACGACGGGCGTTCATGGCCGCTTCGGTGTACGCCTCGTGCTCAGACGGAATGCCGAGTTCTGCCAGTGACGGTGAGCACAGGTCGCGGAACTCGTTGAGGTTCGGCACAAATTTGCTCTCACGCTGCAGTAGTTTGGAAAACCCGCGTTTGATGCTCTGTGCGGTCTGGTCACGCAGGCCAAGGCACCAGGTCTGGAAACCTTCGCCATCCACATCGCCAAACTGGTTGGCAAACTGGCTGCCGTAAATCTCACTCATACGAAGCCACAACTGCGTCACTGAATCGACCACCTCCGCGCTCACCTTCGCGTTGCGCATGGCGCTGTCTGACGATGGCATGCTGCCGGTCAACGGTTGATAACCTTTGGCCATGTATTCGGATACTTGCTTTGTCATGGTTGCCTCCGGTGTGAGGGTCAGGTATTTCGATCAGGTCGTCTTCCCAGCATTGGCCGTTCAGCCACGTCTCTGGATGTTTCCAGTCCGGTGCCCATACGCCAGCGGTTTTGGCACGTTCCCGATTTTCGATCTGAGACTTCAGCGCATGGATCATGCGTTGCAACAGCAGGTCGTCAGGGTTGAGCTTGGTGAACGCCTTGAGCGCCCTCGCTCTGGATTTCTTGTTGGGGTAGTTCTCATACCACTCGGCAAAGCGCTGTTCGGCGGATTGTTTTGCGCAAAGTGTTTTAGGTTCAATGACAGGTTCAAAAGAGTTACAGGTTCTGGGGTCACCTCCTGACCCTGTCAGGGGGTCATCTCCTGACCCTGTGGGGGTCATCTCGTGACCGGGTTCGCTCGTGACTGGGTCATCTCCTGACCCTGTCTGTCCATCGTCTACTGTTCTTGAGTGAACAGTTCTTTCAATGTTCTGACCTTTATCAAGGGTGAGCGTATACAGATTGCTGCTGTTGCCATCATTTCGGGTTGTAACAGAGATAAACCCCAGTTCAGCCAGTGCTTTGATATGTTTCTTAACCGTGCTTTTGCCCATCTCGCAATGGTCAGCGATGTGTTGCATAGACGGCCAGCACTGGTGAGTGTCGTCATTGGCACACTCTGCCAACTTCACCAGCACCATTTTGCTCGCCGTGTTGCCAACTTTAGCTTTCATCGCCTGCACCATTAGCATTGCACTCATTGAATGAACTCACCCTACCCTGATGAACTGACAGAAGTCTTTTGCCCCAGGGCAAAGGATTTTTTTGTTGTTTTGTGGTAGAGACATTAGATGGGCTTCCTCTGGTAGCTTTTGCAGCATTCAGCACTACAAAAAGCGTTGTTATGCTGATGCTCTTCGCCGCATTGCAGGCAAAGCTTTGTCTTTCTTTTAGGCTGCGGGCGAAAAGAGTGGTGCTGACCGGAAGATCCACAAGCGATAAGCGCTGAAGCGTAGATGGCGAATGAGCGAACATTCATATGTTCTTCTCACTGATCAACTTCTGCGCCAGGCTTTCGAAATGAGAGCCATACTGGAAACTCATGCAATTAAGGTAAATTAGGCGGCTAGCGTTTTGATCATTTAGGGTTGCTCCGGTGTTACGCTGAAATTCATCAAGCGCATCACGGAAATATCGGAGATGAGTAGATGCGTGATAACAGAGCGCATGGGCTTGTTCGTACAGCACCTGACTCATATCAGGCGCGGCTGAGACTGGTACAGACAGCACCAGGCAGGCGGCAATGATTCTCGTCTTTCGCATATCCCCTATCCCCTTCTGAACCTGCAAGGAATGCTTACAGGTTCGCTTATGTTTGGTGCCAGCCGCCGGGCGTCACTCCGGCTTAGTCCGCTGCTGCAGCATCAATCTATGACCTCGGCTGCACCTTCTTGCTGGCTGGTTGTTGCGATGGCCGGTGCTGATCTCCGGCATTGCGGGGTTACGTCGTGCCACATGGGCCTTACCGAGTTATTGCCGCTATCTTGTAACGCATCAGCCTGCGCATTCATCATAACGGGCAGTGGTCTGGTAGATACCTATTGCATGGATTTCTCGCCCAGCTCTATGCAAACCACTCTCCGTTGCCCACGGTTTCAACTGCCCCGCCGTGGGTCGGGTATCGCTGGAGTCTTACAGCCCATCAACTTCGCTGTTAGATGTTCCGCTGCCGATAACGCCTTCGTTTATAGGGCGGTTTGAATTGATTAGCTTCTTCATCCATTCAAGAGTCACTTTCATTCGCCTATCTCCTGTTAAAAATCCCGCCCGAGGACGGGTGTAAGTGCAGATCGCTGCTCCCCTACTTTCTTAAACCCCTTCGCAAAGAGGCTTAAAAAAGGGCTGTCGAAACAGCCAAAGCGCTAGAGCACCAGTGTGAAGCCTGTACAAATCCCCATACCCTTGCCGTCATAAAAGAAACGCCCTGCAGTGGGGATACTGAGGGCGTGATTGTTAGGCGGCACAGATTTCTGGCCAGATACGCTGCCAATCCTCTGGGCGCAATTGCTGCCGGGTAACCAATTTATTAGTTTCAATCTCAATTTGAGCAGCAACCATAGGTGACGCAGGTTTATTGCCGTATGCAATTTGCAGCAAATAAGCCCTGGTTGTTCCAGTCCGCTTAATAGCCTCATCGTCGGCTGATTTGGCCCATGTAAGCAGAGCGTCGTTTCTAATTGGCATAAAGCACATCCTCCTAAACACGCTTAATCATTACCCAAGGGTAATCATAAATCAATACCTTTAGGACATTTACCTTCAGGTAATTTAAAAAGATGATGCTTAAATGGATATCAAATTTATTCGCCGTAATAATTTGCGGGCCCTTCTTCATGCGCTATATGGCGACGCACGCGGCTCAAAACGCCGCTTAGGTGAGGCTGTAGGAATAGATCCGAGTTATATTTCTCGGTGCTTAATGAAGGTGCCAATGAAAAATATTGGCGAGGATCTACGTGATCAGATTGAGCAATCAATTGGCCTGGCAAAATACGAGTTTGATGATCCAGCATTCCCAAATTATGTTTGCGATAGACTGAAACAACTTGGTCACAGTGTTAGCGATGACTACCCAGAACTGATGGCAGACATCCTTGTAGAGACCAATCAGTTAGCACAAGAAGTCCGTGAGCCCTCCAATCTCACATACGCCCCAGATCAGGGCCAGATGCGAAAATATCCAGTGATCAGCAGCGTCCAAGCCGGGGCATGGAAGGAAGCAATTGATCTCTTTCAGCCAGGCGATGCTGAATGCTGGGAAGAAGCAGGCGCTCAGTACAGCGATCAGTCATTCTGGTTACGTGTAACCGGTGACAGCATGACCTCACCGGCTGGCTTAAGCATCCCAGAGGGCTACTTAATACTGGTTGACCCAAACGCCAGAGCTGACAATGGAAGCCTGGTGGTTGCCAAACTTGAGGACAGCGACGAAGTAACATTCAAGAAGCTGGTCATCGATGCTGGCCAGCATTATTTGAAACCACTTAATCCGAATTATGGGACAATCCACATCAACGGCAACTGCAGAATCGTTGGGGTGGTCAGGGAAGTTAAGTTGAAGATCTAAGCTATTCATCAGAAAAGCCGGATATGTAATGTAAGACTATTTTTCTAATACTTTAGTCTAATAGATAAAAAAACATTAACAAAATGTTTTAGACTGGCTGTCATATCAGATAAGCAACAAATCAAAGGGGATTAATTATGCGTATTGCTAACGAAGGACACCGTGACTGATCCAGTAACTTGCACGGTAGAGCTTATCACCAGTGGCCAGTGGGTTTCCCCTCTGGCCATTTTGGTTTCTGCTGGGGTTGGTGCTGCTGTTGCGCTCAATGCCATCAAAACTAACCGCGAAATCGCCAGGAAAAGAGCTACGCTTGACGTGATACTCAAAAGTGAAAGCGATGAGTATTTCGAGCGTATCTATACCGTTTTTTCTTCTGAGCGAAAAAGGTCTTCTGGCTTAAAAACACTTCTATTTGCTGAAACAGACTCAGAGCGCAAAGCGAAAACAGAAGTGGATAATTTTTTGAATCATTACGAGCTTATAGCGATCTCGATCAGGAAAGAAATTCTTGATGAGGGATTCTATAAAAGCTGGATGAGATCAACTTACATCAATCACTTTGAAGACGCTGAAGAGTACATCAAAGATATCCAGAAAACCCATCCAAACGCTTTCAAGGAATTTGAAAGTTTGGCTAGAAAATGGCAAGGGGAATTGCGTAAACAAGTGTAGTCTAGACTACTCCTTCACCAGTTCTCCCCGCACCACTCCAACCTCTTTCGGCGCTTCCACCATCACCCTTATGATCGGGTAGAGCTGCCGCCTTGCAGGGCCGTCATGGTCGCACCAGAACACTATCTGATCCCCTATTCTGACCTTTTGGCCCATTTTTAAGGTTAATACCAGCATCACCGTGTCCAGCTGATCTTCTGCACAGTGCCGCCAGCCACAACCAGCGTCCAGTAAATACCATCCAGTCTGTAATACCAGCGCTCTATCGTGACCCAGCGGGCACAATAATCACGTTTCTGGTCGCCGCAGACGACCTGCTTGTTCACATTTAACGGATTGCCAAAGTGAATCAGCACCTTAGATACAGGTTGCCCCTCCATCACAATGGTGCCATCGGGGGCAGTAAAGCGGGCCGCCTGAGCGTTAATTGAAATCAGCAGTGCCATCGCTGCTATCCATCGCATAATTTTCCTCCTAGTTGGCTGTATCAACCAAGCCATCCATATACCTAACCTTTTCCAGATAATTTGAATATTATCTGCTTGGCGGTAATGGTTTTATCTGCAACTCCAAAACCTTTTGCTCTGCGTAATCATAGTTGCATAAAAATATTTTACGCTCCCAAACACCGTTTTGGCTTCGTATCTCCAGATCTACACCTTTATAACCAACCACCATAGGATGCAGGTTCGGATTATGTAGATAGCTGTTCAAGGATTCTGATAGCTGACGTCCACGCCATTTTCGATCACCAGCAGCATTTTTTATCTCACGTTTGCAGGCGCTCCAGCCGGGCTGTCTATAGCTATGGTCATGAATAAGGCTTAACCAACAATCAAAATCATATCCACAATAACTTCCGTAAACAGGGTAATTTGAATCTAATTTCCATTTTTCCAGGCGTTCTTTTCGGGTGTTTCTCTCTTCTGCCGCTGTTATCTTTAGCTGCCGCGTATCAGCCTCAGCCGCTCTTCGTTCTTGTCGCCTGACATCTCGAAGACAAATCTGTTTTTCTTGATGATTTTGGATTGCATCACAAACCTGGCGGAGGTATTCATTCTCAGAGAACACAGTCGAGGGCCATATTAATATCGCTGACATGCAACAAAAGAAAGTAATTTTCAAGTTCAGCCCATTGATCATCTTAAGCTCTCTTCGGCGGCCTCATTTAAACTCTCGATAGCCCCTTCTGAAATCGTTTTAATAATGGATTTATCGCACTCCAGGGATGCATAAATCTTAACCCCGCCGTAATCACCAGACCAAAACTTTAAGCAATCAACCGATATATCTTTAACAATACCTAAGTCGCTGATTATTTTTGCCATATCTTTTGGCATATAGCCAACTAATCCCGATCTCAAACCGCTTACTGCGTACACAGCTATCGCATTTTTATCATGCTGGTTGTCAGGTTCGGCCATAAGGAACAGCTTTGGTGTGCCTTTGCTGAAATGCTTAAGCACAACTTGTTTGCGATGGCTAACGCCAGCTACGGAAAATTCCCGTACTAATTCCACGGCGTCGATTGCATCACTGTCTGCGCTTATCTTCTGAACATCCAATAATGAATTCGCAACAATTACAATCACAATTGCGATAGGCACCCATATCGCATACCCAATAAACCCCAGTTCAAAGCCCAGTAGATAAGGCGCAACCCAGAGTAGAGCGATCATTCCCCATTGCTTCATTCTAATTCCCTATGTATCAGCCCCGCAGCTCAAGTCTGCCACATCTGAACACCTGAACTTATTAAGAGTTTTTCCTAAAAATCTGTCGAATAACATTAAAGTTACCTTTAGGTATTGATTATTGATTACCCATGGGTAATACTTTGCTTAACAAAAGTGTCTAAGGGTAATCAAATATGATCACACGCACAGCAAATGGATATGCAAGGGACCAGTGGGAATGCACCCCCATGCGTTTGCCATTTGGCGGCAATCTGACCCCCGGTGAGGCGCGTGTGACCGTCTGCCGCATGAATGGCCTGAGCCATAAAGAAACCGCCACAGAGATGCACGTCAGCGCCGAGGCGGTAAAGAAATACTGGCAGAGCATCTATTACAAGTTGGGCATGGCGAAAGCGGATGTGGTGATTGCCATCAATAAATTGATCGACCTGGGCGCACTCCACCGCATGCACCTGCTGATGATGGCGCTGGTATTGGGTGCAGTCATGCAAAACAGCGACCTGGACATGCGCCGCACCCGGGCACCCCGTACCACATACAGAACCGCCCGCACCTACAACGTGGGTGGCCGAGTATGAAACTGATTTACACCCTAACCGCCCTATCCTCGCCAGCTGCGTTTATCTGCTGGGTGGTCTGGGAAATTGGCAACGGAACACTGTGAGGGACTAACCATGACTGAAGCGAGCATTGGAAGTTACATCAACAGCCTGATTTCAGGTATCGACTGGAATCACCCCGCTGACCGTTCAACCGCAGTTGAAGACAAAACGGCACAGGTAATGAAGCACTGGGATAAGGGCCAGCCTTTTTACGCTGCCGGCAGCTATCACCGCGCAGAAGATGCCTTTGAAGCGTTTTATCAATCCGAAGGATTTAACCGTGCGTTTAAGCATGCTGACACCATGACCTCAGAACAGCTCATGGCAGCACACACCCAGCACCACCATGACCGGGAAGCGTTTATTCGCACTCAGGCCCGCAAGGTGGCGATTAAAGCCATTAAGTCAGAATCAGGAATTTGAGGTGACCATGTATATCGCAAACCCGCAGGCCGTTTTCAGCTATGCCGCTGAACTGTTCGTCACCAAATCCTTGATGGTGGGTGATCTTGAACTGACCCGCAAAGGGGTATCTGAGGACAAGTACTGGATGGACAAAGACACGCTCACCATCGCCAGACTGGATACCAGGCATGCCCTGTTTTCGGCGGCTGAGGTTCTACTGCTCACCGAAACCGGCTGTGTAGAAGACCTCTACCCGCGTGTAGATGACGCAGAAGACGATTTTGCTGTGCTGAGCAACAGAGGTGATGGCGTCCAGATCGCTATCAACCTGCCACGCATACAAGCCTGCATCCAGTTATTCAAAAAGCTGAACTGCGTACAGGCTGTGCTGATGCATTTTGATGAACTGCAGGAACAGGACGGAGAGGCGGCATGAGCGAACCAAAATTTACGCCGGGCTCATGGTCTGTTTTTTCCACAACAGAGCAGCACGGGAAAGTGATAGAGCAATCTATTGCGCACGGAATAAACATCTACAGAGACGGGCCTGAAGGCATGGTTGGCAAGGTAACAACAGGCAACAAAGCCGATGCCAGCCTGATTGCCGCCGCGCCTGATCTGTACGAAGCGCTTGAAGCCTTCGTTATGCACGACTTCGTATCAGACCCAGACATGCTTCTGTATCACGCAGAGAAAGCACTGAATAAAGCCAGAGGTTCCTAATGAACACAATCACCGAAAAACTTTGCACCATCCAAACGCTGGCCATTGAAATCAGCCAGGCAAACATTGCCCATGTGTTCTGCGACTACTCAGGCCACGTTGATAACCTAACGGTCTATGCGCATCCGGCAGACGTTGAGTACCAAGATGGCTTTACCAGAGAGCGGATTATTGATGATCGGATTTATCTGCAGGCGGATGAAAAATTATTACACCGCAAGCTGGATCATCTGATTGCTGATCTGACAGCGCTAAAGCAAGAGGCTGCGGCATGAAAATCACCGTCCTGAACCAGCGGTCAGCTCAGAAACTTATTGATAACGGCTACCGCGTTAAATGGATTCGGCGCGGTACAGAACAGGAGAACGCAGCATGAATGCGCCAGCAAATCCGTTTGATATACAGCAGGACAAGACCGGCGTATTTCCCGGCATCCCTAATGCCGACTACCACGCAGGCGAAGGTCTGAGCAGTTCCGCCCTTAAACTGCTGCTGAAGTCGCCTCTGCACTACAAGCACCAGTACATCGACGGCAACCGGACTGAATCCACAGCCGCCATGCTGATGGGTTCACTGGTGCATACGATGGTGCTGGAACCAGACGAACTAGAACACGATTACCTGATCATCGACGCCAGTACACGCACCACCAAGGCATACAAAGAAGCGGCTGAATTCGCAGGCAACCGCACCCCGGTATTGCTCACAGAATTAGACAGTGCCGCCGAAATTGCTAACGCGGTACTGGCTCACCCTACCGCCGCCAACCTTCTGCGCGGCAGTCAGAACGAGCACTCGGTTTACTGGATGGAGCGCGATGGCCTGCTGTGCAAATGCCGTCCTGACATCTGGCGTCCTGATATTGGTGTGGTTGCGGATCTGAAAACCACAACTGATGCCAGCCCCGGCGACTTTGCCAAACAGATCGCCAACCTTGGCTATCACATCAGTGCTGAGTGGTATTTGCGCGGTATCGAGAAAGCCACCGGCACCCGTCCAGATACCTGGGCATGGGTGGTTGTTGAGAAATCAGCTCCATTCGCCGTACAAATCTACGAAGCCGATAGCGACATGCTGGCTAAGGCGGCTGACAAAATCGATGCCGCTCTGGATTTACTGGCTGAGTGTCAGCGTACCGGCCACTGGCCCGCCTATCAAGACGGTATCCAGAAAATCTATCTGCCAGCCTGGGCAGCATAAGGGGAACCCATGAGCAACGTAGCCACCATGCCGCCGCAAGAGAATCCGTTTGATCGCCCAAAACAAAACGAGGCTATCAATCAAGGTGCTGTCGCCATCGAACAAGAACGCGCCATCGCTGAAGCCCGTGGCCAGATCCAACTGGCAAAGATGTTTCCGCGTAGCATCAGTGAAGCAACCGCAGAACTGCTTGACGTGTGCAAATCACCAGAGTTCGCAGAATCGGCCTTCTACTCTGTGCCTAATCGCGGATCAGGTCCGTCTATTCGGTTTGCTGAGGAAGTAGCTCGGGTGTACAGCAACTTCCAGTACGGGCACCGGGAGCTATCGCGTAGTGCCGGCAAGTCAGAGGTGGAAGTGTATGCATGGGATGTAGAAAAGAACAACCGCTCAACCCGCCAAATCACCGTGAATCATGTGCTGGATTACACCGACAAGAGCACGCGGAAAAAGATGTCACGGCCTCTACATGACCAGGCAGACATCGATAACCGCATAGCCAACATCGCCAGCAAACAGATGCGTGGTCGTATTCTCGCACTGGTCCCTAAATCACTGGTTGCTATTGGTATTGCTGAGTGCCGCAAAACACTTGCAGGCAACAATACAGAAAGCCTGAAAGACCGCACCAGCCGTATGATCGCCATATTTTCAGTTTACGGAATCAGTGTGGACATGCTTGGCAAATACATCGGCCACAGCCTGGACAATGTCACCACTGACGATATTGCCGATCTGACCGGTGTTTATAACGCCATCAAGGAAGGGGCTCGCATCAGTGATTATTTCGAGAGTAGCGCTTCAGAATCAAGCACCAGCCTGAGCGCAAAACTGGAAGCCCCAGCAAAGACACCCGCACCTGACATGCCGGACTTCGGTGATGTAGAGACAACGCCGGTGGCTGCCCTGCTTGAGCATCTAGCCAACTGTTCATCAGAGAAAGATCTGAATGAGTGGAAGGCTGAAGCAACGAAATGGGCCGAGGGAAGCATCGAGCGCACCCAGCTGATCGACGCCTACAAAACCCATAAATCCAACCTGCAGCACGCCGCTGCTAATCAGGAGGCTTAACCCATGTCTGCAGCAGAAAAACTTGAATACGAAGCCGCTGATCAGATCAGCGTAATCTCAGTCCCAGCAAAGATCAGCGTGAACTATGAAGAGGTTCGCGCCCGCCTGGAGCAGGAACTGGAACGGTACGATGTAGTGGTGACTGCAGAAACCCTGCCGGGTGCAAAAAAGCTGGCCACTGAGCTGAACAAAAACGCCAAAGAGTTCGATACCCGGCGCAAAGCTGCAGTGGAGCAGGTATCTGGCCCGATCCGCATGTTTGAAGACCAGATGAAATCACTGGTCCAGATGTGCAAAGACGGTCGCCAGAAGATCCTTGATCAAGTGCAGAAGTTTGAGGACGAAACTCGTGCTGCGGTACTTGCTGAATTAACCGTCTATATGGACCAGGAATGGACCGAGCATGGCGTAAAAGAAGAGTTCCAGCATGCCACCATTGAGGATCTGATCAAGCTCACCGCTCTTACCAAGACAGGCAAGCTGACGGCCTCTGTTGCCAACGAAGTAAAAGCCCGCGTGCAGGCTGACAAGGCCCTGCAACAACAAACCGAAATGCGTCTGGTGCAGCTGGAAAACCAGTCATACAAGGCCGGTCTTGCCGCCCCACTCACCCGGGCACACGTTGAAACCTTCCTGTTTGCAGATGACAGCCAATACCAGATTGCCCTGGATAACGTCATGGCGTCAGAACTGAAGCGTGAAGAAGTCGCTCAGGAACGTATGCGCCAGAAAATCGAGCAGGAAGAGCGCCGTAAGGCAGAAGCCATTGCTGCTGGCGAACGGATGAAACAAGCAGAAGCTGCTCGGGAAGAGATCAAACCATCGGTTGTTGCCGAACCACAGCAGCCTGAGCCTGAAACTCAGCAGCCAGTACTAGCGCCACCACCTGAATCGGCCACCCGGAAGTACGCAGTCGGCCCACTCACAGAACCGGCCAGAGCAACCATCATGGAATGCACCTGGGAGCGTGTTGCACAACAGGCATCAGCCTCATATGAAACTCCATTTGGGATTTGGGTGCCAGGCGAATTGATCGCTATCGGCTGGCAGGGTCAATTGATTCGGAAAGCCGCCTAATGCCCTGCCCAACCTGTATAGACGGCATCTGCAGCAGTCTCTGCTTGAAAGGAAAAAGGATGAACGCAATCAATTCACACTTCACCACCCAGTACGGGCTGCCGCTCGACCAGGTAGACCACGAGATCAACGTGGATTTGTTCGCGGGTGGCGGCGGAGCCAGTACCGGGCTGGAGATGGGGCTTGAACGGCCAGTGCATATCGCCATCAACCACAACCCGGCAGCCATCAGCATGCACCAGGCAAACCACCCGGGCTGCCTACACCTGCAAACTGATGTATGGGAGGTTGACCCGGTGCAGGTATTGGCTGGCCGGCACATTGGGTGGTTTCATGCCTCGCCGGATTGCACTCATCACAGCCAGGCAGCAGGCGGGCAACCCCGTAAAAAAGAGATCCGCGACCTGTCATGGGTGGTATGTAAATGGGCAGGCATTGCCAAACCCAGAGTGATCAGCCTTGAGAACGTGAAACAGATCCGCCAATGGGGACCGCTCATTGCTAAACGCTGCAAGCAGACTGGGCGGGTCATTAAAACCGATGGCTCTGTTGCACTGCCCGGCGAGCGCGTCCCACGGCAAGAGCAGTATCTGGTGCCCGATAAAAAGCGCAAAGGCAAAACATGGCAGCGATTTCTGCGAACGCTTCAGAACCTCGGCTATACAGTGGATCATCAAATCCTGAAAGCCTGTGATTTTGGCGCACCAACCAGTCGTGAGCGACTGTTTCTGGTAGCGCGTTGTGACGGTGAGCCGATTGTTTGGCCTGAGCCTACCCATACCGCGACGCCAGACAAAAAGAAGAAGCAGCAGCCCTACCGTACTGCGGCAGAGTGCATTGATTGGTCCATTCAGGGTGAAAGCATCTTCACCCGCAAGCGACCATTAGCAGAAGCCACCCTGCGCCGGATTGCGAAAGGCATTAAGCGGGAAGTCATCGACCGCACAGAGCCGTTTATTGTGCCGATTGCCAACTGGAGTACAGAAACAATCCATCCGACAGACCAGCCACTGAACACCATTACAGCCTGGCCTCGGGGCGGATCGTTTGCATTGGCCAGCCCAGTGTTGACACCGTTTTATGGCGGAGAAGTGAAAGGCAACAGAGCCCACTCAATCAACCAGCCGCTGCGAACTCAAACTACAGAAAATCGGTTTGCACTGGCGACTGCATTTCTGGCTCAGGCCAATGGCGGCTTTAACGCTACCCATAGCAAGCCCGCAGACTGCCCGCTTTCGACAATTACAAACACCGGCAGCCAGCAGCAACTGATCGCTGCCCACCTTCTCCACCTGCGCGGCAACTGCGATGCAAGAGCCGTAGATTCACCTCTGCATACCATTAGCGCAGCGGGGCAGCATCATGGACTGGTAGAGCTAAAACTATCGACAGCAGATAAAGAAAACGCCCTACGCTGCGCAGCGTTTCTAATGCGTTATTACGGTGAAGGTGGTCAGTGGGGGCAGCTTACAGACCCAATGCACACCCTCACCACCAAAGACCGCTTGGCGCTGGTGACTGTCTGGATAAAGGGCGACCCCTACGTGATCGTTGATATATGCCTGCGCATGCTACAGCCGCATGAACTCTATGCAGCACAAGGCTTTCCGGATAACTACATCATTACCCATGGGCATGACGGGCGAAAGTTCACCAAAAGCGAACAGGTGCATATGTGTGGTAACAGCGTAAGCCCGCCACCCATGGCCGCTATCGCAAGAGCCAATAACCCATACCTGATCAAACAGGAGGCATACGCAGCATGAAACCCACCTACTGGTGCTGGCGTTCATATAGCCGGTATGTGAATAGGAAGAAGGGATAACCCTTCAGTAACCGGAGAGGTCCGGTGAGCGAGTACAACGAGCGTCGACGCTTAATTGCGTTGTTATATTTTCCACGGGGACAAGACAGTCATGTTCGGGATATTTAAAAGAGCGAAGAAGTTAGAACAGGAAAATAGAGAGCTTAAGGCGATTATCAATAGTTATGAAATGCCTCTAAAGCTTGATCTTGGTGTAACTCAAGGCGAGTGGAGCGAGTTAAGCGAGAAGGAGCAAGTTATGAGAATGCGTAAGCTTGATTTGGTTTTAACGATGAAGAAGACGCGCCGATGGGACTACTCAAACAACTGCGCAAAATTGGATTAGTGGATAAATATAACCCACGGCTTAGCTGTGCGAGGCGCAGCGAGCATCTGATTACAGCCGATTGTTATGTGCAGAATTACGGGAGATCCCATGAGTAGAAGAATAAGCTGGTTTAGCTGCGGCGCGGCAAGCGCAGTGGCAACAAAGCTAAGCACCCCGGATGTTATCGCTTACTGTGAAACAGGAGCAGAAGATAAGGATAACAATCGATTTATGCTTGATTGTCGGCAATGGTTTGATCAAGAAATCATCACTCTACAGTCTGAAAAGTACATAGATACTTGGTCGGTTTGGGAGGACAGAAAATACATTGCCGGGATAGCTGGCGCACCCTGCACAAGCGAACTAAAGGTAAACCCGCGCCTTGCATTTCAAGAAGCTGACGACATTCATATTTTTGGCTATACGGCTGATAGCGGCGATGTTCGCAGAGCAAAGGCGATGCGTGAAAATTGGCCTGAGTTGAATATAGAAACGCCGCTAATCGATAGAGGATTAACCAAAGCTGCATGCTTAGCAATGGTGATGAGCGCTGGGATTGCCGTACCTATTGTTTATGAGAAAGGCTTTCCGAATGCTAATTGCATCCCTTGCTGCAAAGCTACTTCCCCCGATTATTGGGCATTAGTGCGCAAGGAATACCCTTCTGAATTTAATCGAATGGCTGAACTATCTAGGAAGTTCGGCGCACGACTTGCAAGAGTCAAAGGGGAACGAGTTTTTATTGATGAAGTGCCAGCGGATCAGC
This sequence comes from Pontibacter sp. JAM-7, assembly GCF_048548695.2. NCBI lineage: Bacteria > Pseudomonadati > Bacteroidota > Cytophagia > Cytophagales > Hymenobacteraceae > Pontibacter > Pontibacter sp. JAM-7. Next base: position 179,310 of record NZ_JBLYIF020000002.1, read on the forward strand.
CAACAACTGAACCACTGGCACCAGAATGTGATTTTTTGTGCAGCTTAGTTGAGAGCGACTTACTAAGCGCATAACCCACCTAAACAGTGGGAGGAACGCAGTGACGATCCACTGGTTTTGATTGTTATATTTAAAGGTGAATTACATGAAAGATTTAGTTTTTAACGGCCCTGCTGACTTCAACATGGAAGTATTTGTTGTAAATGATGAGACCGAGCAGGCCGGAAAAGTAACGATTGGTTTAGGTATTTTCGAGTACCCATCCAAAGAAAAAGTTAAGGCTCGAATTCAGAAGTTTGTGGATGAAGAGATGAAAGAGGCTATCCCCGGATTCCGGCTGATGACAAAAACTGAGGCGTGGGAACACGCAATGCTTGAAAAAACCGGTACACGCTTTGCGATGGCTGGCGGCAAGGACTGGGACGAAATATAACACGGTAATAACTGAACTCCGCAGAGTTTTTGGAGGTTTTGCACATGATTAGTGCAAATGCATTTCGCTACATGACAGACGAGCAACGGCAGCGTATGTCGCGCCTCGGGGTGCAGGCCAGAGAATTACAGCGGCTGGCTCAAGATCCGCCGGCCTATCCGCCAATTCCGAAGGGCCTGCAGATGGCTGCCATCATGCTGGATTTCAGAACGCCATGCCCGGTAGAGCACAGCATCCTTCTTTTTCAGGCCGGCGATTACAAAAACAGATACCGATGGATGCTGGATAACCAAAAACAGACTGGATTGATCGGCTGGCATGACGCGGTTCGCAATACAGCCAAACTGTTTCGTCCATTGATAAACCAGTAAGCAGGTAAAACTATGACAGACTTAGCGATTGATTATGAGAAACTGGCCGGGGCTATTGCTGAAAAGCTAACGCTAAGCCAGCCTGGGGAGTACACCTTGTGGGACTCAGAACAGTGTGCAAGCTATCTGAGGCAGTCACGGCGCAACTTTGTGGACCGTACCAGCAAGCACCCAAGCTTTCCAAAACCACTGCGCACAACCACAACTGAGGTAAAAGGCGCATCCAAGAAAGTGTGTAACTGCTGGTATGCAAGTGAAGTAATTGCCTGGGCTGCGAAACGTCGCTAGTCCAGGCTACGCGCCAACTCTTCCGCTGTGCTGTTGTAGTAAGTCATCAACTGTTTAATATCTCTATGCCCTACCATTCTGGCCAGCTCTAACACTCCAAGCTTTTTAGATAGTCGCGTTATAGCCTCATGCCGGGTGTCGTGAAATGTCAAACCCTCAATAGCTGTTCTCGCTAAAGCCTTGCGAAATATCGCGTCACGTTGCCTATCTGTGACATTAAACAATCCTTCCAGATCAATGACCTTCTCAAGCAGCTCAACCGCCCGGCTCGACAATGGGACATCCCTAGCCATGCCATTTTTTGTCATTGGCAAATGCACATATCTACGATCCAGATGGATATTCTCTCTGGTCAGGTTACACATTTCGCCAGATCGCATGGCGGTTTCTATGGCCAACAGAAACATAACCGCAACCGCTTGTTGCTTTTGTTCCACCGGCTCATCATCGTTGTAATTCAGGGCAATCAGCACCTGCTCAATCTCTTCAGGCAAAATGCGCCTATCCCGATGCTTAGGATTGGCCGGTCGCTTCATATCCTCAAGCGGGTTGTGCGTCATCCACCGCCAGCGTCTGGCGTAGGTGAAACAGTTGCTCAGGGTATTAAGTTCCCGATTGATAGAGCTGCCCTGCACAGACTTTAAGCGCTCAGTAATGTAATGCTCAAAATTCTCACGCTTTAAATCGCACAGCCGCTCAGAGGCGATTGGACGTTTCTTGAATGCAATTATGCGCTTTATTTCGCTTTCAGCACTACGCTTGGTTGGTGTGACCTCTTCGGCGTATCTATCCAACAGATCAGCCAGCGTTCTGGATTCATCAATTTGATCCGGATTGGACAGTTGGTTTTCCATTTCCAAAGCCCATTGCCTGGCATGCCCTTTCGTTGGGAAAGACTTTGATTTGCGTCTATTATCTACCTGAACCTGCGCAAACCACTTCTCTCCGCGCTTTGTAATGTACGCCATCGCTTCCCCTGATGAACCGACTGATGAAGATATGATGAAGCATAGCGTAAATATAGGTGATAAGTCGTGATAAAAAAAGGAATTATAGATTGAGATAGGTAGGCGCAACGCCTTGTTTTGCAGGGATATGTGGCGCTAGATTACATTATGTGGGAATTAATGAAAGAGTGAGTGGTGCCCGAGACCGGACTCGAACCGGTACAGCCTACTGGCCGAGGGATTTTAAATCCCTTGTGTCTACCAATTTCACCACTCGGGCGAATGGAACCAAAGAAATGGAGGCGCGAGTCGGAATCGAACCGGCGTACACGGAGTTGCAGTCCGCTGCATAACCACTCTGCCATCGCGCCTTTCATACTTTGTCTGCGAGTATGGAGCGGGAAACGAGGTTCGAACTCGCGACCCCAACCTTGGCAAGGTTGTGCTCTACCACTGAGCTATTCCCGCAGTGCAGATAAGTGGTGCGTATTATAGAGACGGGGGGTTCTATGTCAACACTGTAACAGTATTTATTTTTGCTTAAAGATTAACCACTTACAGCGGTCAAATATCTTCAGAAAGTATTGGCCAAGCAGCTCTAAGATACTGAATCATCGACCATAATGTCAGTACCGCAGCCAGATAAAGTGCTACAACACCCACCCATGAAAGTGTCGTGCCGGGGCTGAATACAAGCAGCACCAGGATCGCAACCATCTGCAGCGTCGTTTTAATCTTACCAATATTGGACACCGCCACGCTGGCCCGCTGACCTACTTCAGCCATCCATTCACGCAGAGCGGAGATAACAATTTCCCGGCCAACGATGATCACTGCCGGAATGGTCAGCCAAGGCGATGAGAAGGTTTCCACCAACATCACCAACGCGATGACAACCATGAGTTTGTCAGCGACAGGATCAAGAAATGCGCCAAAAGGCGATGCCTGATCCAGTTTACGGGCCAGGTAACCATCCAGCCAGTCAGTCACTGCTGCCAGCGCAAACGCGGCACCAGCGGCTAAACCTGCCCAACTGTAGGGCAAGTAATACAGCAGTACGAAAACCGGAATCAGCAGGATGCGTAACAACGTCAGAATATTTGGGATTTTCATTTACAGCGCAGGCCTTTCACGGATCGGGATGCAAAGCCGCGTAAATGGCTTCTGCAATGGTTTGGCTTATGGTAGAGACTTTTGTAATTTCTTCAATACTCGCGCGTTGAACTTCCTGAATACCGCCAAAATGACGCAGCAATTCGCGCCGCCGTTTTGGGCCTACACCCGGAATACCTTCCAGCACCGATTTACGCCGCGCTTTATCCCTGCGCTTGCGGTGACCGGTAATAGCAAACCTATGTGCCTCATCGCGAATCTGCTGTAACAGGTGCAGTGCCGGCGAGTCGGTTTCCAACACAATTTCTTCACCACTTTCACCCGACAGCAAGACTTCAAACCCCGCTTTACGGGTAGGACCTTTGGCGATACCTATGACCATCACCTGGTCAATAGACAGTGCATCCAGCACTTCCATGGCCTGCGTTACCTGGCCTTTACCACCATCGATCAACAAAATGTCCGGCAGGAGCCCTTCGCCCTTCTTAAGCCGGGCATAACGCCGCTCAAGAGCCTGATGCATGGCAGCGTAGTCATCGCCTGGTGTGATACCCTCGATATTAAAGCGCCGGTAATGTGCCGATACCGGACCATTACGATCGAACACTACGCAGGATGCGACCGTTGCCTCACCAGAGCTATGGCTGATATCAAAACACTCCATCCGCTGCGGTGTGTTTTCCAGCGCCAATAGGGATTGAAGTTCAAGGTAGCGGTTGTATATCTGCTGTTTATTGGCGAGAAAACTGCTGAGTTGCTGCTCGGCATTGGTTTGCGCTAATTTCTGCCAACCGGCACGATCACCTCTCACCGCATGGGTAATGGTGACTTTTTTATTACGCTGTTGCTGTAACGCATCCTGCAGCAGGTGGCGCTCAGTCTCGGCAAGCTCAACTGCGGTAATCACGTAAGCCGGTATATCCCGGTTACCGCTCAGATACCATTGTGCACAGAAGGCAGTGAGCACATCGGCAGGGTGTTCTTCGATAGAGACTTTGGGAAAGTGCGTCTTGCTACCGATGACTCGCCCACCACGAATAAATAACATATGAATACAGGTACCGCCGGGCTGCATATTACAGCCAATCACATCAGCCTCACCCTGCAGACCAGAAACATATTGCTGCTCCTGTACCTGACGTAAGGCGATTAACTGATCGCGTAACAGTGCGGCTTTTTCAAAATCCAGTGCTTCAGCAGCATGCTCCATCTGTTCAGCCAGGGCTTGTGTAAGGAACTGGCTGCGTCCCTCGAGAAACATCACCGCATGTTCAATATCCTGACGGTAATCCGCCTCGCTGATCAAGCCAACACAAGGTGCTGTGCAGCGCTTAATTTGATATTGCAGGCAGGGTCTGGAGCGATTTTTAAAAAAACTCTCCTCACACTGACGAATGCGAAACACCTTTTGCAGCAGATTAAGGCTTTCTCTAACCGCCCCGCCGCTTGGGAATGGCCCGAAATAGCGTCCGCTTTTGTCATTGGTGCCGCGACTAAATCTTACGGCGGGATAAGCTTGCTTATCGGAGATAAAAATATAGGGATAGGACTTATCATCCCTGAGCAAGATATTGTATGGCGGACGGTATTGCTTGATGAGGTTCTGCTCTAGCAATAACGCTTCAGTTTCACTATGGGTGACAGTAACCTGAACATCCTGGATTTTACTGACCAGAGCACGGGTTTTGATTGACAAACCCGTGCTGCGGAAATAGCTACCAACACGATTGCGCAGATTCTTGGCCTTGCCGATGTACAGTAACTGCCCAACGGCATCATACATCTGGTATACACCCGGACGCCGGGTAAGGTGTGCGAGAAACGCTTTGGCATCAAAGGCTGGTTGGGGTTTTGCGTCAGCCACGTCAGACAGGAGCAGCCTTGCGTTTTAATTTTTGCCCTTCCATATATTCATGGGTGGCCACTCGGTGAATCTCCTGCAGGGCATTCATCGTTTCTTCGGTAATGCCGGCACCACGGGACAGTGACACTTCCAGATACACACCGATCTCGGCGTAGTAGCACAGTCGGGCATCGGTGTTGCGCGCGCGACGAAGTTTGGTGAGAGAAATTTGCGCGCCGTTAACCAGAATATTGTTGATGTCTGATTCTGACATCATCACTTCGCGCTCTTGTTCATTTAAGGGCAGATCGTTCCCCTTGTGTTGGATCATTACCATAGTGTTATTCTCTATCCTTAATGGCACACCGGCCGCGCCAAATCAGGCAGCCGGACAGACAATCAGCGGGAATGAACCCAAAGAGACATTCTATGACGGTGACTACAGATTTGGAATGGGTTCTACGCAGCCCCAGTCTGATCAAACTGCCAAGCGGCAGTGGAATTACCGATGCCACCGATTGGCTGACAGGCTTAATTGAGCCTGCCGGTTATACCGAATCAACACTTGATGAAGCAATCCCTGCACCGCGCCGACTAGGTTTTTACTATGAAAATATAGTTGAATTTATTTTTAATAAGTCATCTCAAATAACTGTTTTTAAAAGAAACATACAAGTCAAAAAAGACAAAATAACCCTGGGCGAATTTGACTTCATCGGCCAACAGAACCAGCAAATCTTCCACCTTGAATGCGCGGTAAAGTTTTATCTAAGAGTAGGTAAAGGCGATCAACTTAGTGATTATATTGGTCCGGGAAAAACCGACCGGCTGGATAAAAAATACCTGCGCTTGCTTGAACATCAACTGCCACTTGCTAAACACCGCGCGGCTAAAGACCTTCTACAACAACTCAACCTGATACCACAGCGCCAGCGGCTTTTACTGCAGGGCTACCTGTTTCACCCCTGGCAAGAAGGCTGCCCGGAACAACTGGCACCGGAGATTAACCCCGCACACCTGCAAGGCTGGTGGCTAAGGCAGGCATCGGCATCAACGCTATGGCAAGACACACAATTACAGCTCATGCCCCTGGATAAACCCTACTGGTTGCACGCCAGGTTGCAAGCCCCGATATCACAGGCGGAATTTAACCATTGGCTGTCACAACAGACTCGGCCGGTATTGGTTTCACGAGGTATTATTGACAAAGGTGCGTGGGCTGAAACAGATAGAGGCTTTATTGTGCCCGATACGTGGTAAAAGGCGGGAGCACCGGGTTACCAAAGGCAACCCGGTCGGGATGCTTACTGCTTAGCAGCAGCGGCGGCATCTTTGGCGATAACTTTTTTCAGAATGCGAGTTCCAACAAAAGTACCGATAATCATGGCCACAACAATGGCCAGGCTTGGCGCAACCGAAATCAGGCTGTATTTATCCATAGAACTGTCCCCAAGGGTAATAATAGAAATCGTATTTGGCGGCGAATTATAGCCATATGATACTGTTTGTCTATTAACCCATAGAACATAATAGCCACAATATATTAATGGTTATTATTGGACTCCAACCTGTGCAGTAAGCTTGAGGTATCCTCACGCCCTGCCCCTTGCCGCTGAAGATCAGCATAAAACTGATCTATCAGGGCAGTGACCGGCAGCTGTGCGCCATTACGTCGTGACTCTGCCAACGCAATATTCAGATCTTTCCGCATCCAGTCTACAGCAAAGCCAAAATCATAACGCCCGGCGACCATACTTTGATGCCGGTTGGCCATCTGCCATGAACCGGCAGCGCCATGCTGAATCAGTTCAAACACCTGTAAGGGATCCAGCCCCGCTTGCTTGGCAAAATGCACCCCTTCTGCCAAGCCCTGCAATACCCCAGCAACACAGATTTGATTAACCATTTTTGCCAACTGACCTGAGCCAACCGGCCCGAGGCGCTGAATGGAACGGCCATAGGCTTTCATGACAGGCTCTACCTTGTCATATGTAGATTCATCGCCACCACACATGATGCTTAGCACACCGTTTTCAGCACCGGCCTGGCCACCCGATACCGGCGCATCAATAAAGCCAACTCCGCGCGTTTGAGCACTATCAGACAAACGCCGCGCCACATCAGCAGACGCGGTTGTATGATCCACTAACACCGCGCCTTGCTCCATGCCAGCCAGTGCGCCCCGCTCTCCCAACACCACCGACTCCAGATCGTCATCATTACCGACACAAGTAAAGACAATCTCAGCCTCATAGGCTGCTGCCGCCGGGGTGTCGGCATGCTGCCCGTTATGGGTCTCCTGCCAGGCCTCAGCCTTCGCTGACGTTCGGTTGTATACACAGACCTCATGCCCTGCCCGTGCCAAATGGCCGGCCATGGGGAAGCCCATGACGCCAAGACCAATAAATGCTACTTTCATGTCGTGTACCTGCCTGAACCAATCCACTTGAGTGTTATCAGAGTATAAACTCAACACTGTTTTGAAAACCGCTACTGGGCCTGATAATCCGATGAAATCCCGTCTACTTGCTGTCTGCTGTTTATTGCTTAGCTGTTTGTGCCAAACCGTAACCGCTCAGGATAAGGATATCTTCAGCTATAGCTTTCAGGATATTGATGGGCAACCTGTTGCACTTGAGAGTTATAAAGGCAAAGTCGTGGTACTCAACTTTTGGGCCACCTGGTGTCCTCCCTGCATCAAAGAGATGCCTGGAATGGAGCGATTACGCCAGTCTATGCTGGGTGAACCATTTGAGATTATCGCTATCAACACTGGTGAAACCGAGGGGGCAGTCTCCGCCTTCCTGCTGGAATTGGATACAGAGCTTAAATTTCCCATCCTGTTGGATGAGCAGGGTCTTTCATTTGGCGCACTGGGACTTCGCGGACTGCCAACAACCCTGATTTATGACCGCAGTGGCAAAAAGGTAGAAACGGTTCTGGGTGGCAGAGAGTGGGACAGCGCAGATACCCTGGCGAAACTACAAACACTGCTCAAAGATAAGTAACTCCCCCACGCAGCCGCATGGGGGAATCGTTTTAACGGTACGCTTGCAGTGCTGCTTGAGCAGCCACACCCAGCTTGATCGGAGCATCCATACCCTGCAGGGTATTTTCCAGCGCATCCAGACAGAGCATCACATTACGCTGATTACAGGCGGCGCCCATCAGGCCAATACGCCACACTTTTCCGGCCAAAGAGCCTAAACCTGCACCAATTTCCAGGCTATAGTTCTGCAGCAAGGCAGTACGCACAGCGGCATCATCAACACCCTCAGGAATACATACCGAATTCAGCTGCGGCAAACGATGGCTCTCATCTACCAGAAACGTCAGACCCATTGCTTCCAGGCCTGCCCGTAGTGCCAGATGATGTTTTTGGTGACGCGCCCAGACATTTTCCTGGCCCTCTTCCAGTACCAGCAGCAATGCTTCATGCAATGCATACAGGGAGTTGATAGGCGCGGTATGGTGGTAGGCACGTTTGCCACCGCCACTCCAATATCCCATCACCAGATTTTTATCCAAGAACCAGCTTGGCACCGACGTGGTACGCGCTTTAACCCGTTCAACTGCGGCATCACTGAAGCTTACCGGCGAGATGCCCGGCGGGCAGGACAAACATTTCTGGGTACCGGAATAAATCGCATCGATACCCCACTCATCTACCTTGACTTCAATCCCAGCCAACGAAGTCACAGCATCCACAATCGTCAATGCACCATACTCTTTGGCAATGGCGCATAACGCCTGGGCATCAGAGCGCACGCCGGTACTGGTTTCAGCATGCACGAAAGCCAGAATTTTAGCGTCTGGGTGGGCACTAAAAGCCGCGCGCACCTTGTCGGGGTCAACGTGTTTACCCCACGCATCTTCGACCATGATGGCTTCGCCACCTAAGCGCTGGACGTTTTCTTTCATCCGCCCACCAAACACGCCGTTCTGACAGACGATCACCTTATCGCCGCGCTCTACCAGGTTAACAAAGCAGGCTTCCATACCGGCAGAGCCTGGTGCGGATACAGGGATAGTGAGTTCATTGTCAGTATTGAATACGGTTTTCAACATCACCTTAATTTCATCCATCATCTGGATGAAAGCAGGATCAAGGTGCCCGATGGTAGGCCGCGCCATGGCTGCTAGTACCCGAGGGCTGACATCGGAAGGTCCCGGCCCCATAAGGGTACGCGCCGGTGGATGGAACGAGGTAATCATGAAAGTAAGGCCCCTGTTTATTATTCTGCAAGGGCCTAGTTGTATCAGCCTCTGCCGGTCGCTTCAATCATAGAAATAATCATTTCCGCGGAATGCTTGGCAGCAATGTGTAAAAACTGTTCAAAAGACAGATTAGATGACTTGCCGGCGATATCCGACAGTGCCCGAATAATGATAAACGGTACTTCAAATTGGTAGCAGGTTTGCGCAATGGCGGCAGCTTCCATCTCCACTGCTGCCAGATTCGGAAATACTTCGCGGGTTTTCGCAACCCGCTCCGGATCATGCATAAATTGATCGCCGGTGGCAATCAAACCATGGCAGGTATGTATCCCATCCATGTTAGCAATGCACTGCTCGGCAATTGCTGCCAAGTCAGGGTGAGGTAAAAATACCTCTGGCGAGCCCGGTACCTGACCAGGCGCATAGCCAAAAGCAGTCACATCAACATCATGATGACAGACCGCGTTACAGATAACGATATCACCCACATTCAGGTTTGGGTCAAAGCCACCAGCTGAACCAGTATTGATAACGCAGTCAGGCTTAAAGTGCTGCAATAACAAGGTACAACCGATGGCGGCATTGACCTTACCGATACCAGACTTCAGCAAAATGACATCGACACCGTGCAGTTTCCCGGTATGAAAATCGTAACCTGCCAGTTGCAGGTCCTGTCGATCCGTTAATGAGCACTTTAGCAGTTCGACTTCTTCATCCATCGCACCAATAAGGCCGATACGCAGGGCTGTATTGTGCGCCAAAAAACTGCCCGCCTGAATCTCTTGCTTGTTCATCTACTGCCGGTTCACTGTCGATTTTAAAAACGCCGATTAGAGCATAGCCTTAACGGAAAAAAAACAACATGGATCAATTATTGAGTAATCACCGGCGTTTGTTGTTCAGCGCGCATCAGATCTGCACGGTAATCAATGTAACGCTGGAACTCTGGCGTATGCTGGTAGATACCCTCCGCGACATACTCCAATGCCGCATTGAAATGAAAGGCCTGCACATAGGCATTAATCCGGAACTGTTCCTGCCCTGACACATCGAACAGCAGTAGAGACGGAAAATAATCCAGTCCCTCCTGTGTTGCCCAGGCACGGGCAGTCAGCAATTCACCTGAAGGCAACGGGATAAGCTCTGGGTGACTCAAGTCCACCCGTAAGGTTTGATAGCTGGCCAGATTGACTTTGCTGTCGTCACGCTGCAGTAATGTCTGATGCAGCTGTGCACAATCATCACAACCGGGGTACTCAAAAATCACGGCCACCGGGCGGTTCTCGGAATAGGTGGTATCCGGCCGGAGGTCGGCAAATTGCTTAGTTGGGGTCAGGCGGGCTGCTTGACGACCTGCTGGCAAAGCCGTAGACAGTTCTTCACCCGGTTGCAGTGCCGCTACATCCCGCAATAACTGACCCATCGTGGACGGCTTGCGGTAGCCATTAAGCCTGAGTAACGGCTCCAATGAGCCGGAGAAAAATAACAGCGTTGGTGTATATTGCACCTGCCATTGCTTCGCCAGCTGTTTTTCGGGTAATTCCGTGCCATCTGGCAGTGTCACCGCACGGTCACCCCATAGATTGAGGGCAATCACATCATAGTGTTGTTGGATGAAGTCGCTTAACGCTGGATCCATGAACACCTGCTGCACCAGATTGTAACAATAACCACAACCGGCCTGATGAAAGTAAATCAACAGCTTTTTATCCGACTGCGATGCTTCTTCCAGGTCATCCGCCAACTCAAGAAAGCTGTGTTTAAACCAGTCTGGCTCTGGAATTTCTCCATCCTGATAAGGCAAAAGCTGAGTGGGTGCCGCCCATGCTGTGGGCAAGAGGCACAATATCAGCAAAATAATGGCGCTTGGCAGACGCGGCATAGCGGTCACCTCTTATTCGATGTCCTGCGCTACAGTTAACAAACCTTTGCTGGGCTGGCTGACAACCGGGTACCGTCCCTGCCAGCCAAATGCAGTGAGCAACCTGTCGGTATCAGCATCTACCCCGGCGGTTAACAGCAATTCCTCTTCTGTGACGGGATGGGTAAAGCGAAGTTCAGTTGCCATCAGTAACAGGCGGTTTAGTGCATAGTGTTGCCTAAGCACTGTGTTGTGCTTGTTGTCACCATGTTTCGTATCACCGGCAATGGGATGAAATATATGTTTCATATGCCGCCGAATCTGGTGTTTCCGACCTGTCTTAGGCTTCACCTGAACTAATGAGTAACGTGCAGTTGCATAACGACCCACAGCCAGCGGTAATTCAACCTGCGCCAGGCAACGGTAATCCGTAATTGCATCCTGCGGTGGCTTGTCGTCCGCCATAAACTTATCGGCAATCTTGTCTTTCTCTTCCTGTAGCGGGTAATCAATAGTACCACTTGCGGACACATAGCCTCGGCAGACACAAAGATAGGTTTTTTCAATGCGGTGTTCGGCAAACGTCAGGTTCAGAGCTTGCGCCACTGCTTTATGCTTGGCAAAGAGAATGACGCCGGAGGTGGGCCGGTCCAAGCGATGTACTGTATAAGGCGAAGCTGACCAGTATTGTTTTAATATGGAAGCCAGATTCGGGGTGCCACGGGGAGCCAACCAGCTGGGGTGCACTAACAGGCCAGCGGGCTTATTCAGAGCAATCAGGTGCTCATCTTCGTATAGAATTTCAACGTTTAACGCTTGTTCAGACATGCTTTATCCGCTTCAGGTATCACTCGGCATTGTATGCTTCTACATTTACTTGGCAAATTCTCTTGAAAACCTGACTAAAATGCTTATATATAGAGAGTGAATTCAAAACCTGATTGAGGAACAACATGCGAGACGTCAACACTTACGAGATGCAGCAACCAGCATCAGTGCTGCAGACCAATAAAGTGATTCGTAATACCTACATGCTGTTGGCAATGACACTGGTATTCAGTGCTGCCACCGCCGGTATTTCCATGCTTCTCCAACCACCTATGATGGTTTATCTGGGCAGCATTATCGTCAGCTTCATCATGCTGTTCGTGTTACACAAAAAACAGAACAGTGCTGCTGCTCTGCCGCTGGTATTTGTGTTTACCGGTTTAATGGGTTTTGGTCTGGGTCCACTACTTAATCACTATCTGGCAATGGCTAATGGCGGTCAGATTGTGATGACCGCGATGGGTATGACAGCAATGACCTTCCTGGGTTTGTCTGCTTATGTGCTGACCAGCCGCAAGGATTTCAGCTTTATGGGCGGCTTCCTGGCCGCCGGTCTGATGGTTGCCCTGATTGCCATGGTAGCGCTGTTTGTACTGCCGCTGTTTGGTGTGCAGCTGGGCGCTCTGCACCTGGCCTTCTCTGCGCTGGTAGTACTACTGATGGCTGGTTTCATACTGTATGACACCAGCAACATCGTTAATGGCACCTACACCAACTACGTGATGGCGACTGTTAGCCTGTATCTGAATATTTATAACCTTCTGGTTCACCTGTTGAGCCTGGTAGGTGCCTTCAGCGACGACTGATAGCCCAGTTACTGTAAAAGCCCTGCTTTCTTGTTAAGATTGCAGGGCTTTTTTATTTGCGGATAGCACCTCTGGTATGCGTTTCACTCTGCTCATTCAATCCTCACCCCACAGTCACCAATCCGCTGCGACCGCGTTGCGTTTCTGCCGTGAAGTGTTACGTCAAGGGCATCAGGTACATCGGGTATTTTTCTATGGTGATGCCGTACTGACAGCCAGCCACTTCAACGCACCTGCAGTCGATGAATTACAGCTATTGCAAGAGTGGCAAGCCTTGCAGCAAGCCCATGACCTAGACTTGGTGGTATGTATCGCTGCTGCAGTCAGGCGTGGCGTTCTGAATGCGCATGAAGCCAAACGCTATGAAAAAACCGGGCATAATCTGGCTGAAGGTTTTGAGCTTTCCGGACTAGGCCAACTGGCAGAAGCTATCGCCTGCTCTGACCGAGTAGTACGTTTTGGGGGCAGTCATGGCTGAACAACACAATGTACTTTTAGTCCATCGTAACCCTCCCTATGGCAGTAACTTACCCCGCGACGGACTGGATATCGCGCTTACCTGCGCTATTTTTGATCTCCCGGTGAGCTTATTGTTTTTGGGAGACGGGCTGTATCAGCTTCTGGCAAGCCAGGCCGCTGACGAAGTTAACCAAAAATCACTACAGGCATTGCTCTCTTCCCTGCCCATGTATGATATCGACACTCTATATGTCTGCGCTGAGGACCTTCAGGCACGGAACGTGACTGCCGATGAGTTAATTACGGGCGTCCAGGTCATCAAGCAACAGCAGCTACCCGAACTATTCCAACAACATAAGACGGTCCTGACTTTCTAACTATGGCTCTTCATCTGATCAATGCCCGCCCCGATGCCAGCAGCTGTTATGAACAGTGCAGGCTGGCACTCAACACTGGTGATGCCGTACTTTTGCTGGAGGATGCGGTCTACGCTGCCACCGGGACTTTTCCGCAACGTTTTACCGACCTGCCAGGCATAACATTATATGTCCTTGAGCCTGATATGTTGGCACGCGGCATTGGTCCTCTGGTATCTGAGCACTTCACGCCAGTAAGCGACAGTCAGTTTGTTGAGTTGTGTTGCCAACAGGATAAGGTGATCAGTTGGTCATGACGTCGGATCATAAACCGCTGCAGCTTGATGAAGAAGGTTATCTATATAACCTGGAAGACTGGACACCATTCATCGCCGAGCAGCTTGCAGCATCAGAGGGATTAACCCTTACTGAGGCACACTGGGAACTGATCGATTTGATCCGTGATTTCTATCATACTTACGAACATAGTCCAGCGATGCGGCCACTGGTTAAGGCTGTAGGAATCAAATTAGGTGCCGATAAGGCTAAGAGCATCTATCTAATGCAACTTTTTCCGGGCAGCCCGGCTAAACGATTGGCACGTATTGCAGGTTTACCTAAACCCGCCAACTGCCTCTGAACATTCCATGCCGCTTACGCCTTGGCAGAACAGCGGTTTAACTACATATCAGGTATCACGCTATGGCACTGCAAGAAGCAGCAGAACATCTTCGGGCACTCCAGGCCGAACAGGCCACGTTTACTGAGCAGCGAGACCGCAAAAAAAGCAGTAAGCAGGAAGATGTGATTTACCATCAGTGGGCCACTTTTAAAGTGGATAACGAGCTGTATGGTGTTGATGTTATTCAGGTGAAAGAGGTACTGCGTTACAGCGAAATCACGCCTGTTCCCGGCGCAGACAGTTATATCCTGGGTATTATTAACCTGCGCGGTAATGTTGTTACTGTCATTGATACTCGTCGGCTGTTTGGCCTGATGTCGAACGAACCCGACGATGATACCCGTGTCATTGTGGTGGAATATAACGAAAACGAAGTCGTCGGTCTGGTAGTCGACAATGTGGATGAAGTTATTAACATTCCACAGAAATCCGTTGACCGAGCCCCCAACCTGGCCGGTGATGAATCCACCAAAAAGTTTGTTCAGGGCGTGTGTTACCACCAGGGTATACTGACCATATTGTTGGATCTGCCAAAAATGTTGCAGAGTGTCACTCCAGTTGATGCTTCCTCTTCAGACGACTTGTTTTAATAGGTGTTGTGGGCGGTGATGGTCAGCCGCCCTGACGTCTCCCCCGCTATTCATTTTCAGTGCAGCAATCTATTGCTATAGTGATGCAACCTATCGGTATACCCGATTATTTTGCTCAGCATTAGGCGTTACGCCTCAAGAGCAGCTTATAAGCAAGATCTACAGGAGAGAGATCAATGAATAAGTCCATGGTATTGGGCGTTGTCCTCGGCGCAGCAGCTGCAACTGCTGTAGGAACTATTGCCGGCTATCGTGCTTATGTTGCCGAAGACGCCCCTCAGTTTGCTGAAGTACTCAGCATAAATGCAGTCAATGAAAGCTACACAGTACCCCGGGAAGAGTGTGTCCAACGCCAGGTGACCAAGGTTGCGCCGAAAAAAGATGAACACCAGATTGCGGGTACAGCGGTCGGTGCCGTGGTTGGTGGTTTAATCGGCAATCAGGTTGGTGGCGGTAGCGGCAAAAAGATCGCCACCCTTGCAGGCGCTGCAGCCGGTGGCTATGCCGGTAAAAAAGTGCAGGAAGATATGCAAAATAAGGACACCTACACTGAGGTCGAAACCCATTGCGCTACAGTCAATGACAAAAAACAGCGGGTTATTGGTTACGATGTAGAGTACAAAATTGCAGACCAGGTCGCAGTTGTGCGCATGGATAAAAAACCTGCATCAGACCAGTTGCCTGTCAAAGATGGCAAGCTGGATCTGGATAAGTTACAGCCGGGCTCGACGCAGTAATTCACTGATACAACCTAAAAAGGGCCACACATGTGGCCCTTTTTTTATACTTGATGCCACCCTGTTTAATGCACGCTGAAGTATTCCTTGGTGAGCTTAAATACTACTGGGCTCAGCAATATCAACGCGATGAGGTTAGGAATCGCCATCATGGCATTTAGGGTATCCGCCAGTAGCCAGATAAAGTCCAGGCCAACCACTGATCCCACCAATACGCCAAGAATCCACAAAATACGGAAAGGTAGGATACTACGGACGCCGAACAGGTATTCTGCACAACGTTCGCTGTAGACACTCCAACCTAAGATAGTAGTAAACGCGAACAGCGCTAAGGCGATAGCCACGATATAATTTCCGACACCCGGCAACGATGCGGCAAACGCGGCTGAGGTCAATGCCGCACCTGACTCGCCTGAGGTCCACATACCAGAGGTAATGATGACCAGGCCAGTAATGCTACAAATCACCAGAGTATCCAGGAAAGTACCCAACATCGCTATCAGCCCCTGGCGCACCGGATCTTTGGTCTGCGACGCCGCATGGGCAATGGGTGCCGAACCAAGCCCTGCCTCATTAGAGAAGACGCCACGTGCTACACCAAAGCGGATGGCGGCCCATACTGCGGCACCCGCAAAACCACCCTGTGCGGCAGTGCCAGTGAAGGCATCAGTAAAAATCATCGCCAACGCTGAGGGTATCGCTTCCAGGTTCAGCATCAACACCACTAGGCCTGCCACCAGATAACTGATCGCCATGAATGGCACCAATGAACCAGCAACCATGCCGATGCGGCGAATTCCGCCTAGTAGTACCGCAGCAGTCAGCACCATCATCACCACCCCGGTAATCCAGAATGGCAAGCCAAAATTGACGTTGAGCACATCTGCCACCGAATTGGATTGGACCGTGTTACCGATACCAAAACCAGCAATGGTACCAAACACCGCAAATAGCGTTCCTAACCAGGCCCACTTGGCACCCAGGCCGTTTTTGATGTAATACATCGGCCCACCGACATGGTTGCCATTGGCATCCACTTCGCGATATTTCACCGCCAGTACAGCTTCGGCAAACTTGGTTGCCATGCCAACCAGCGCGGTACACCACATCCAGAATAAGGCACCCGGGCCACCGAGAAACACGGCAGTTGCCACGCCGGCAATATTACCTGTACCTACAGTCGCAGACATGGCTGTCATCAACGCCTGAAATGGCGGGATTTCACCTTCACTCTTTTCAGTGCTGCTTGGTGATCGTCCGCCCCACATCAATTTGAAACCGGTGCCAAGCTTTAGAATTGGCATCAGCTTCAGACCGATCTGCAGGAACAAACCTACACCAAGAATAAGTACCAGCATCAAGGGGCCCCAAACGACCCCGTTGATTGCGGAAATAATTGAATTCAGAAGTTCCATCGTTGCACGCTCCCTTCCCTAGGCGAGGGATTGGTTACTGAGAAGATGGGTGGAAAAGCGAAGTTTTAAGACACAAACTCCATTCCAAAAGCAGAATCAGGCCTGTGCCTGTACAGGCCTTAACCAATATAAATACCGCTCAGCCGCGTGTGCTGCAAGTTTTTACGCAGATTACTGGAGGTTTACAGGGCTTCAGACGGTGTCAGGGGCCTAAATGAACGATAATGGTGCGCTGCTTGCTGGAGTGACGATGTTCCCAGCAGTACACCCCCTGCCATACCCCCAGTGCCAGTTGCTGGTCAATAACAGGAATCGACAGAGAGCTCGCGGTGAGCATAGATTTGATATGTGCAGGCATATCATCCGCGCCTTCCATTGTGTGGGTATAGAGCGGATCATGCTCCGGCACCAGGCGATTCAGCCAGTTTTCAAGATCAACTCTAGCGCTGGGATCAGCATTTTCCTGAATGATCAGGCTGGCGCTGGTATGCTGAATGCAAAGTGTACACAGTCCCTGCTCTAGGCCAGAGTGCTTCACCAGTGCCTGAATCTGGTCGGTAAATTCAAATAACCCCTGGCGACCCGTGGTAACCACTAAGCGTTCAACCATGTCTGATTCCTCTAGAGGCTGCGGTAAGTCTCGTCGCGCAAGCTGATACGATCATCACCTGCCAGCGCCTGGCTGACCTGGTCTAGCAGACGTGCTTTATCCCTACCCAACACGCCTTTTAATACCAGGTAGTTAGAAGCATGATCGCTACGAAATATAGTCTGTTCCAGTTGCAGCATTTCCAGAAACCAATACATCTCCTGAAACAAGCCTTGTTGATCAAGGGTCTGAAACTGCTGTTCAAACCCCTGCGTCAGGCGCGTTTGTGAACCACTGAAATACAGCACCAGCGTGGCGAGATAATCGGGCTGGGCGACATTGGCAAGTTCAGCAGATGCCCTGGCATGCTGTTGTGATAAACGGCGCCCTCCCAGCCCATTGATGATCATCATGGAGGTTTTCATGCCGGCTGCACTGGCTTTACGAAAAGCCTCGGCGGTACTGGCAAAGGTTTCGCCTTTACTGACACTAGAGAGTACTTCGTCATCACCGCTTTCCGCGCCGATATATAACAATCGCAGACCCAGTTCACGCAGGCGCTGCATCTGTTCAGGGTTTTTATTGCGCAAATTCCGCGGCAAGCAATAACTGGAAATCCGGCTGACCGTTGGCAGATGCTCACGGATCGACAACAATATTTTTTCTAGCCGGGCAAATGGTAGAGCCATGGCATCACCATCGGCCAGAAATACCCGGCGCACCGGTGCCAGTTGTGCGGCACATGCTGCCAACTCCTGTTCAATATCAGCCGGTGATTTAAGACTGAATTTTTTCTGTTCTGCAGTATACATCTCGCAGAAAGTGCAGCGGTTCCAGCTACAACCGTTGGTAACCTGGAGGATCAGTGAGCCTGCTTCACTGGGGGGGCGAAATACCGGTTCGATATAGTTCAGCGGATAACCGGACATGTCAGGTCACACGAGAAAAGAGCCGGTGGAAATTAGCTGTGGTCACTTCAGCCACCTGCTCTACGGGCACACCTTTGATTTCAGCAATACACTGAGCGACCTCAACGACATATTTCGGTTCGTTGCTTTTGCCACGGTATGGCACGGGTGCCAGATAAGGTGAGTCAGTCTCAATAAGCATCGACTCAAGAGGTACCGCTTTGACCACTTCACGTAATTCAGCGGCATTGCGGAAAGTGATAATGCCTGAGAATGAGATCAGGTAATTCTCATCCATCGCTGCACGTGCCATTTCAAGGCTTTCAGTAAAACAGTGTAAAACGCCGCCCGAATCACGGCTACCATGCTGACGTATCAGATTAATAGTATCTTCCCGTGCATCACGAGTATGCACGATTACCGGTAGGCCAACTTCAGCTGCCACTTCAAGATGGGTCGCAAAATTAGCTTGCTGCAGGGCTTGAGTGTCTTGTTGATAATAATAATCCAAGCCGGTTTCACCAATGGCAACAATCCGGTCACGCTGACTCAGTTCCAGCAGTTGCTGGCGGCTGACTTCGCCTTCATCGGTATGCAGTGGGTGCACCCCTACTGAAGCAAAAATCTGCGGCCAGTCGCGGATTATCTGGTACATAGACTCAAAAGCGGATAATGAGATGCTGACGCACAACATTTTGCTGATCTGACGTTCAGTAGCCGCGTGCACCATGGCGGAGAAATCATCGCCATAAGTGGCCAGATCGAGCTTGTCGAGGTGACAGTGTGAATCAATAAACATAGAGTAAGAACGCTTTAAAGGGCGTTAGTTTTGCGCTCTGAATTGAGCGCGCCGGCCAGATAGGTCTCAATTTTACTGACCAGACTGGAATCATCTGCTGTCAGTTGAATGCCAATACCCGGAGTTCTGCCGCCTTGCGCGCCTTTGGGAGTTAACCATACCACCTTGCCGGTAACCGGCACTTTGTCAGTTTCTTCCATCAGGTCAAGTAGCATAAAGACTTCTTCACCCAGGTGGTACGAGCGAAGGGTTGGGATGAACAGGCCACCATTAGTGATAAACGGCAGATAAGCCTGGTACAGCTCTTCCTTGGTCTTTATGGTCAATGACAGTATGCCGTGACTGAGTCGTGGGACCACACTCATAAAGCGATGCTACTCCTGTCTGAACAAAACACTCCACTGCAACAATAACGATTCCAGCAAAAGCTGTTTATTTGGATTTTGCCGTTGCAGTATGGCTCGGCGTTCCTGGACAATTTTATCGGCCAATTTCAAGATTTTAACCGGGTTTGCTTTTTTAGCAACCGCCGCGATCATATTCTTCGCATCGGACTGTTCAATAAGGTGGCCACCTTCGGTCAGCGTCTGGCGTAAAATGTCCGTCAAAATGGCATAAAACCAATTTAACAATCGATCGACATCCTGTCTATGCCACTGTGCTGCGACCTCCAGAGGGCTTCTACGCTGTCGCAGAATATCTGCTAACCCCTTTACCAGCAGTTGGCGCAAATCCGCTTCAGACTGCTGCAGGTACTGTAACGCTTGTTCCGGTGAGCCTCGGTTAACCGATAATACCTGCTGCGCTAATTCTGCATCCAACTCAGGCATCTGCTCAAGTAACCAGGATTGAGCAAGCTCAGCCGAGGGTGCCGTACACTGGATGTGCTGACAGCGGCTCTTGATGGTAGGTAACAACTGCCCCATGCGCGCAGTGATAAGCAGAAGCAGTGTTTTCTGACCAGGCTCTTCCAGCATTTTTAGCAGCGCATTAGCAGCGGCCAGGTTAAGCGCATCCGCCGGATCAATAATAACTACCCGGTAACCACCCTGCTGCGCAGTACTGAAAATAAAATCGCCCAGGTTTCTAACCTGATCTACCTTTAACTGCTTACCGGGTTCTTCTGGCATCAGCTGAAAAAGGTCAGGGTGACTGCCGGCACGGTTCAGCTCGCATCCTTTGCAATGGCCACAGGCAACCCCAGTCTCAGGTTGATGGCATAACAAATAATTCGCCACAGCCTGTGCCAACCGGTTCTTGCCAATGCCCGCCACCCCATGCAACAACAATGCATGCGGCAGACGACCACTGCTATGTAACGCGACTACCTGAGACAGCGGGGTTTCAAACCATGGATGAACCGGATGTAGACCTGCCAAAATTACTGCCTCAGAAACATCGTAAGTTGCCGGGAGATCTGCTGCTGCACCTGGTTCAGTGGCTGGGATGCATCAATAATGCGCATTCTTACCGGGTCCTGCTGGGCACGGAGCAGGTACGCTTTTCTTACCCGCTCGAAGAAATCGATCCGCTCTTGCTCGATACGGTCTGGTGTACTTCGTTCACTGGCACGGCGTAGCCCCACCTCTACCGGCAAGTCGAGTAGCAAAGTCAGGTCCGGCCGCAGGCTACCCTGTACCAAATGCTCCAGTGTGGCGATGCTGTTAATGGACATGCCACGCCCACCGCCCTGATAGGCATAGGTAGCATCAGTAAACCGGTCAGAAATCACCCAGGCACCGCGGGCCAGCGCTGGCTTGATTACATTTTCCAGGTGCTGAGCACGGGCAGCGAACATGAGCAACAATTCAGTTTCGTTACTGATGTTCTCCTCCCGAGGCTCGAGAAGCAGTTTACGCAGATCTTCCGCAAGGGGTGTTCCACCAGGTTCACGGGTGAGTAACACCTCCTTGCCGCGTATCTGCAGGGATTCGGCGAGAAAGTCGATATTGCTCGATTTGCCAACACCTTCTGTACCTTCAACCGTAATAAATCGACCTTGTGTTTGTTTCATATTGGCATCATATCAGGGCGAGGAACGGTAGTCCTCACGCCGTTTAAGTTGGTAACGACGCACGGCTTCATTATGCTGCTTCAGCGTCTCGGAAAATTGATGACTGCCATCTCCCTTGGCAACAAAAAACAAAGCCTTTCCCTTGGCTGGGTGTACCGCAGCCTCAATGGCAGCAGCACCGACCATAGCGATCGGGGTGGGTGGCAGCCCCTTGATCACATAGGTGTTATATGGCGT
Source organism: Pontibacter sp. JAM-7 (assembly GCF_048548695.2). NCBI lineage: Bacteria > Pseudomonadati > Bacteroidota > Cytophagia > Cytophagales > Hymenobacteraceae > Pontibacter > Pontibacter sp. JAM-7. Next base: position 200,804 of record NZ_JBLYIF020000002.1, read on the forward strand.
GGCTCTGCGCAAGTCTGAGCGGCGAATATTCCCTGTGTAACGATCCCCCATGCCATAGATTACGGTAGGGTCGGTCTGCAGACGCATCTTTTTATTAAGGCGACGTACAAATACCCCAGCAATCACTGGCCGCTCATCAGCACGCGCCGTTTCTTTTTCAATAATCGACGCCATGATTAATGCTTCATAGGCTGAGGTATAGGGCAGCTCTTTAGCCCGGCCTTCCCAGGCCCGGTCAAGCGTATCCTGCAACATGGCATGTGCACGTTTTAAAAGCGCCTGGGCGGAGCCGTTTTTTTCAAAGTGATAGGTTTCGGCCAGAAATTGCCCTTCGGGGTGAGGGGCATCAATAGCCAGCTTTTTCAGTAAATCTACGGTCTCCAGATCGGTCACATCATCGCGCAATTTGCTGTTGCTTTTAATCGATGCCAGCAACTGCTTGAACGTCGAACCCTCGACAATGGTGAAACTGTAACTGATTGAACGACCACTGGTCACCAGCTCCAGCAGACTCACCACAGTCATATCTGGCTGCAATCGGTAGTAACCCGCCTTAAGCTGACGCGCCAAACCCGAATGACGCGCATAGAGTTTCAGATACAGCGGATTTTCTATAAGAGATTTACTCTCAAGATAGCTTACAAAATCATTGAAATTGCTGCCTTTTTTTATATCTATTTCGATCACATCCTGCAATAACAATGGTGCCTGCAGAGCGCGCTGATAATCCTGCCACAGCCAAATAGCCGTTGCAGCAGTGAGCACGGCGAACACAAAAAAGAGTCGAGAAACACGCTGGATCAAAACAGGTCCTGTTTAATACGTTGCTGCAACAACCGACACACCTTGCCCGGCGCAAACGCCCGGCCTTCCAGTTCACGCACCGGCCACAGATGAATAAGGCTGTTACAGAAGAAAATTTCAGTGGCAGACAATAAAGCTTCGCGACGATACAGTCCCTGCTCGGTCGCAATACCCAAAGCAGTGAGAGTGTCGAGCAGATAGCCGCGCATCACTCCCGCCACACCACAGCGCTCTAACGCTGGCGTTTGAACTTTGCCATCAGTGGTTACCCAGAATAAATTGCTCATGGTGCCTTCAACCAGAAAGCCATCGCTGTCCAACAGAACGCCTTCATTGATGGTTGTATCCTGCCACTCGCTGCGGGCTATGACCTGCTCCAGCCGGTTGAGATGCTTAATTCCGGCCAGTTGTGGATTGATCGCCATCTGATAATCACAGAAGCGACTTTTGATACCGTTTTTCTGTTGTGGTGATAGCACGGCTTGTCGCGGGCTGATGATAATGATTCGGCTAGTCTCGGTCGGCTCAGGTAAGGCATAACCCCGGGCGCCTGAACCGCGGGTAACCATGAGTTTAAGTGTCAGATCACCCTGCAGGGATAATGCGGCTATATCCGCCTTGACCGCGTTAAGGGTGTCAGCGGGAAACTTAAGCCGCCGTAAGCCGAGGCTTAGACGTGACAGGTGACGCTCAAGTAATGGCATCTGGCCATCGGCAACACAGATAGTCTCAAACAGTCCATCTCCATATGCCAGGCCACGATCCGTAACCGGAATGCTTGTCACCTGTACCCCATTGATCCAGACCTGCTGCATGAGCTTTCCCATAATGAAGACTAAACAGAGCGGAACAATAACGTACCGTTGGTCCCGCCAAAGCCAAACGAGTTGGACATGGTCGCCCGAACCTGACAAGACTGAGCCTGATGGGGCACGTAGTTGAGGTCACAACCATCGGATGGGTTATCCAGGTTGATGGTAGGGGGCGCTACCTGATCACGCAAAGCCAGTACGCTAAAGATTGCTTCAACCGCCCCTGCCGCACCCAACAGGTGCCCGGTCATCGATTTCGTCGAGCTTAAACGCACCTGTGCTGCTGCAGCCCCCAGTACCTGTTTAACAGCGTTGGACTCCGCCAGGTCACCCGCTGGAGTGGAGGTACCATGAGCGTTGATATAATCAATATCGCCTTTGTCGATACCCGCATCGGCAATGGCATTTGCCATTGAGAGTGCTGCACCCTCCCCGCTCGCCGGTGGTGCTGTCATATGATACGCATCGTCACTCATACCAAAACCCGCAAGTTCACAATAGATCTGCGCGCCACGGGCAACAGCATGCTCATATGACTCCAGCACGACAATACCGGCACCATCACCCAACACAAAGCCATCGCGATCACGATCCCAGGGGCGGCTGGCGGCTTCAGGGTTATCATTACGCGTGGACAGTGCACGGGCTGCTGCAAAACCGGCAATACCCAACGGGGTTGTGGCCATCTCGGCACCACCCGCCAGCATGACATCCGCATCACCATACTGAATCATTCGCATGGCGGAACCAATATTGTGGGTCCCTGTGGTACAGGCGGTGGTGATGGCGATATTAGGGCCTTTAAAGCCATAACGAATTGCTAGGTTGCCGGCAATCATATTGATAATACTGCCCGGCACAAAAAATGGAGATACGCGGCGTGGCCCATTCTGACTTAGCTGAGCCAGGTTGGTTTCGATCATAGGCAAACCGCCGATACCGGAACCAATCGCACAACCAACCCGATGCGGGTTCACCTGTTCCGGATCAAGGCCTGCATCATCAATTGCCTGTACTGCAGCCGCCAGCCCATACTGGATAAAGAGGTCCATCTTACGAGCATCTTTACTGCTCACATAGGGAGATACATCAAAGTCTTTAACTGAAGCGGAAAAACGGGTTGCAAAGTTTTCGACATCAAAATGGGTGATGAGTGATGCACCACTCTTGCCTTCAAGCGTCTGCTTCCATGTCTGGGCAACATCATGCCCCAGCGGGGTTACCATTCCCATTCCGGTAACGACGACACGCTTTTTTGCCATTAAGCCACTCCTGAGCAATTATCCTAAAGTCTCGGCTCTTTATTGCAGAATTAGACGCAAAAGAAAAGCCGCACTATCTGAGATAGTGCGGCTTTTCAAACGTTCGAGACGATAAACGATTACTGGTGAGAGTTGATGTAATCGATTGCCAGCTGAACTGTAGTGATTTTCTCAGCTTCTTCGTCAGGAATTTCAGTTTCGAATTCTTCTTCAAGAGCCATAACCAGCTCAACAGTGTCCAGGGAGTCAGCACCCAGATCTTCAACGAAGGAAGCTTCGTTGGTCACTTCTTCTTCCTTAACGCCCAGCTGTTCAGCGATGATCTTCTTAACGCGCTCTTCGATGTTACTCATATCTGTTCCTATTTTGTATCAACACCACACATCGGTTAGACATGGGTAGGAATGTTCATTAAATGCGACGATGCATAAAGCATCGCAGCTAAGTTCGTCTCTACCTGACGGCACATTATCAACAATTCAGGAAAAAAAACAATTCCTTTATGGGGGGATTACCCCATGTACATGCCGCCATTGACCTGAATTGACTCGCCAGTGATATATCCGCCACTCTGACCGGCCAGGAAACCGACCACTGCTGCAATCTCTTCCGGCTGGCCCAAACGGTTCAACGGAATTTGAGATTTCAACTTATCTTTATGTTCTTCAGCCAGACCGCTGGTCATATCCGTATCAATAAACCCGGGTGCTACGCAATTCACAGTAATGTTACGCGAGCCCACTTCACGGGCCAACGCACGGGTAAAACCTTCCATGCCTGACTTAGCTGCAGCATAGTTAGTTTGGCCAGCATTACCCATGGAAGCTACCACTGAACTGACACTGATGATTCGGCCCCAACGCGCTTTAGTCATGCCACGCAGGCAACCTTTAACCAGGCGATACACTGAGGACAGGTTAGTATTAACCACCTGATCCCATTCATCGTCCTTCATGCGCATCAAAATGTTATCGCGGGTAATACCAGCGTTGTTAACCAGAACTTCAACTGTGCCGAAGTCACTTTGCACCTGCTTAAGAACGGCTTCTACGGATGTACTGTCGGAGACATCCAGTACTAAGCCGGTACCCTTGATACCCGCAGCGGCCAGATAATTACTGATGCTGGCAGCACCACCTTCACTGGTGGCAGTACCAACCACCACTGCACCCTGTTTACCCAGCTCTTCAGCTATCGCTTTGCCGATTCCTCGGGTTGCACCCGTAACAAGTGCAATTTTTCCTTCAATACTCATGCTGATTACCTATCTGTTTCTGCTCAGGCACTGAGTGCTTTCTCAAGCCCGGCGGCATCACCAATGGCCAAAACATTCAGAGATCTGTCGATTTTCTTATTCAGGCCAGACAGTACTTTGCCAGGACCACACTCAACCGTTGTTGCAACCCCTTGAGCAACCATTGCCTGGACACTTGGCGTCCACAACACGGGACTATATAACTGGGCCAACAAGTTCGCCTTCAGCTGCTCCGCATCCGCTGGCTGCTCAGCAGCAACATTCTGGATAACCGGGATAGCTGGCATTTGAATGCTAATATCAGCCAGCGCAGATTCCATTTGCTCTGCCGCAGGGCGCATAAGAGCACAATGAGACGGCACACTGACAGGCAATGGAATAGCCCGTTTCGCTCCGGCAGCCTTGCAGGCCTCTATGGCACGCTCCACTGCAGCTGCCTGGCCGGCAATAACGACCTGCCCCGGACAGTTATAATTCACCGGTGACACCACGTCACCATCGGCAGCACTGGCGCAGGCTGCTGCAATCGCTGCATCATCCAATCCAAGTATCGCAGCCATTGCTCCGGTACCTGCGGGAACAGCCTGTTGCATATACTCACCGCGCAATTTTACCAAACGAACGCCATCAGCAAACTCTATTGCCCCGCCGCACACCAGGGCGGTGTATTCACCCAGGCTATGACCGGCCAACATCGCCGGCGCAGTCTGGCCAAGCCCGGCCCACATACGCCACAATGCAACACCTGCGGTCAGGAGTGCCGGCTGAGTCTTGTCTGTCTGATTAAGTTCAGTGTCAGGGCCATTCTGAACCAGTTGCCACAAGTCATAACCCAGGGCATCTGAGGCTTCAGCAAAGGTCTGTTGAATAACCGGATAAGTAGCGGCCAGATCTGCCAGCATTCCAACCTGCTGGGAACCTTGACCGGGAAAAACAAAAGCAAGCGATTGAGACATGAGCTCCTCTGATTTCCTGTTACGGCGATTCAGCCCTGGCGGGCTGACGAATGCTGCGTAGTTTACAACATCTAGGGGTAATTAACAGGTTGAACTCAGGTGAGTTTATGTTCGATTTCAGAGCTGATACGACGTGGCACATCCTGCTCTATCTCGGCAACAGCCTGATCCAGAGCAAAACCGAAACAGGTCCGGTTAGCGGCGCCGTGACTTTTGATGACAATGCCCTGCAGACCCAGAAGGCTGGCACCATTGCGACGTGACGGATCCATCAGGGCTTTAAGCTCACCCAGAATGGGCTTAGCTAACAAAGCCAACAATCGCCGGTATAAACCCTGACGAAAACTTGATTGCAGCTTTTGGCTGATCATGCGAGCCAGCCCTTCACTGCTTTTAAGTGCAATATTGCCGACGAAACCATCGCATACCACAACATCAGCTGTGCCGGCATAGAGATCATTGCCTTCGACAAAACCGATATAGTTAAGCCCGCCGCGCTCTGCAATCAGTCGTGATGCCAGCTTGACCTGCTCATTACCTTTGATCTCTTCCTGGCCAATATTTAACAAGCCAACCGTCGGGCTACCAACACCATCAACAGCAGTGGTCATCACCGAGCCCATAATGGCAAACTGCAATAGATGTTCGGCACTGCAATCGACATTGGCACCCAGATCAAGTACGTAACAATGTCCGGTTTCAGTTGGCACCGATGAGATAATGGCTGGCCGATCAATACCCGGTAACGTGCGCAAAATAAACCGCCCCAGCACCATCAAGGCACCAGTATTACCCGCACTGACACAAGCACTTGCCTGCTGCTCGGAGACTAACTGCAAAGCTTTATACATTGAGGTTTCCTGCCCGTTGCGCAGCACCTGGCTGGGCTTATCGGACATGGTGACGGTCAAATCGGCGTGAATAATCTGCAGACGAGAACTCAGTTCAGCATCAAGTTTATGCAGCAGGGGAGAGATAGTATCTCTATCGCCTACCAGTTTCATGATAAGGCGGGGGTGCCGCTTAAGCGCATCGACGCAAGCGGGAACAGTAACGCGGGGACCGAAGTCCCCGCCCATCACATCAACAGCAATGGTGTAGCGGTCTGACAAACTTATTCGTCATCCTGCTTATTGATTACCTGCTTACCACGGTAAAAACCGTCAGCAGAGATGTGGTGACGACGGTGAGTTTCACCGGTAGTGTTTTCCACAGACAGAGTCGGGTTACCCAGTGCATCGTGGGAACGACGCATATCGCGACGGGAACGGGACTTTTTGCTTTTCTGAACTGCCATGAGTCAATAACTCCTGATTCGTATTACTTGGTGTCGGCTTTCTTTAAATTTGCCAACACGCTGAATGGATTCGGTTTTTTACTTTCTGTTGCCACTGTCTCGGGCTCACCAAACGAAGTCTGAATTGAGCAGTCTTCATGGTATGCATCGTGTGGAATACTAAGAATCAGCTCTTCCTGCACCAGCGGAATAAGCTCGAGTTCTTCGGCTTCAACAATCACCGGGTCATAATACCGGGGTAACTGTTTGGCAGCCTCCTCACTAGCGGCGATCCCAAGATTAAACGTCGCAGCAACTGTAATCTCTACCGGTTCAAGACACCGTTGACAGATCATGTTCACCTGTCCGGTGGCCTGCCCCTGGATCAGCCTTATGCGCTGTTCATCAATCGAAAAATCCAGCTCAACCTGTATACGAGCGTCCTGATCTGCCAGCATATCGCAGAATTCAGGCATAGCCGATACGGCAACCTCAGCTGAGATTTGAGCTCCCCGCTCAGCCATTTTGCGCGGGTCGATTTTCTTGGGTATTGGGCCGTTTGACATAAGCGCGCAATTCTAGGGGCTGAACCCCTTGCTGTCAAAGACTTTACAGGGCAAATCTACTAATATCTGCGGCTGCTATGTAGAAAGGAAACAATTCACCGATGTCTGACATTATTCTTGCCTCCAGCTCGCCATTTCGGCGCCAGATTCTCGATAAGCTGCAGCTTACCTACCGTTGCATTTCGCCAGAGATCGATGAATCACCTCTCAATCAAGAATCCCCCACCGAACTGGTCGCGCGACTGGCAGCAGCCAAAGCCGCCAAAATTGCAGAAAGCGAAACCTCAGCCCTGATTATAGGCTCAGACCAGGTCGCAGTAATTAATGGTGACATACTTGGCAAACCCGGCAACCACCAGCGCGCGACAGCACAGCTAAAACGCTTATCCGGTCAACGGGTAACTTTTTTGACAGGACTCAGCCTGCTTAACAGCCAAAGCGGCAATATACAGACTGAAGTGGTGCCATTTCATGTAGAGTTCAGACAACTGACTGAGCGTATGATCGAAAACTACCTCAAGACAGAACAACCTTATAACTGCGCCGGCAGCTTTAAATCTGAAGCGCTAGGCATTGCCCTTTTCGATAAGCTTGAGGGGGATGATCCCAATACACTGATTGGTTTGCCACTGATACGCCTGGTGCGCATGCTGGAAACAGAGGGGGTAAATGTACTTTAAACTCCGGTTTGCTTAGCCCGGAACATATCAATGTGCTCAATGCCCTCATCATCATAGGGCCGCCCTGCAGCGACAAACCCGAGGTGAAGATAAAAGGCCTGCAACCGGGTTTGGGCTGAAACTCGAACAGTCACCTCAGGAAACAACCGATCAGCGTGGAGCAATGCCTGCTCCATCAAACACCTGCCAATACCCTGCCCACGCAAATATTGCCGCGTTACCACACGACCAATAACAACTTCGGGATACAGGATTGCAGGCGGAATCATGCGAGCACAGGCCACTAGATCGCCGTCAGACGCTAGCGCAAACAGGTGATAGGACTGAAGATCGAGCAGATCAGCATCTGCATAGAGGCACTGCTGCTCGATAATAAAAACCTGTTGCCGCAAGGAGAGCAAGGCATGCACCTGCACGCTACTGAGCTTGGTAAAAGGCAGGCAATGCCATTGCAGCTGCAAAGGGTCGGTCATCCGCCTACCTCTTAATTTTTAAATCTCAGTAACACCACCCATATAAGGCAGCAGCACTTCAGGTACTGTAATGCGTCCATCAGCTGTCTGGTAATTTTCCATAATAGCCAGCAGCGTACGACCAACCGCCAGGCCGGAACCGTTGAGGGTATGCACAAGCTCAGGTTTACCTGTTTCCGGATTACGCCAGCGAGCCAACAAACGACGCGCCTGGAAATCCGTCATATTGGAGATAGAGGAAATTTCTCGGTAGGCATCCTGACCCGGCAGCCATACTTCAATATCATGCGTCTTCGCAGCGCTAAAGCCGAGGTCACCACCACAGAGTGCAACCACTCGATAAGGCAGGTTCAGTTTTTGCAGAATGGCTTCCGCATGACCAGTCATCTCTTCGAGCGCCTGCCAAGACTGGGATGGCTCAACCACCTGAACCATTTCCACTTTTTCAAACTGATGCTGCCGGATCATGCCACGCGTGTCTTTACCACTGGCACCCGCCTCTGAACGGAAGCAAGGAGTATGGGCAGTAAACTTTAGCGGCAACCGCTCAGCATCGATAATCTCATCACGCACAAAGTTAGTTACCGGCACTTCTGCGGTTGGAATCAGGTAGTACTGCCGATCACCAAACGGAACTTTAAACAGGTCTTCACCAAATTTAGGCAGCTGACCGGTACCACGCAGACTGTCCTCGTTCACCATGTAGGGAACATAGGTTTCACAGTAACCGTGTTCTTCTGTCTGGGTATTCAGCATGAACTGGATCAGCGCACGGTGCAGTCGTGCCAGCTTGCCGGTCAGTACCGAGAACCGAGAACCGGTTAACTTAGCAGCAGTTTCAAAGTCCAGCTCACCACTTTTTTCTCCCAGCGCAACATGGTCCAGCGGGGTGAAATCAAATGCCGTTGGCGTGCCCCAGCGACGTAACTCAACATTATCTGCTTCATCGGTGCCTTCAGGCACTGCTGCATCAGGAATATTAGGCACACCGGACAACAGGTCATCGAGTGCCGTGGTAACTTCACCCAGCTGGGCCTTAGCTGTGTCCAGCTGAGTACCGAGATCCGCAACTTGAGCCAGCAGTGGCTTAATATCTTCACCTGCCGCTTTCGCCTTGCCAATAGATTTTGACCGGGTATTACGCTCATTCTGCAGATTCTCTGTTGTCATCTGCATTTCACGGCGCTGATTTTCCAGCTCAGTAAAACGTGCAACAGGAAATTCATAACCTTTTTTCAGCAGCAATGCTGCTACTTCTTCCGGATTCGCGCGGACCAGTTTTGCATCAAGCATAGGAGTTTAACGTACCTTTAATTAGAACAAGCGAGTAACCCAAAGCCCACCGTAAAGCGCAAGCAGACTCAGAAAAACGCTTAATAATATATAAATCAATGCAGACATGACATGGCCTTCCTGCATCATGGCCACGGTTTCCAGGGAAAAAGTGGAGAAAGTTGTTAACGCGCCCAACATACCAACCATCAGCAAGGGTCGCATTTCAGGGGAGATGCGAGACTTTTCCAGAATCAATACAAACAAAACACCCATCAGAAACGAACCCACCACATTGCACGCCAGGGTGCCGTATGGCAAACGGTAGGCTGCATTATTCAACAAACCACTGACCCAGTAACGCCCGAGCGCTCCTATGGCACCGCCAAGCGCAATAAAGACCACGTGTAGCATCAACAGGCTCCTGTGATGGGTTTCATGTTATTGATCCGAATGGTAACGCTGCTTGTGGCTTGCCTCATCCAGTTGTGACAAATACTCAAGTCGCTGTTTAATTTTAAGCTCCAAACCACGGTTTTCCGGCACATACCATTGCTGCTGGTGCAATTCAGGAGGCAGGTAACTTTCACCGGCAGCGTAAGCGTCAGGCTCATCATGCGCATAACGGTATTCAGCGCCATAACCCAGCTCCTGCATCAGCTCAGTGGGGGCGTTACGGAGATGTACTGGCACTTCATAACCTGTCTGCTGCTTTACGTCTGCAAGACACTGATTAAATGCCCGATAAACTGCATTACTCTTTGGTGCACTGGCACAGTATATGGCTGCCTGGGCAATGGCTCGTTCGCCTTCAGCCGGCCCCACCCGTTCAAATGCATCCCAGGCCGCTAAAGCCACCTGCATCGCCCGGGGATCAGCATTACCTATATCTTCCGAAGCAATGGCCACCAGCCGACGCGCGACATAGAGTGGGTCACAACCACCGTCCAGCATGCGGCAGTACCAATAAAGCGCCCCGTCCGGTGATGAACCGCGTACTGATTTATGGAACGCTGAAATCATATCGTAAAACAGGTCACCCTGTTTATCGTAACGGCGTCCCTGCCCGGCCAGCACCTCCACCAGTACTGTCTCAGGCACTACTTCAGAGCCGTCTGTTTGTTTTTCAGCCAGGTCAGCACTAATCTCCAGCAAGTTCAGAGCCCGCCGCGCATCGCCATCAGCAGCCCGCGCCAATTGTGCCAATATGTCATCCGACATAACTAAACGTCGCTTCCCCAAGCCACGCTCCGCGTCGCTAAGTGCCGTACTTAACAATGATTTGATCGCGGTCGCTTCGAGACTGCGCAACAGATAGACGCGGGCCCGCGACAACAGGGCATTATTCAGCTCAAAAGAGGGGTTTTCAGTCGTGGCCCCAATAAAAATAACGGTGCCATCTTCTATATAGGGCAGAAAAGCATCCTGCTGGGACTTATTAAAGCGATGTACCTCGTCGATAAACAACACCGTGCCACGGCCAGACTGCGCCCTCACCTGCTTGGCCTGTTCAACGGCGATACGAATATCCTTCACGCCTGCCAGCACTGCTGACAGCGTCAAAAACTGGGCATCGACCTGGTGCGCAATAAGACGTGCCAATGTGGTCTTGCCGACACCCGGCGGGCCCCAAAAAATCATCGAATGAATAGCGCCCTGCTCAAGTGCCATCCGTAACGGCTTATTGGCAGCAAGCAGGTGAGACTGACCACAGTACTCATTTAACGTGCGAGGCCGCATTCTGGCTGCCAGCGGCTGATAAACCGGCGTTTGGTCGGCAAACAGGTCCACGCTTATTCAGCTCCGTCGATAATCAGGTCAACACCTTTTGGCACCCGGAAAGCAAATACCTCTTCAGCCAAATCAGGATTACGCCGGGCACCTTTAAATACAATAGTTGTGCGTTGGCCCAGTGTGTCTTCCAGCATTAGCTCAGACAGCACGTCCTGATGAAAGACCAGGCGAATGATACTGAAAGAGGCTTGTGCCTCACGCGCGGTAAGCACAAAAAGCTGATCATTTCCGGAGCCTTGCGGATGCTCAAGCTGGTATTCCTGCAACAGCTGGTCCACTTGGCCATTAAGAATCTGCGCTGGCGCACTGTTATTCTGTAGATTTACGGTCTTGCGTGTTACCTGCTCCAGATCTGGATCATAGATCCAAAGATAACGCCCATCAGACACAATCTCCTGGGGCGCTGGCTCGATAGTTTGCCAACGGAACAGGTTAGGCTTGGCCAGACTGATATGACCTTTGGTCTGCTGCGCCGAGCGACCGCTTTCTGCCACCGTGATCTGATCAAAATCCGCAGCAAAGGTATCGTAACTCTGCAGTAGCGCAGTCAGCTCTGCTACGGAATCAGCAGCAAACGCTGCACCAGAAAAACTTAAGACCACGCTACAAAAAAAAGCTATAAATTTTTGTTTTATAATATTTTTTATAAATAAATAGATTCGCATAACCACCCTATTCAACGATCACCCTGAGGGCCAGGCGCCAGCACTTCGCGCTGACCATTGGTGCCAGCTTCACTGACCACCCCTGCCGCCTCCATAGCTTCAACCATACGCGCGGCACGGTTGTAGCCAATTTTAAGTTTACGCTGCACACTAGAAATGGACGCCTTGCGTGTTTCCAGCACAAAGGCCACAGCCTCATCGTACAGCGGGTCCTGCTCATCATCGAATAACGAACCTGAACCGGAGCCTAACCCGTCACCAATGCCTGCGTCAGGTTCTGTGATATCAGTAATATATTGTGGTGCCCCGAGCTTTTTCCATGCATCGACTACTCGATGCACTTCGTCATCGCTAACAAACGCACCATGCACGCGATTAGGTAAGCTGACACCGGCAGGTAGATACAGCATATCCCCCCAACCTAGCAGGTTTTCGGCTCCACCCTGATCGAGAATAGTACGCGAGTCAATTTTAGAGGAGACTTGAAAAGCAATGCGGGTTGGCACATTGGCTTTGATCAGACCGGTGATAACATCCACCGACGGACGTTGCGTCGCTAGAATAAGATGAATTCCAGCCGCCCTGGCTTTCTGAGCAATACGCGCAATAAGCTCCTCTACCTTTTTGCCGACAATCATCATCATGTCGGCAAACTCATCAATCACCACCACGATGTAAGGCAAAGGCTCCAGCTCGGGTGCTGGGGTGCCAAAAGGCTCACCATAATCTTCAGGGTTCCACAGCGGGTCCCGCAGTGGTTCACCCTGCTTGCGCGCCTCGGTCAACTTATCATTAAAGCCAGCTAAATTACGTACACCCATTTTCGCCATTAACCGATAGCGGCGTTCCATCTCACCGACACACCAGCGCAAACCGGCCGCGGCATCTTTCATATCGGTAATAACCGGGGTTAAGAGATGCGGAATCCCCTCATAGATGGAAAGCTCCAACATCTTCGGATCAACCAGAATCAGGCGTACCTCATCCGGGGTAGCTTTAAATAACAGACTCAACAGCATCGCATTAACGCCGACCGACTTACCCGAACCTGTCGTACCCGCAACCAGTAAATGAGGCATTTTCGCCAAGTTAGCCACCACCGGGTTACCGGCAATGTCATTACCCAAGCCGAGGGTTAACTTAGACGCCGCAGACATATAAGGTTTAGAGCTCAGCACCTCACTTAAATGAACGGTCTGTCGGGTTTCATTGGGAATCTCAATCCCCACCACGGACTTGCCGGCAATCACTTCCACCACACGAACACTGCTGACCGCCATTGAGCGCGCAAGGTCTTTGGCCAGGTTTGTAATCTTGCTGGCTTTCACGCCCGGAGCCGGTTGAATCTCAAATCGGGTGATCACCGGACCTGGGTTTACCTCAACCACTTCCGCGATCACACCAAAGTCTTTCAATTTGCTTTCCAGCAGCCCTGACAAGCGCTCCAGCTCTTCAGGTGAATACCCGGTATTGGTATTCAGTTCAGGCGGATCCAACAGATCTAACGGTGGAATTCGCCGACGCGGTGCTTTTCTCAGGCCAGAGCTCTGCTCAGGCTCAAGCCCAAGCTCTTTGTCCTGCATTGGCTTGTGAGCTTCGGATAGCGGGACAATTTTCACATGCCCTTTATCGACAGGTTCAGGCTCTGTAGACACTGCGACGGATACTTTAGCATCCACGTCAGGCGCAACAGTCGGCTCAGCTTCCCAGGGCGGCGCATCATCAACGGCTGCAGAAAATGGGTGGTCCGTCATTACAGGTTCGGTGCGTACCACTTTGGCGGGAGATGCTTTTTTCGTGGCCACAGGAGGCGTTGATACCTCAGCAGGATTCTCTGCCTGCACAGCCTTCAACGCTTTGTGCTTCGCTGGCAGTGTCAGCTTTTCGGGCAATTCAAGACAAACCCGGCCTAAGGACTCCAACAATTCAGCCCAGCTTAATTCCAGCAGCAGGGTAAGACTCAATAACAAGAGACTGAATAACACCACAGAGCTACCCGTCAGGCTAAACCAGCTAACGAACCAGTCTGAGAGCGCTTCACCGGAGATACCACCAGCACTGAATGGGTAATGTAACGCTTCTACAGAAAAATGCGTGGCCGACAACGCACTAAACGCCAGTAACAAACCCACACTGCCAGCACAACGCAGCACGAGGTAGGGCACCGACTCTATGAGACTGGCGCCACGTCGTAACAGAAAACGCATAACCGGATAAATGATCAGCAACGGCAGTAAATAGGCACCCAAGCCGAACGCAGAAATACTCAGATCAGCCAGCCAGGCGCCAAACGGACCAATAAAATTGCGCACCTCTGGCTGATAACCGAGGTGCGACCAGCCCGGATCTCTGGGGTCATAACCTATCAACGCCAGCAGCAATAACAGGTTGGCTGCGACCACTAGAATCAACGTTGACTCCCGCCCGATACGAATCAGCAATTCGGGAAAACTCAGGCGTCTAGGCGTGTCACTCATTGGTGTTTCTGGCTCCATGGAATCGGGTTTCTCTCCAACCGCCAACAATACCACAAATTAGCACTTGTCAGGCCAATGCCTGTTGATGAAAACAACCGATTAAGCGATAGTTAGGCCGAGATTACGATGGGCCAGGACAGCAGGGTGCATACCTGCACCCGCCAAGGCTAAGTCATTAGCTAACGCTGCCCACTTGAATTTGTCATCACTGACCACATTGACCTATCAAACGCCATTACTACAGGACTTGTTAAACAGATGAGCGAAGTACAACACCACAGCCTGATCATCCTCGGCAGCGGCCCTGCCGGTTACACTGCTGCTGTCTATGCTGCCCGCGCCAACCTTAAGCCGGTAGTCATCACTGGTATGCAGGCCGGTGGCCAGTTGACCACCACCACCGATGTTGATAACTGGCCGGGGGATGTTGACGGCGTACAGGGCCCGGAACTCATGGACCGGATGCAGCGCCATGCTGAACGTTTTGATACTCAGGTTATTTTTGACCATATCAATGAAACTGACCTGCGCAATCGCCCATTCAGACTCAAAGGTGATATGGCTGAATACACCTGCGACGCGCTGATCATCTGTACTGGTGCTTCGGCACAGTACCTTGGACTTCCTTCTGAAGAAGCCTTTCAGGGCAGAGGCGTCTCCGCCTGCGCGACCTGCGATGGTTTTTTCTATCGCGGCCAGAAAGTCGCCGTTATCGGTGGTGGTAACACGGCAGTAGAGGAAGCTCTCTATCTGTCCAATATCGCCGCTGAAGTTACGCTAATTCATCGCCGGGACAGCCTGCGTTCAGAAAAAATCCTGCAGGATAAACTGCTGGAACGTGCTGAAAATGGCAACATCAACATCCTGTGGAATCACACACTGGATGAGGTTTTGGGTGATGAAACTGGCGTGACCGGCCTGCGGGTAAAAAGCACTGACAATGGCGCCACCCAGGAACTGGATCTTGCTGGGGTGTTTATCGCCATCGGCCACAAACCTAATACCGATATATTTGCCGGCCAACTTGAGATGCATAACGGCTACCTGAAAATTCAATCGGGTCTCGAAGGCAACGCCACCCAGACCAGTGTTGAAGGCGTATTTGCCGCTGGTGACGTATCTGACCATGTCTATCGTCAGGCGATTACTTCTGCAGGCTTTGGCTGTATGGCCGCATTGGATGCTGAACGCTTCCTTGATGACCTGAAAAAGTAATGCTGCTAACAGCTCAGAGGGAAATATATGGAACCCCTGTTATGGAAAACCACTCTGAGCTGTCATGATTCCCTGGCTATCTGATACCACCCCCTTCCCGCCTGTTGACGAGGCGCTTGATGACCCTAATGGACTTCTGGCCGCCGGTGCCTCACTCAACAGTGAGCGCCTGATCAATGCTTATCGTAATGGCATCTTTCCCTGGTACAGCCCCGGTGAACCCATTTTGTGGTGGAGCCCGGATCCGCGCTGCGTATTATTGCCCGATCAACTACACGTCTCCCGCAGTCTGCGTAAAACGATGCGCCAGTTACAGCCTGAGGTTTTTTTCGACCGCAATTTTGCTGCCGTAATTGATGCCTGCGCCGCGCCGCGCAGTAGTTCCGGCGGCACATGGATTACCCGAGAAATGCGCCAGTCATACCTGGCGCTGTATAACGCAGGCATCGCACACTCGGTAGAGGTGTATAGTGACGGTGAGTTAATCGGCGGACTGTACGGTCTGGCCATGGGCAAACTGTTTTTTGGCGAGTCGATGTTTAGCCGACAAAGCAATGCATCCAAGATTGCCTTTGTTTATTTGGTCGAACAGTTGAAGAAGTGGGACTATGCTTTAATTGACTGCCAGGTAAGCAACCCGCATCTGTTTAGCCTTGGTGCCTGCGAAATTCCCCGGCGGCGGTTTAAAGATTATCTGAGCCGCTACCTGGATAAGAACTCCGATCATGACTGGGAGTTTGAAGCTGATCTGTTACGGAGGGAGTAATCTGTGTCGGATCTTAAAACGCTGCATTTTTATGCCACACCGGAACATAAGTGTAGCTACCTCGAAGGTCGCAATGCACAAACCCTGTTCGTCGATCCCCATGTAGAGATTTCTACCGAAGCCTACAGTGAACTGTCTGATCTGGGATTCCGGCGCAGTGGCCGGCACATATATCGCCCTCACTGTAAGCATTGCCAGGCCTGTATATCAGTCAGAATCCCAATCGATCAGTTCAAATTCAGTAAAAGCCAAAAACGCGTATTGGCCAAAAACACCGATCTGGTTGTACGTCGGATCTCGCCGATCTTCACCCAGGAGTATTACGAGCTCTACGCCGCATATATTGAAGCCCGCCACGCTGATGGGGATATGTATCCACCTGACCCGGAGCAATTCAACTCATTTCTGGTGGACGGTAACCAGCATACTGAATTTATTGAGTTCAGAAACAGTCATGGTCGGCTGCTAGCCGTTGCGGTAGTGGACTTTCTGGCTCAGGGACTCTCTGCTATCTATACCTTCCTGTCGCCGGACGCGAATCGCCGAAGCCTTGGTAACTATGCCATACTGCGCGAAATACAACTGTGCCAGGAACTGAAACTTCCCTATCTATACTTAGGCTATTGGGTAAGCGAATGTCGCAAAATGCGATACAAAACCCAGTATCGTCCGATCGAAATGCTACTCGATAATCAGTGGGTCGAAGTAGCCCAACCCTGACTGCCTGCTCAAAGTTTCGTCGTTTATTGACGTTTTCTCTTTGATATACAAAAACAATTAGTGCAAAATACCGCGCAATTATTTTTCGGGCTTAATACAACACCGAGATAAGCAACCAAGGTAAAAAGTGAATGGCTAAAGAAGACAGCATTGAAATGGAAGGCACCGTGATCGACACTCTGCCGAACACAATGTTCCGTGTCGAACTGGAAAACGGTCACGTCGTAACTGCCCACATTTCCGGCAAAATGCGTAAGAACTACATCCGCATCCTAACTGGCGATAAGGTCAAAGTTGAACTGACCCCATACGATTTGACCAAGGGTCGCATCGTATACCGCGCCCGCTAATATAGTCCGCACTTACCTAAGCGTTAACGGGGAGCCTGAGCTCCCCGTTTCTGGTTATGTAAAATCATGCCAATTAGTGCTCGGCATTAATAATACTGGTTAGCAGCCGTCAACGATGCAGTGAGGCACGTCGAGTGATATTTCACCCTCGTCATTCACTTCAATCATGACGTCTCCACCCTCTTCGGACAATTCTCCGAACAGGATCATTTCTGCCAGCGGTTTTTTCAGCTGCTCCTGCAGCAGGCGTTTCATCGGCCGTGCGCCCATCTGCTGATCATAACCATGGTCAGCAAACCACTGCCGCGCCTCTTCACTCAGATGCAGTACGACCCGTTTATCATCCAACTGCACCTGTAGCTCAGCGATAAACTTATCGACCACACCTTTGATGATATCCATGGTCAGAGATTTAAACTGAATAATGCCATCCAGACGGTTACGGAACTCGGGCGTGAACAGCTTTTTAATTGCCTGCATGCCATCAGTGGAATGGTCCTGACGGGTAAACCCAATGGAGTTTCGACTGATATCCTCGGCCCCGGCATTGGTGGTCATCACCAGTATGACATTACGAAAATCGGCTTTGCGGCCATTATTATCCGTAAGCGTACCGTTATCCATCACCTGAAGCAGCAAGTTAAACACTTCTGGATGCGCCTTCTCAATTTCATCGAGCAGCAACACACAATGCGGGGTTTTGGTCACAGCTTCCGTCAGCAAGCCTCCTTGGTCATAACCCACATAACCTGGAGGCGCACCAATCAGCCGAGACACAGTATGGCGTTCCATATACTCCGACATATCGAACCGTACCAGCTCAATACCCATAATACGGGCGAGCTGCTGCGTCACCTCGGTTTTACCGACCCCGGTGGGGCCAGCAAACAGGAAGCAGCCTACCGGTTTGTTCGGTTCTTTCAGGCCGGCACGGGAAAGCTTGATCGCAGACGAAAGCGTTTCAATGGCTTCATCCTGCCCCAACACGACCATTTTCAGATTACCCGCCAGCTTGGCCAGCTGGTTTTTATCTGATGTCGAGACACTCTTCGGTGGTATCCGAGCAATTTTGGCAACAATCGCCTCTACATCAACCACCTCGATCTCTGATTTACGCAGCTCCTGAGGCAGTAAACGCTGATAAGCACCCGCCTCATCGATCACATCAATCGCCTTATCCGGCATATGTTTATCATTGATATAACGATCTGCCAGTTCCGATGCTGCTTTTAAGGCCTCATCGGTATATATGATGTTGTGATGTTCTTCAAAGCGGGATTTCAGGCCGCGGAGAATACGATAGGTATCATCGACGCTGGGTTCCAGCACATCAACTTTCTGAAAGCGCCGCGCTAGGGCCCGGTCTTTTTCAAAGATGCCACGAAACTCCTGAAAGGTCGTCGAGCCGATACAACGAATCTGACCCGAACTCAACAAGGGTTTCAGCAAGTTGGACGCATCCATCGAACCACCGGAAGCCGCTCCGGCACCGATGATGGTATGAATTTCATCAATAAACAAAATGGAATGGGTTTTGTCTTTGATCTCCTTCAGCAGGGCTTTAAGCCGTTTCTCGAAATCACCCCGATACTTGGTACCAGCCAACAATGCGCCCAGATCTAATGAATAGACCACTGAGTCTTTGATGATTTCCGGCACCTTTTTATCAATAATCAGCTTGGCAAGTCCCTCAGCGATAGCGGTTTTACCAACACCGGCCTCACCCACCAACAGAGGGTTATTCTTGCGCCGTCGGGACAGTATCTGAACCACACGCTCCACTTCCGAATCGCGGCCGACCAGCGGATCAATTCGACCCTGTTCCGCTTCAATATTCAGATTAACGGCATATTTAAGCAGTGCGCTGTCGCCGTTTTCTTCGCTGTCCTCGGCTTCTTCAATCGCCTCAGATTGAGCATTGTCTCTTGAGTCGACCTTGGATATGCCGTGAGAGATAAAATTAACTACATCAATCCGCTCTACACCGTGCTGCTGCAGGATATAGACCGCCTGACTTTCCTGTTCGCTAAAAATGGCAACCAGGACATTAGCACCAGTCACTTCACTGCGACCAGAAGACTGCACATGGAACACTGCCCGCTGCAATACCCGCTGAAAACCCAACGTTGGCTGGGTTTCAATATCAGGAATCACTTCTGACAACAAAGGCGTGGTTTCATCGATAAATTCAGACAAGCTGCGACCAATCGCCTCAAGATCGGCGCCGCAGGCCAGCAATACGTCTCTCGCCTCACGATTATCTAACAGGGCATGAAGTAAATGCTCAATGGTGATGAACTCGTGCCGCTTTTCCTTGGCCGCCTGAAAGGCTGCACTCAAGGTATCTTCCAATTCTCTATTCAACATGGCGCAGCCTCTTAAACCTGTTCCACTTCACATAACAGCGGATGCTGATTCTCCCTAGCATATTGATTAACTATAGCCGCTTTAGTTTCAGCAATGTCACGTGTAAACACACCACATACACCTTTTCCCTGTGTATGAACCGCCAGCATGACCTGGGTAGCCTTCTCCTGGTCCATGCTGAAAAACAGCATTAACACCTCCACTACAAAGTCCATGGGGGTGTAATCATCATTATGCAACACTACACGATACATGGAAGGTTGTTGTAATTCAGGCTTGGCTTCCTGAACCACAAGTCCATGGTCATGATCGGCGTGGTCATCATCAGACGCTTGAGCCACTGGTTTGCTTGTACAAGTTGTATACATGAAAAGTTGGTCTATGATCTAAGACATTAAGATTGTTTGGAGAAGATACCAGACCTGACACCTTTTGCCTGCAATGATATAAAGATACTAAGGCAGAAAGATATCAGGAAGATATTTTCATCTGTGCAATAAACTATTTACAAACCTGCACTTAGAATAATTTTAGCAGTTATCTCTGTCAGGTTCAGTCTACAGATTAACCGGCGAAGGATACGGAGCGGTATATGCAAACAGGGAAAGTGAAATGGTTCAACAATTCGAAAGGATACGGGTTTATCCTCTCAGACGAACATCAAGAAGACCTTTTTGCACATTTTTCTGCCATTGAAATGGACGGTTACAAAAGCCTCAAAGCTGGCCAGAAAGTAAGTTTTGAAACCCAGCCTGGCCCAAAAGGCACCCATGCCGTCAACATCAGGCCAGTGTAAAACGCCCCGCATACGAACAGGCAGCCAATTGGCTGCCTGTTTTGTTTAGGTCATTCCATATGGCTGATAATGGCGTCACCAAATGCGGATGCTGACAACAGAGTAGCCCCTGGCATCAAGCGCTCGAAGTCATAGGTAACCGTTTTCGCTTCAATAGCACCATCCATACCTTTGATGATCAGGTCAGCGGCTTCAGACCACCCCATGTGACGCAACATCATCTCTGCAGATAAAATGATGGAACCGGGATTAACCTTATCCTGCCCCGCATACTTAGGCGCTGTACCGTGAGTCGCCTCGAATATCGCTACCTCATCGGATAAATTAGCCCCCGGCGCGATACCAATGCCCCCCACTTCAGCCGCCAAAGCGTCTGAGAGGTAATCACCATTCAGGTTAAGCGTTGCAACCACGTCATACTCTGCCGGACGCAACAAGATCTGCTGCAACATAGCGTCAGCAATCACGTCTTTAACTACAATCTGCTTACCGGTCTGCGGGTTATTAAATGTCAGCCATGGGCCGCCATTTAACGGTTCAGCACCGAATTCATCCCGCGCAAGCTCATAGCCCCAGTCTTTAAACGCACCCTCAGTGAATTTCATGATATTACCCTTATGTACCAAGGTCACTGAGTCACGATCATTATCCACGCAATACTGAATAGCCTTACGAATCAGCCGCTTACTGCCTGCTTCTGAGACAGGTTTGATACCGATACCACACTCGGTATCAAAGCGTATTTTGGTGACCCCCATCTCCTCTTTGAGGAATTTGATCACCTTGTCTGCCTCTGGGCTACCCGCTTTCCATTCAACTCCGGCGTAGATGTCTTCAGAGTTTTCACGATAGATAACCATATCGACATCTCCCGGCTTAATCACCGGACTGGGCACACCTTTGAACCAACGCACCGGACGCTGACAGACGTAAAGATCGAGTTCCTGACGCAGCGCCACATTCAAAGACCGAATACCGCCACCAACCGGTGTGGTTAACGGTCCTTTAATGCCCACCACAAACTCTTTAAAAGCAGCCAGCGTTTCGTCTGGCAACCAGGTATCCTGATCATATACAGAGGTGGCTTTTTCGCCCGCATAAACCTCCATCCAGGAGATCTTACGGCTTGCGTTATAGGCCTTATTAACCGCAGCATCTACCACTTTGATCATAGGTGGCGTCACGTCTACCCCTATACCATCCCCTTCGATGTAAGGAATGACCGGATTAGCCGGTACATTCAGCGAACCATCGTTATTGACTGTAATTTTCTCGCCCGCAGGTACTGCTATATTGATATATCCCATATCGACTCCGCGCTTTTTTCTTATTGAAATTGTTATACTTATCGAACCGTCAGACAGCAAAATAGCTGCTCTAGTTTCATCATAGGCGAACTCCGCCGTTTATGCTGAGGATCCACCGTTGGCCAACCTGATGCTTTTCAACAAACCGTTTCAGGTGCTGACCCAGTTCACCACTACAGACAATAAAAGCACGCTGGCTGACTTCATTAAGCAACCGGGCTTCTACGCCGCTGGTCGATTGGATTACGATTCTGAAGGGTTATTGCTACTGACAGATGACGGTCAGTTACAACATCAGTTAGCACACCCGAAATTTAAGCTGGAAAAAACCTATTGGGTGCAGGTTGAAGGCGAGATCACTGGTCAGGCATTAATTGCACTGTCCCAGGGAGTGGTATTAAAGGATGGTCTGACCCGTCCGGCAACAGCGCGACGCCTCGCGCCACCTGAGTTATGGCCAAGAGTTCCACCAATTCGACAACGAAAAAACCAACCCACCAGCTGGATTGAATTAAAAATCAGTGAAGGCAAAAACCGGCAGGTACGCAGAATGACAGCCGCGGTTGGCTTTCCTACCCTACGCTTAGTGCGATACGCCATAGGCAACTGGACCCTGAAAGGGTTAAAACCTGGCGAACATCGTCAAGAGCAGGTACACGCCAGTCAGCCCCGACCAAACACACCTAAAGCTAAGCGTTCAAAACAGAGCAACCGGACAACACACCGTAAGTTGCGCTAGCTCACTGCCAACGTTTAGCCGCTTTTACATCGGTCGTTTTCTGCTCTACCCAACTCTCTCCTCGAGCAGATATCTCTTTTTTCCAGAACGGCGCATCACGTTTCAAGTAGTCCATGATAAATTCTGCAGCGGCAAAGGCATCCGCACGATGCGCACTAGACACGCCAACGAAGACAATCTGCTCATTAAGCGCCAGCTCACCTACCCTATGCACCAGGCTCACCGCACCCAGTGGCCAGCGCTGTCCGGCCTCATCGACAATTTTTGCCAACGCTTTTTCTGTCATGCCAGGGTAATGCTCAAGATAAAGTGCTGTTAACGCGTCAGAACCCGCCAGCTCGCGCACCAGACCGGTAAAGGTCACGATGGCACCGCACTGCCCTTTTGGCGAGGCTAATGACTGGGTCAAGCCAGTCAGATCAAAATCTGCTGTTTGTACTGAAATCTGTGCTTTCACAATAAAATCCGACTTAAAACTGCTATATCAAGCATACCACCAAAGTACGCGCTGACCGCTGTTCAAGACCTGAAAACATCGACAATAACTGTTATGATCTGGCGTTTTATCAAGGACCCGGGTATGACCTGGTATCCCCATGCGACAGTAGCCGTTATTGTTGAAAAAGATAACCGCTTCCTGATAGTCGAAGAACACGCTGACGGTCAGCAGGTATTAAACCAACCTGCAGGGCATATTGAATGCGGCGAAACCTTTTCTGAAGCCGCAGTCCGTGAAACTCTGGAAGAAACAGGCTGGCAGGTCCAGCCGGAAGCGCTGGTCGGTTTGTATGTTTACACCTCACCAGGCAATGGCGTTACCTATCACCGAGCCTGCTTTGTTGCCACACCACAAATTTACCATCCAGAACGACCACTGGATGATGGTATCATTGCTGCTCACTGGCTTAGCCGGGAGGAGATCATTGCTCAATCGACACGGCTACGCAGCCCCATGGTGTTACGCTGCGTCGATGATTATCTGCAGGGGCGGCGCTTTCCATTGGATCTTATCTATGAATACACAGCTTGAAGTATCAGTGAATCAGAAAAACCCATGAAATCAATTCCCGAAACCAAAGTCATCGTTGGCATGTCCGGCGGAGTCGACTCCTCCGTTTCCGCATTACTGCTAATCCAACAGGGTTATCAGGTGGAAGGCCTGTTTATGAAGAACTGGGACGAAGATGACGGTACAGAATACTGCACTGCCAAACAGGATCTGACTGATGCTCAGGCGGTCTGTGACAAACTGGGTATCACCCTGCACACTGCAAACTTTGCCGCGGAATACTGGGACAACGTGTTTGAGCATTTCCTGGCGGAATACAAGGCAGGCCGAACACCTAACCCAGACATCCTGTGCAACCGGGAAATCAAATTCAAGGCATTTCTGGAATATGCCAAAGCCCTTGGTGCCGATCTGATTGCCACGGGCCACTATGTGCGACGTGGCGAGCATAACCGCCACGCCTGCCTATTGAAGGGGTTGGATAATAACAAGGATCAAAGTTATTTCCTGCACCAGGTCGGCAGTGAAGAACTGGCACAGACCCTATTCCCGGTGGGCGAACTAGAAAAACCTGAGGTGCGGCGTCTGGCTGAGCAGCATGACCTGGTGACGCATAATAAAAAAGACAGCACCGGAATCTGCTTTATCGGTGAACGCCGCTTCGCCGATTTTCTAAAACAGTACCTGCCAGCGCAACCCGGCAATATCGAGACCCCAGATGGCGAGGTTATTGGCGAGCACACCGGCTTGATGTACTACACCATTGGCCAGCGTCAGGGGCTCTGTATCGGCGGTTTGCAGGGTTACCCGGAAGCGCCATGGTTCGTCGCAAGCAAAGACCTGGATCGCAATGTTCTCATCGCAGTTCAAGGGCAGCAGCATGACCTGCTGTATACAGACTGGCTGATGTCAGAAGCACTGTTCTGGATCAATGGCCATGAGCCGCAGTTACCCTATCGCTGTAAGGCTAAGGTACGTTACCGTCAAAGTGATCAGGATTGTATTATTGAAAAACGCATAGGTGCCGGTTACCTAATCCGCTTCACCACGCCACAGCGCGCCATCACACCGGGCCAATCCGTGGTAATTTATGAAGGTGAGCTCTGCCTGGGAGGTGGAGTGATTGAACAAACCGGCAAAGTTGACAGCATTCCGCTCTGAGGATTTATAGATCGTGACACGTCTACATGACGAACAAGCCATCGCACTGGCAGGGGTATTTCAGGCGGCCGCCCTGGTTGAACAGATCGCCACCCGTGGCATGGTGTCACAGAATAACCTGGAAGCCAGCCTGTTCAGTATTATGCAAACCAATGCTGATAACACCGAAGCAGTGTTCGGCGGTGACCGCGACCTTCCCTATAACCTGAGTATCGGGCTACGCAACCTGCAAGACCTGATTGAAAAGCCACGCGCTGAACATAACCGCGACGTTATTCGTTATGCGCTCAGTATGATGCACCTAGAACGCAAGCTGATGGCTAAACCTGAATTAATCCAGACCATCAGTCAGCGGCTGAAGCAGGTGACTGAACAAGCGCGCTACTTTAATCCCGATGATGCCGATAGCCTGTCAGACCCCTCCACTTTTGCTCACCCCAGCGTGATTGCGAATCTGGCAAGTCTGTATCAGGACACCATCAGTACTTTCAGTTTCCGTATCCAGGTGACGGGGGATCCACGCCACCTGCAAAACCGGGAAAACGCAGCCAAAATTCGGGCCTTACTGCTAGCAGGCATTCGCAGCGCCATGCTTTGGCGCCAGAAAGGCGGCAAGCGCTGGCATCTGATGTTCTTTAAATCCCGGCTGCGCCCATCGCTGAAAAAACTGCTGGTATAACCACCGGCGCTCATCTATGACGATGCCAGGGCTTCGGGTATAATGCGCGGTTTTTCGCAACCCCTAAAAAGGCAGAGAACAATTCATGGAGCTTTCCGCCCTTACCGCTATCTCTCCGGTTGACGGCCGTTACGGCAGCAAAACCGCCGAATTGCGTGATATTTTCAGTGAATATGGCCTGATTCGCTTCCGTGTCGAAGTCGAAGTCCGCTGGTTACAACAACTGGCAGCCCACCCGCAGATCAAAGAGGTGCCGGAACTCAGCACCCAAGCCAATGCACTGCTTAATGCGATCATCGATAACTTCTGCGAAGCCGATGCTGCCAGCGTTAAACAGATCGAGCGCACGACAAATCATGACGTCAAAGCGGTTGAATACTTCATTAAAGACAAGATCAGCGGCAATGACGAGTTGCAAGCGATCAGTGAGTTTGTTCACTTTGCCTGCACATCCGAAGATATCAACAACC
This sequence comes from Pontibacter sp. JAM-7, assembly GCF_048548695.2. Lineage (NCBI taxonomy): Bacteria > Pseudomonadati > Bacteroidota > Cytophagia > Cytophagales > Hymenobacteraceae > Pontibacter > Pontibacter sp. JAM-7. The sequence continues at coordinate 226,675 of NZ_JBLYIF020000002.1, forward strand.
TGTCCCACGCATTGATGCTGAAACATGGCCTCGCAGCCATGCTGCCGCAGATGCGTCAGGTTTGCGATGAGATTTCCGGTCTGGCCCATGCTTATGCCGCGCAGCCAATGCTTTCACGCACCCATGGCCAAACAGCCTCTCCCACCACAGTGGGCAAAGAGATGGCCAATGTGGCGCATCGCCTGCAACGCCAGGTTAAACAGCTCGAGCAGGTTGAACTGCTGGGCAAGATCAACGGTGCCGTCGGTAACTATAATGCCCACCTGTCAGCCTATCCAGATGTAGACTGGGCGGCCACTGCCGAGCAGTTTGTCACCTCGCTGGGGCTCAGCTGGAATCCATATACCACCCAGATTGAACCGCACGACTATATTGCCGAGCTGTTCGATACTGTATGTCGCTTTAACACCATCATCATCGATTTTGACCGCGACCTGTGGGGTTATATCTCCCAAGCTTATTTCAAACAGAAAACCATCGCTGGCGAAGTTGGCTCATCCACCATGCCGCATAAGGTTAACCCGATTGACTTCGAGAATTCCGAAGGCAACCTGGGCATAGCCAATGCCATCATGCAGCACCTGGCCGTTAAACTGCCAATCTCGCGCTGGCAGCGCGACCTGACCGACTCTACCGTTCTGCGTAACATGGGCGTGGGGTTTGGCTACAGCCTGATTGCCTACCAGTCGACCCTTAAAGGCATCAGCAAGCTTGAACTGAATCCTGCGCAGCTTGATGCCGATCTGGACGCTGCCTGGGAAGTTCTGGCGGAGCCGATTCAGACGGTTATGCGCCGCTATGGCATCGAAGAGCCGTACGAAAAGCTCAAGGCCCTGACCCGCGGTCAGGACATGTCGAAAATTACCATTCAGAACTTTATCGATACGCTGGAGCTGCCTGAAGAAGCAAAGCAATCGCTTAAGGCGCTAACACCACATAACTACATCGGTAATGCTGTATCTCAGGCAAAAAATGTCTGAGCCATCAGCAATTGATCACGGGGCCGTCGGGCCCCGTTTTAGTTTCACCCTGTACTGCCCTCACCTATAATGCCCGCTCTGTTAATCCGGTTACTTGGCCATGTTAGAAAACGTCCGCATTGTACTGATCAATACCTTCCATCCCGGCAATATTGGCGCCGCCGCCCGGGCGATGAAAAATATGGGATTAAGTCAGCTCTGGCTGGTAGATCCACAGGACTTTCCATCACCTGAAGCAGAGTCCCGTGCCGCAGGCGGTAAAGACCTGCTGGACTCAGCTGTGATCGTCAGTACGCTAGAAGAAGCGATCGCTGATTGCCAACTGGTACTCGGCACCAGCGCCCGCACTCAGCGCAGTTTTGACCTGCCACTTATGGATGCACGCAGTGCCGCTACTCAAATGGTTAGCGAAGCAACCCAGGGGCAAATCGCGCTGGTCTTTGGCCGTGAAACCATGGGCCTGCACAATCATGAATTACAGTTGTGTAACCGCCATGTTTATATCCCGGCTAACCCGGAATACCCGGTACTGAATGTAGCTCAGGCAATTCAGTTACTGAGTTATGAACTATGGATCGCCGCTCAGGCACCGGTACACGAACCCCAGGCCGAGACATATCCCCGGCAGCGAGAAATGGCACTATTTTACGAGCATCTCGAACGCGTGTTGCGGTTGACACGTTTTATCATTCCTCAACACGAAGGCAAGGTACTGGATAAGCTGCGCCGTTATTTTAATCGCTCCCGTCCGGAGAAAACCGAACTGAATATGCTGCGAGGCATTCTCACTTCAGTAGAAGAAACCGCCACACGGTCAGAACAAAACATCAGCAGCGAGAAGGATTACAACAGCCATGACTAACCCCCTGACCCACCTGGGTGATATGCCAGTCGCAACATTCCTACGTGACTACTGGCAGAAGAAACCCCTGCTGATCCGCAATGCCTTCCCCAATTTCGAACCACCAGTCAGCGCCGATGAGCTGGCAGGACTGGCCATGGAGGAAGGCGTTGAATCTCGGCTAATCAGCCAATCCAATGATGGCAAGCACTGGCAACTTCAACACGGACCCTTTAGTGAAGAAGAGCTGACTGAGTTACCGCCGTCCGACTGGACTCTGTTGGTACAGGCCGTTGATCACTGGGTGCCTGAAGTCGCGGAGCTGCTGTCACATTTTCACTTTCTACCCAGCTGGCGTATGGATGATCTGATGATCAGCTATGCATCAGACGGTGGTGGAGTCGGCCCTCATTATGATAACTACGATGTGTTCCTGCTGCAGGCATCCGGTACGCGACGCTGGGAGGTGGGTGGCATCTATGACGAAACTTCACCGCGCCGGGAAGATACACCGGTGATGATTTTGCCGGAGTGGCAGCCAGAAGCAACCTGGGATCTTAAACCGGGAGATATGCTCTATATACCCCCGCGAGTCGGCCATAACGGCTATGCCGTTGGTAACGAGTGCATGACCTACTCCATCGGCTTCAGGGCACCAAGCCATGAAGAAGTTCTTGATGGTTTTGCTGAATTTATCGGTCAACAACTGCTATCCGAGCAGCGCTACAGCGACCCGGACATAACAGCGACAACAAACGCCGCAGAGATCGATGCAGCTGCAATCACTCGTGTACAGGCAATTCTGCAACACTATGTTAATGAGCCATCACAGGTTGCCGAATGGTTTGGCCGCTTTATGACCGAACCAAAATACCCGGATCAACTGGAAGCGGATGACACTGCCGGCCTTGAGGAGATAGAGACATTACTTGCCGAGGGTATCCCCTGTCATCGCACAGAAGGGTCTCGCTTTGCTTATCTTCAACAAGATGGCGGCTACAAACTCTTTGTCGACGGCAACAGCTTTAGTTGTGCAGACTCTCAGGCAGAGCTGATTAGCCTGCTCTGCTCTGCTGAACAGGTTAACCCAGAGGTGACCACGGAAAACCTGAACTTACTGCTAGCACTGTACCGCCAAGGTAGCCTCTACTTCAGCGAGTAGCGGACTGCGTACTCTGCGCCACATCCTGAATCAGGCGGCGCAGCCACTTGTGGGCACTGTTGTGCTGCAACAATGGGCTCCAAGCCATCTTGAACTCAAAATCCGGCACATCAAACGGCGGTTGCTTGATCACCAAGCGAGGATTGGTGGTGTGGGCCATGGCCGCTCTGCTCGGAATGGTCACCACCAAGCCTTTTTGTTCGGCTAACAGCGCCGCTGATTGGTAGTGCCGGGTAAACACGGTGATTCGGCGTTGATGGCCAACTTTCTGTAGGGCCTCGTCAACCCAGCCTAACCGTTTGGTATCCTTAGGCGTAATGCCCATTCCTGCCCCCATCCCGGTTTTACTGACCCAGACATGTCCCGCGGAAAGGTAAGTTTCTAGACAGAAATCCAGAGAGATCGGATTATCTACACTAAACAGACAAGAGAAGCTGTCACGCCAAAGTGTACACTGGTGAAATGACTGCGGCATGGTATCAAAGCGGTTAATTACCAGATCTACCAGGCCCTGCTCCACTTCTTTAAAGCTCATATCGCTCGGCGTAAGGATATCCAACACGATATTGGGTGCCTCTGTACACAACCGCTTAAGCAAGCGAGGCATCAACGTCGCTTCGCCGTAGTCACTGGTCATAATACGAAAAACACGGTCACTGGAAGCCGCGTCAAATTCACCATTGGGTTCCACTACCTGCTCAACACTGGCCAGCACCTGACGTAACATAGGCTGCAGGCTAAGGGCACGTTCAGTGGGTGTCATACCCTCCGCTGTTCGCACTAGCAAAGGATCCCCCAACATCTCCCTTAAACGCCGCAAACCATTGCTCATTGCGGGCTGGCTGATACCGAGTATACTGGCAGAGCGGGTTACATTACGCTCTCGCAGCAATACATCCAGATACACCAGAAGGTTAAGATCAATTTTATCTAACAGCATAATGAGTTGATTCTTTTTTCAAACCAGAAACTTAGCATGGGTATTCGTTTTGTGAATAATAGAAATAAACCCCATTTATTTCAATTATGTCACAACCCCAGCTAGAATCGACATCGATTTAATTCTAATGGCTACAGAGTCGTGGCCAACAACCAAGGGATTTACCATGTCTTCTATCAAACAAGATATCGATGCGGTAGCAAGCCTGAAAGCATCTTACGGTGCTGCTTGGGACGCTATCAACCCAGAATCCGCTGCTCGCATGCGCGCTCAGAACAAATTCAAAACTGGCTTAGACATTGCCAAGTACACTGCTGGCATCATGCGTCGTGACATGGCTGAGTTTGACAAAGACAAAACCAAATACACTCAGTCTCTGGGTTGCTGGCACGGTTTTGTTGGTCAGCAGAAACTGATCTCTATCAAAAAACACTTCGGCTCTACTGAGCGTCGTTACCTGTACCTGTCCGGCTGGATGGTTGCTGCTCTGCGTTCTGACTTCGGTCCTCTGCCTGACCAGTCTATGCACGAAAAAACTGCTGTCGCGTCACTGGTAGAAGAACTGTACACCTTCCTGCGTCAGGCTGACGCTCGTGAACTTGGCGGTCTGTTCCGTGAGCTGGACAAAGCGCGTGAAGCTGGCGATTCCGCTAAAGAAGCTGAAATCCAGTCTCAGATCGACAACCACGAAACTCACGTAGTACCAATCGTTGCAGACATCGATGCTGGTTTTGGTAACGCTGAAGCGACTTACCTGATGGCTAAGCAGATGATCGAAGCCGGTGCTTGCTGCCTGCAGATCGAAAACCAGGTTGCTGACGAGAAGCAGTGTGGCCACCAGGACGGTAAAGTAACTGTGCCTCACGCTGACTTCCACAACAAGCTGCGCGCTCTGCGTTACGCTTTCCTGGAGCTGGGTGTTGATGACGGTGTTATCGTTGCACGTACCGACTCTGAAGGTGCTGGCCTGACTAAAGAGATCGCGGTTGTTAAAGAGCCAGGCGACCAGGGTGATGTATATAACTCTTACCTGGACGTTGAAGAAGTTGCACCAGAAGACACCGCTGAAGGCGATGTACTGATCAGCCGTAACGGCAAACTGGTTCGTCCTAAGCGTCTGCCATCTGGTCTGTACCAGTTCCGTCAGGGCACTGGTCACGAGCGTTGCGTATTCGATTGCATCGAAGCTATCACCGCTGGTGCTGACCTGCTGTGGATCGAAACAGCTGTACCAACCGTACACGAAATCAAAGGCATGATGGACGAAGTACGTAAAGTACACCCAGATGCTAAATTGGTTTACAACAACTCCCCATCTTTCAACTGGACGCTGAACTTCCGTCAGCAGACTTACGATGCATGGGCTGCTGAAGGTAAAGACGTTTCTGCTTACGATCGCGCCAACCTGATGTCTGCTGAATACGACGATTCTGAACTGTCTGCTGCTGCCGACGCGCGTGTACGTACGTTCCAGGCTGATACTGCTCGCGAAGCGAACGTATTCCACCACCTGATCACTCTGCCGACTTATCACACAACTGCACTGTCTGTTGATAACCTGGCTAAAGAGTACTTCGGTGACAAAGCGATGCTGGGTTACGTTGAAGGCGTTCAGCGTAAAGAGATCCGTCAGGGTATCGCATGCGTTAAGCACCAGAACATGGCTGGTTCCGATCTGGGCGACGACCACAAAGAGTACTACGCTGGTGAGAACGCCCTGAAAGCTGGTGGTGCGAAAAACACCTCTAACCAGTTCGGCTAAGCTGTATAGCTAACGGCAAGACCCCGGCTTAGCCAGGGTTTAACCTGCCACAGAAAGGCGACCCCTGAATCAGGCGTCGCCTTTTTTATGAATAGAATAATCAAATTATAGAAAACAACCGCATAGCGTTTTAGGATAGAATTTAATCCCGCTATCGACTGCAAACTGATTTAAGTGGTTTCAACAATGACTGATACCCCCGCTTTTCTTAAAGATGCGAAAGAGCTGCTAACCGAGCAAGGTTTTGCTACCGGCAATATCTGGTATCACGGCACCTCATCAGCACTGGCCGACTCAATTCAACAACAGGGCTTAAAGCGGTCCGGCGATAAAGCACTCAACGATGCCGCCAAGAAAACCATGGCCACCATTGGTAATACCTATACCGAAACCATCGAACCGGTGTTTTTAACCCAAAGCAAGCAACTGGCTTATTTCTGGGCCGAACAAACGGTGCGAAACCGCAGCGTGCGTATTGAAGGCGAAGAGCAGCCCGTCATATTCGCCGCCACCCTCCCTGACACATTAAATAGCAAAGTAAAACCCGATGTAGGCGCAGCAAGCTTACTGCTCCTGAAAGAAGGCGAAAACTTTCTCGCCTTCCTGGCGGGCGTCTATCAGGATAATGGCTTGGAAGCCCCTGACATTAATCTGATGCAAGCCGAGCGGATGGATTACTTAAATAAATTGGGCATGGCGTATTTTGATGCCGATATCGAAGCCTCATACCTGGCACTTGTCACTGACTAATATATTCACAGTGACGAACGTCGATACCCAGCCAACGCCTGATACCGCCACAATCCAACCTGTGGTTTAAAGTACCGGCAATGTTGGTTCTATCAGTAAAACGGGCACTGCAGCAAGGGCACACTCGTGTCCTTGTGTATTCTTTCCAGCCAACGCTTTAGCCTAACCATCAGCTCACCACCCGCCATGGTTCAGGTTTCTATAATCAAATCCCTCACCCTAACCGCGTAACCTTGAGGTGGATCAATAAATACACTGCATTAATAACTTTCCGCAGCGCAAAATTGCGCCAGATCAATATTTCAAAATGAACTTTGCCGTTTAATGGCCCCATCATTTTTGAGTTGTCACGAAGCGGAGAGAGTTTCATGAGTAAAAAATTACTGACTGCTGTAGCAATGGGTACCGCACTGCTGGCCGCTACACCGGCGATGGCATATGAAGCAGGCGATATGATTGTGCGCCTGGGTGCGGCCAACGCCAACACCGATACTTCTGATAAAGTACTGGACGGTGCGCTTGATCTGGACGTAAGCAATGATACCTCTATTGGTATCACCGGCACCTATATGCTGACTGACACCGTGGGTATCGAACTGCTGGCAGCAACGCCATTCAACCACGAAATCAATTCTGATGTACTTGGCCAGATTGGTAAAACTAAACACCTGCCACCGACCCTGTCCGTGCAGTGGTTCCCAATGGGCTCTGGCTCTACAGTACAGCCTTATGTCGGCGCCGGAATCAACTACACCACCTTCTTCTCTGAAGAAGCAACAGGAGCCCTGGCTGGCAATAAGCTAAAATTGGAAGACTCTTGGGGTGTTGCAGTACAGGCGGGTATCGATATTGCTATCAACGACAACTGGTTGCTGAACGCGGCAGTGTGGAAAGTTGATATGGAAACCGATGTCAAACTGAACGGCACCAAAATCGGTAAAGTTGAAATCGACCCTACCGTTTACATGATTGCGATCGGTTACAAGTTCTAAATAAACAGCTCCAGTCAGGTAGAGAAAAAGCCGCACAGAGTGCGGCTTTTTGTTTTGATTAATCAGTGCACTGTCCGTTAACAGTTAATATATACGCACCATAGCTACCAGGCTGCGAACATAATATTCAGGCCACTCTACACGCTTATATGCCATGGTCTGCATGGGTTACCCCCTGAGAAAAGAGGCCAGAAATGACTGGGTCCGAGGCTCACTGGGATTATTAAACAGCGCCTCAGGTGTACCTTCCTCGACAATTTTGCCCTGCTCCAGAAAACACACCCTGTCACTGATCTCACGGGCAAAATACATCTCATGAGTTACCAGCAACATGGTATAGCGCTGCGTTTTAGCGAGCTGGCGAATCACATCTAACACCTCATCGACCAGCTCAGGGTCAAGCGCAGAGGTGATTTCATCCAACAACAATACCGACGGCTGCATCGCCAAGGTTCGGGCAATGCCAACGCGCTGCTTCTGACCACCGGATAAATCAGCCGGAAACGCATCGCCTTTCTCAGCCAGCCCCACCTGTGCCAAGAGCTGCTCGGCTTCTGTATACGCCTGATGTCGTGATTTGCCCAGCACTCGCATGGGGGCCTCAGCAATATTACGTAATACAGTCATATGCGGAAACAGATTGAAATGCTGAAACACCATTCCCATCTTGCTACGCATATGCCGTAGATGCGGTTGATCCACGGAGGTTTGGTTACCGCTATGCTGCTGTTGCCAAAGCGGTTCTCCATCAACGTAAATTTCTCCTCCGTTTATATTTTCCAGCGTCATTAACATTCGCAGTAATGTACTTTTGCCTGAGCCACTAGGACCGATCAAAGTGACAATTTCCTGATCCTGAATATCCAGATCAAATCCATCAAACAACACTTGGTCGCCAAAACTTTTTTGTACGCCCTGGAAGCGGATTTTTGCGGTACTCATTTTAGACGGAACCCCTCAACCGGAAATTTACGTTCAAGCAACACCACCAGGGCAGCCGCAATCAAACTGAAAAGCAAATACAATAAGCCCACCAGCGTCAGAGGCTCCAGGTAACGGAAATTTTCCGAGCCAATAATCTTTGCCATCTGCATCATCTCCAGCAGCGTAATTGCAGACAGCTGGGGGGTTTCCTTAAACATCGCAATGACATAGTTTCCGGTCGCCGGAAGCACTGCTCGCAGTGCCTGTGGCAAAATAATATCCCGGTAGGTATAAAAGCGAGACAGGTTAAGGGCTTTTGCCGCTTCCCACTGACCATGGTCGACACCATCAATCCCCGCCCGGAATACCTCAGCCAGATAACAGCCATAATGCAGACCAAGTGCCAGCACACCTGTGGCCAGAGGGGATAAATTCAAGCCGATTTCAGGGGTAATGTAATAGATAAAAAATATCTGTATCAGCAGTGGCGTGCTGCGAATAAATTCGATCAGCAAGCCCACGGACTGTTTAAGCAACCGCCTACGGCTGCGGCGCAACAGGGCCAGCAAGATACCCACGCCAATCGCCAATACACTACCCAGCAGGGTTGCCAGCAGGGTAATTTTGGCACCTTGCAGCAACATCGGCATGACCTCCACCGCAAACGCCCAGTCCCAATACAGCTCATCCATCAGCCAACCCTCCCCGCTTGAGGCCACGACCCAAGCGTACCTCAAGGCGCCTGACCACCCAGGCCAGTACCTGTGCCAACACAAAATAGATCAGCAAAACACAACCGAAAATACTGCCAACCTGAAGAGTCAGGTCCGCTAGGCCCTTAGCCCTGTAGGTCAAATCGGCGACCGTGATCAGAGAGACCAGTGAAGTAGCTTTCAACAGTTCAATGGAAAGATTACCCAGAGCAGGCAGCATATTCACCACGGCCTGTGGCAACAGCACATGCCGCATACGCTGCCAGCGTGTGAAATTAAGTGCTATCGCTGCATCATGCTGGCCTTGCGGTACAGCCAGCAAAGCGCCTCGCACCACTTCGGCAATATAGGCACCGATGTTTAGCGAGATCGCCAATACTCCGGCATTAAAAGCAGACAGGCTGAGACCCAAAAACGGCAGAACAAAGTAGATCCAATAGAGCTGAATCAGAACCGAGGTGCCACGGAAAAACTCGATATAAACCACGGCAGTGATTTTAACCAACCGGTTGCCACTGTAACGCGCAATGCCGGCCAGAAAGCCAACCAGGATAGCCAGAGGCAATGCGATGACAACAATCAGTACTGTCGTGCCCAGCCCGCTCATTAATAGCGGCAGCATTTCAAGAATTGTCATCGGGAATCAGTCAGCCTTACACAATGCTTCTGCAGTCGCGGTACCAGGCAAAGTATGTCGACCAAAGCCAAATGGCTCGATCAAGGCAAGATGGGCTTCTGTACCTATGTAAGTAGTCAGCTGCTGATTAAACGCCTGGCTGAGCGTGTGATCTTTTTTGCGGAAACCAAAACCACCAAACCCCTTCACTGATTGTCCGTCAATCACCAGAGGCGTAAAAGGCTGGGCCAGCTCCACTCTGGTATCCTTCTGCGCCAGCTGTGCCATGGTCAGGCTGGTACCAGCAAGGGCATCAACCCGGCCCGCTTTCAGTGCGGCAACACCAGATGGATAATCCGGCAAGGTCACCAATTTTTGCAAACCGATACCAAAATCTCGCGCATAGCCATATTCAACCGCACCAGCCATTACACCCAACTTGACGCTGTTGGCTTTGATATCATCATAACCGTGCAGCTTTTTAGGGTTACCTGTTGGCACCAGAAACCCCTCACCAATGGCATAGGTAGGATTAGAGAACTGAATCTGACGACAACGCTTGGGGGTGATATACATACCCGCAGCTATCAGGTCGAATCGGCCGGCCTTAAGCCCGGGAATCAGTGCACCAAATTCAGTGATCACCACTTCAACGCTCTCGGTACCCAGTTGTTGCAAAATAACTTTGGCAATTTCCGGCGCTTCGCCGGTGACAGTACCCTTCTCATCCAGATAGCCATATGGGATCTCGTTAGCGACACCAATAGTGACGGTTTCGCCTTGCTGTATTCTCTGCAGGGTATCTGCCCAGGCAGCGGGCATAAACAATAGCAGCACACATACTGTCACTGCACGAAAGCGTCCTGTAAGAGAAAGAAGTGCTGTTTGAAAGGGAAGTAACCTGCTGTTCATCATAAATTTATTTAGCAATCCAAATTATTTTTTCGAGCATTTCTTTCTGCGCACACAATTGAAAACCTATTAACAAAAATCCATAGAGCATTGAATTAAATAGATTATTCATTTCCTTAAACAATTGAAAAGCAAGCTTAAGCCTACCTAATTGCAAAAAAACCACGCAGAAAATCCTTAGCTTTATAAAGTAAATGATTGCCTCTTACACAGCAACCGTTACCGCCAGTCACTAGCAGAGTTTTACCGAGCCACGCTCAACCAATTGCTCGACAACCAACGCGGCGCTTTACCGGCAAAGGGTTTGCGCCACGCTACAGAGAACCTATGTGTTTCTCTGGCGTGTTCAGAATGCAGACATTCATCTGCGACTCTCGAGTCCGGGATTACCAGCCTGTACAGCGTCGCACACTGCCAAATACTGACCAACAGCCATCAACCAATAGCTGCGACTATACACCACCATTTCGCTATATCTGTTCGGGTTAATACCGCAATCACCATCAGAGCAAAACGGGCCAATTTGCCTGGGCTGCAATGCCAGTGCTGCCTCTAAAACGCCAACACCCTATGCCGGTATCAGTGCGGCCAAGCGTTCAGCCTTCCCAGCGCCAGCCAGGCATGATTGCTGTTGTACCTGACGGAGCAGCTCATCACCGTGCCAATCCGCTGGATGACGGCCATAACAACAGGCATTCATCTCGATAATAGCCGCTTTCAGGTCGGGACTGACCCGTACCAGCAGGTGGTTTAGCTGGGTGCAGCCGGGTATAGTAGCGCGGCCCCAGGCCAGTAAGGCCTCTCGCGCCGCCAGCGGATCATTATCCGCACATGCCTGCGCAAGCATCCGCAGCGCCGCCTTGGGACTGGATATTACTGCCGCAGAGGTCTCTGCTACCGCAACCGGTGTTCCCGGAAACAATTTTCGTCTGCATAAAATCAACGTTAACAGGCCACCCGTCAAGCCACCTGTCAGCACCGCAGCTGCCATAAACACCCAGAACCAGCTGCCGGTACCCTCTGTGGCGTGCCAACGCTCAGGTATTGGTGGGTTAGCCGGACGGGTGGTTGGACGGGTCTGAACCGTTTCATCCTTACCTGACACAGAGATATCTGCACCGGCTGACGGAGTGCCTGAAACCGAAGTGCTTGACGCAATACCGGCGGCGACATTCAGGCGCTGTTCCGGCAGTAATGCGGTTTCCTCCCGGTTGGTTACAATATTCCACCAGTGCAGCTTTACCTCGGGCAAGGTGACTGAGCCCTGCTGGCCCGGAATCATGGTTACCTCAAGCGTCATATTGGCGCTTAGCTCATTACCCATCTGCTGTTGAGAGAAAACCGGTTTAGCCTTGTATTGCTTAACACCGGGCACCTCAGGCAGCTCGATATCTGCCAACTGCTCCTGACTGATACCATCGGCCTGTATTTTAATGATCCGCGTAACTGGTTCGCCAACTTTTAATTCTGCACTACTCAGCTCACTGCTAATTTGCAGTTTTTTCGCCATCAACCAGTTTGAGCCCTGAAAACCTGCCGGGATCGGCGCCACATCCAATTGATAACTGTCCGCTGATAAATAGATACGGCGTAATGCCCGGGGGTCACTAAAGCGGCGATAAGGGCCGGCTTGCTTGGCCACATCTGCACTCAATTTAGCCGCCTCAATCGATAATGGCCCACTCTGCTGCGGTGTAATCAACCACGACTGTTCAACCACCAAAATTTCTCGGCCATTAAGTTCTTGGCGATGTTGTCGCTGTTCACCCAGCGGTTGTATCAAAGCTCTGCCCTGGCGAATACGGGGTTCTTCAAACATGGCATTAGCGATACGCTGTCCTAAAACCAGACTCAGCTGATACACCAACGGCTGTTGCACCAGTGGCGTTGTATCAGACAACGTTGAAAGCAACTCAACCCCACCATCGACCGCAGATTGAAGTTTAACCGGCGCAACCTCAATTTGATGTGCCTGTGTTTGCTCGCCATTCAGGTTTAATACCGGCACGGTTAACGTTCCGGCGCGCTTAGGTGCAAGCGAAATCAGCAAACGAGTACTGCTCTGAATATCTCCGTTGATAATACTGGTGCTGGATTTATGCCGACGCCCGAGGATTTCAAAATCCTGCTCTAGTGGAGACAGGTCAACGTCCTGGGCACCTGACTGGCTAATATTCAACACCAACAGGAAACTTTCACCCTGTTCCATGGCGTTCCTGTCCACTTGACTGGATATCTCAGCCTGAACCGAGACACTCAGACAGATCAACAGTAACGCTGTCACAACACGTACTATCATCACCACTGCTTTGCCTCTGCCGCATTGTTATCGGCCCGATCGCGGTACTGGTACATAAACTTTCTCCGCCATAGTCCAGTTGGGTCATCATCTATTCGATTCAGCATCTGCTGCCGGGCAAGGTCCTGCTCATTTAAGGCTGCTGCAGCCTGTTGCCCAGCCAAAGCATCGGCGCTAGCTTGTGCCTTAGCCGTTTGCTCCTGGTTCTCTTCGCTGGCTGACACTTGCTCCTCTGCCGCTGCCAACTGTTTATCAAGTTGCTGTTTTAGCTGCTGTTCCAGCTGTTGCCTTGTCTGCTGTTGATCCGATGCTTGCGGATCATTGGCCGAGCCCTCATGAGTAGCCGCATTTTTCCCAGCTGCATTACTTTTTGCATGTTGCTCAGAAGCCTGACTCTGCTCATCAAAGTCACCGTCATTGGCTTTGCCATTTTTAGATGAACCACCTTGAGCGCCGCCGTCAGGCACCTCGCCATCCATCGCACCACCGCCTTCGGAGCTTTCCGAATCAGCACCGGTACCCTCGGTATTTTCATCCTCGTCTTGTCGGGCACCACCACTTTTATCATTCTGATTTGAACCCTGATCGTTTGATGGCTGTTGCTGATTCAACAAATCCTGTACCAATTGCCGGTTGTGGCGCGCATCTTCCAAGCCGGTATCCTGCGCCAACGCCTGATCATAAGCGGCTACTGCCTGCTCTAACTGCCCTGTCCGCGCCAATATATTACCCTGGTTGTACCATTCCGCGGCTGATTGCGGATTAGGCAGAGCCTCAAGTGCTGCCTGATAATTACCGGCTTCATAGTGCGCGAGCTGCTGCCAACTGGGATCGTGAAACGTATTGGCTGCATACTGCTTATCACCCGCTTGAAAAGCCTCATAAGCCTGCTGATCAGGCGTTTGCCAGAGAGACTGCCAGTATTGCTGCAACATACTGGAGCCTGGGCCAGTTTCAGTACTGTCCGCCAAGACGGCATCTGCGGGTAGAACCCAGGACAACAACAAGGCGGGCAGTATCAAGTTCAGCAAGCCACGCCGGAATAGTGGCAATAACAATGGCAAGGCTAACAATACAAACCAGGGACCTTCCGCGATCCAGCGCTGTATCTGTTGCTCTGACTCTATCGGGTTTTGATCGCTGCTTTGGAAACCACTCACCAGTTGGCGAATATCACTATCATCCAGGCTGATCATCACCGCCTTGCCGCCCCCGAGGCCCGCTGCCTCCTGCATTAGCGCAGGCTGAATGGCAGAGATAACGACCTGGCCCTGCTGATCACGTAAGGGGCCACGTTCGGTATTTATCGGTGCGCCCTGCTCTGTACCAACGGCAAGAATCGATAGCTGACGGCCCTTGGCACGCAACTGAGTCGCCGTCGCCGCAATTTGCGCCGGGGATACGGCATCAGTGACTAACAAGATATTGCCATGACTGATGCCGGCACCCGTCAGCAGTTCATCTGCCAACTGTAAAGCCCTATCAGCACGACTCCCCTGGGCGGGCATAATTTCTGAGGTTAACGCTGGCAATTGTGCAGTGATCGTTACCCCGTCCTCTGTCAGCGGGGTAACGCTATAGGCATCCGCGGCATAGACCAACAGTGCTATCTGAGCATCCTGCATCCGGGTCAGCAGATCTTCAATCTTAAAACGCGCCCGTTGTAACCGGCTTGGTTTTAGATCAGTAGCGTTCATCGATGCTGACAAATCCAGGGCGATCACCAGCGTATCAGGCTGATTGAATACCGGCTGTGGTTGTTGTTTCCAGACCGGTTGCGCAGCAGCAACCGAGAGCAATAGTGCGGCAACCACCAAACTTACCGGCCACCAGGATTTACCTGATGCACCCCGCTGTTCCAGGTAAGGTAATAATTCAGGATCACACATCCGATGCCATTCTGAGCGTCGCAGTTTGCTATTTTTAAGCCAGTAACCTAACGCCAGAAGCAGCGGAAACAGAGCGAGCCAGTACGGTTGGAGAAAATGAAACTGAGTTAGCATCGCCCACCTCCCCGGGCAGCCGACAACTGCCGAATCGCCAGCATGATCACCCCCAATAGCATTCCGGCCAGTAAAGGCCAATGAAACAGGGGCTGCACCGGACGGTATACAGCATCATCCTGACTCACCGGTTCCAACTCATCCAGAACACTGTAGATTTCCGCTAATTGTTCGATATCCCGGGCACGGAAATACCGGCCCCCGGTTTGATCTGCAATTTCAATCAGCGTTTTTTCATCAATCGAGGTAGGCACAGTCGCGTCAATATAAGCATTATGGGTCAGGAACTGCCCGATGGGGCCCGCCAGCTGCCCCTCGCCTGCCACACCGATGGTATAGATTTTTACGTCGTAACTGCTGGCAAGGTCAGCCGCCTCCAGCGGCTCAATCGCACCCGCATTATTGGTGCCGTCCGTCAGCAAAATTAAGATTCGCTGTTTGCTTGCCAATTCTTTAAAACGTTTCACTGCCAAACCGATGGCATCGCCGATCGCTGTCGACTTCCCGGCCAAGCCGACCCGCGCTTCATCAAGAAAAGTTTTAACCGTGTCCCTATCCCGCGTCAGCGGTGCCTGCATGTACGCCTGATCAGCGAACAGGATCAAGCCTACTCTGTCTGACTTGCGCCGTTCAATAAAATCGCCCGCCACAATTCTGGTGGCCATCAGGCGATTGATCAGGCGACCATTTAATTCAAAATCCTTCTCCAACATGCTCTCAGAAAGGTCCACCGCCAACATAAGGTCTCTACCTTCCTGGGGTTGAGGAACGGGGTCACCAAGCCACTGAGGCCGAGCCGCAGCGGCCAGTAACAGTAACCAGACGAGCAACGCCAACCCGTAATATGCAGAAAATTGCCTGACTGTCTTGCTCGGTTGCTGACCAACCGCCGATTCCAGCCTGAGCATAAAAGGTACTTTCAAGGCAGTTTTCTGTACCGCGGCTGCCGCAGGCATCATGGCGCGAACAAGCAATGGCAACGGCGTCAGTAACCAAACCCAAAGCCAGGCAAACTCAAACATGTTTCACCACCCTGACCCGTTTAATCCATAACCGACAGATAGCCAGCAATGCCTCTGGGTCGACATCAGGTTGTGGCTGATATGGACCAGTGGCCAACACTACCAGCTGCTCCCAGGCGCTAATGGAACCACTGCGTTGCAAAAAATCCACCCAGGCATCGCCGGATAAATCGGCCACCTCTTCCCGTGGATACAGGGTCAACGCCATCCGTTTCAACAGTGCATTGCAGTGAATAAGCAATTGCCTGGGATTCTGGTGAGTCTGATAAGCACGCTCGATAGATTTTAATTCTGCCAAGGCAAAACGGCTTGGATTCTGCAATCTCTGGCGTATCCAGCGTACTGTCAGATACAACAGCACGACCACCAACAATGCCAGCAGCCACCACCCCGGTGCTGGCGGCCACCAGCCGATCGCTTCAGGCACCTGCATGGCGCGCAACGGTAACTGGCTATAATCCATCACCAACTCCATCGGTTACGAACAGCGGATGATGATTACTGTGCCAATGCGCAAACTCGACGCCACGCAAGTTACGTAGTTGTTCTAACATCGCTAATCGTTGTTGAAACTGAGCCTGAAATAGCGCCTGCTGTTGTTGATTCCCTTCTACCACAATATCGCGACCCTCACCGGCAAAGCGTAAACGACGTCCGGCGGGAAGTTGCTGCTCCATAGGATCAGAAATCAGCACCAGTTTCAGTTCACAGCGTTGCGCCAGGCGCATAAGGTGTTGTTGCAACAGGGCATCTGCATCGTGAAAATCACTAAACAGATACACAATGGTGCCACTGCCCAACAACGCTTCCACTTCGATCAGCTGTGATGCCAATGAACTTGAGCTGCCGGTGTCAGGTGCTGGTGTTGTGAAAGGTTCGCTCAGAGCTGCGATCATCTGCATCGCCTGCTGGCGATTATTGCTCGGTTTGAATAAGCCGCCATGGTATTGCTGCAGCACCCTGCCACCGACCCGGTCGCCATTGGCCAGCGTGGTCCAGACCACCATGGCAGCTGCATAAGCGGCGAGTACGGCTTTGTAATGGCCACGTGTGGCGAAGTGCATGCCAGGCCGCATGTCAGCCATGACAAATACCGGACGCTCCCGCTCCTCACGATACAGCTTGGTATAAGCATCACCCGTTCGCGCCATCAAGCGCCAGTCCAGGTGGCGTATATCGTCTCCGGGCTGGTATTCGCGGACATCGTCATATTCCATGCCCCGCGCCCGGACATGACTCAGGTGGTGCCCTTCCCTGATTGCCATACGTTCACTGGAATGTCCCCTGGCGGGCGGCCAGTGGCGCAGGCTAACCAGCTCATCCAAACTGACTTGATGACGCTGAACCGGCACCGGACGGGGGCTACTATCTGCCACAAACATCCGTCACTCCTCTAGGGCACAGCGACTCGGCTAATGAGCTCGCCTATTAGCTGGTCTTTATTGAGACCACGCGCTTCAGCGACGTAACTCAGACCAATGCGGTGCCGCAAAATACTGGGGGCCATTTCCTGGACATCATCAGGCGTAACAAAGTCACGCCCTGCCAGCCAGGCTTTGGCTCTAACAGCTCGATCCAAAGCGATGGTGGCACGCGGGCTGGCACCAAACACGAGGCTGTCTTTCAGATCATCGCCATAACGCTCAGGCTGGCGGGTAGCCATCACCAGAGCGATTAAATAATCCTCGAGGTTGGGTGCCATATAGGTGTCCATAATGGCACTGCGCGCCTGAAACAAGTCAGTTTCTGACAGTACTACCTGTGCAGCAGTGTTATCACCCGCAAGGCTGGCGGAATGTTCGCGACGCACCAGTCGCAACACCTCTTTTTCCTGCTCATGATCTGGGTAATCCACCCGGATATGCAACATAAAACGGTCCAGCTGCGCCTCAGGTAAAGGATAGGTACCTTCCTGCTCCAGGGGGTTCTGGGTAGCCATGACCATAAAAAAACGCTGTAACGGATAGGTTTTACCTGCAACTGTAACCTGACGTTCTGCCATGGCTTCAAGCAGTGCAGATTGCACTTTGGCAGGCGCGCGGTTGATTTCGTCAGCCAATAATAGATTGCAGAACAAGGGGCCGGGGCGGAAAGAAAAATCTCCCTGCTGGCTGTTGTAGATCTCTGTGCCAGTAATATCACTCGGCAGCAAATCCGGGGTGAACTGCGCACGATGAAATACCCCTTCCAATAAATCACTCAGGGCATGTACGGTACGGGTTTTGGCCAATCCTGGGGGACCTTCCAACAGTACGTGACCATCGGTCAGTAAGGCAATCAGCAGATATTCAATCAATTCATCCTGGCCAACCACTCGCTGCTTAAGGGCGTCTAATAGCGAAATGAATTTTCCCTGTAGCCGATCTGAATGAATGGGTTCAGCATTCACTTCAGCTGTCATCCTGTTACTCCTAATTTTTTTATTTTATATATTATGCAGTTAACAATTGTTCTTAAAGTAGCCTACCACATGGTTTAATAACTGTTTCGCCCAAAACAGCTATCGTGTTGTTTAATCTCTCTTAGTCAGCAAAACTTACAAATCATTCAAACCACCTCACCGGCAGCAACACCAGAGGCCCAGGCCCACTGAAAATTATGGCCGCCAAGGTGGCCGGTAACATCAAGGCATTCACCAATAAAGTACAAACCTTCAACGGCTTCTGCCTGCATGGTTTTCTGTGAAACCTGTGCGGTACCAATACCGCCCCGCGTGACCTCGGCTGTACGATACCCTTCAGTACCTGATGGTTTCAACTGCCAGCCGCTGAATGTCTCACTAACCTGTTGCAGCCGGTCATTAGAAAGATCAGCCATGCTGCCGCTAAAACCGAACAACTCACACAGCACTTGGGCCATCTTACGGCTCATCCATTGTCCCATTACAGAACTCAACTCTGCTTTGGGGCGCTGCTCACGCTGTTGTTTCAACTCGGTTAATAGATCAGTTTCCGGGAAAAAGTTCACTGTCAGAGTATCACCGGGAGACCAGTAAGAGGATACCTGCAGTATTGCCGGGCCACTCAGACCACGATGGGTAAACAGCATTTGCTCAGTAAAAGCACTGCCATTGACGGCCGCAGTGACGCGATGTGAGCTGCCAGAGAGTTGCTTTAGCTTATCAAGTTGCTGCGGCTGCAGAGTAAACGGCACCAGTGCTGCCGCCAATGGTGATACTTGCAAGCCAAATTGTTCCGCCACGCGATACGCAAAATCAGTCGCCCCACCATTTGGGATAGATAAGCCACCTGTAGCAATCACCAGCGATGTACAACTAAACCGTCCAGCAGAGCTGGCAAGGCTGAATCCCGTGCTCTCGCGCTGTATCTGTGTAACATCCGCCTGCGACTGTATCTCAACACCCGCCCAGTTACACTCAGTCAGCAACATATCCACAATCTGCTTACTGGACTCATTGCAAAAGAGCTGACCCAGGGTTTTTTCGTGATAATCGATACCGTGTCGTTCTACCAGCTCAATAAAGGCACTTACTGGGTAGCGACTCAGTGCAGATTTGCAGAAGTGAGGATTATCAGACAGAAAATTGCTAGCGGTGTTATGCAGATTGGTGAAGTTACAACGACCACCGCCTGACATCAGAATTTTGCGACCGATTTTATTACTGCGCTCAAGTACCAGAACAGAACGACCCCGGTAGCCCGCAGTGGCGGCGCACATCAGTCCAGATGCACCGGCACCGATTATAATGACATCATAGCTTTGCACTGCGACCCTCCTCTGAGGGGCGCTATAGTAGCATAACTGTCAGCGGCGAAATCTACTGTGGTTTGTTGTGGTTGCCGTTGCACAGAGGCGGGGTATCGGTTTGTTTACAAAGGCAAAGCCAGACTTCATCATCCCGCTCAGCCTTGAATACCACTGGGTCAATACCTGTTCCCTGATGTGAACCATCACAAAAGGGCTGATCGGTAGAACGACCGCAGGCACACCAGGCATAAGTCTGCCCCTGCTTAACCGTCACTTTAATTGGCGCGTCGCCCGCTCGAATCACCGGAGAATGTGTCATAGCAACCTCCTAGCAGCACAGATAATTCAATCTCTGATGCAGTAACCGTAGAAGACGCGGCGGTGGTGTGCAAAAACTAATCCTGTGGATTCTCTGATCGAGACTGGTTAAGCCGACGAATTTTTTTCGCCAAACGGGTCTGTGGACCAGACTCCGATTCATCCTGATCAGAGGCCGCTTGCTCGGCTTCCCGATGCTTTTCATACAATGACTTATGCTTCTTGCGCGTTTCCTGACTTTTACGACGCCGACTTTCATAGCTCTCAGGATCAGCCAAACGTTCACGTCGGCTTGGGCCAGTATCGTCAATAAATCCTGTTGCCTTACGGCTCTTTTTTAACCGTGTCATCTATCTCTTCTCCCGTGGCAGCCAATGCCAACGCTTGCTGGCGTTCTAGTTCGGCCTGCCGATCTTTTTCCTGCCATTCCGCGACAGTCTCAAAACTGATTAAACCCAGCTTGCCACTACGCAGTTCATTTAATAAAAGGGTGGCAGCCTTGTTTCGTTCAACAATGCCACCCGGTCTCAGGCAGCCGCGGCGGCGCCCTATCTCGTCAAGTACTTCATCAGAAAGCTCAGGCAAATCTTTGATTTTAAACCTTTCAGCCAATCTTTCCGGGTAGAGATCACGTAAAAATGCCGCCGTAAACAATGCGATATCTTCATGTTCAATGGCGGTATCACGAATCGCGCCGCTCGCTGCAAGGCGGTAGCCAGAATCAGGGTCTTCTATTTTCGGCCAGAGAATACCCGGGGTATCAGACAGCGCTAAACCATTATGCGTGGTATAGCGTTTCTGGCTTTTGGTCACCGCAGGTTCATTACCCACCTTAGCAATTTTACGGCCTAACAAGGCATTGATAAGGGTGGATTTACCCACATTGGGAATCCCCATAATCATGGTACGGACCGGTCGACCAGAGCTGCTTCGCGCTGGCACCATCTGTTTACAGCGAGCCAAAATCCCTTTGATAATCTTCTTATCACTCTGACTCAATGCTATCGCCTGAATTTCCGGCTGAGCATTAAAATAATCAAGCCATTCACGGGTTATCGCCGGGTCAGCCAGGTCAGATTTATTGAGGATTTTCAGTACCGGCTTGCCACGGCGCAGTGCATCAACCAGCGGATTTTCACTGGATCTAGGCAGACGCGCATCCAGCACCTCAATGATGACATCAATCTCATCCATCACTTTGGCAATCTCTTTCCGGGCTTTATGCATGTGCCCCGGAAACCAGTTAATGCTCATGTTTAATACCTGCCCCGTCAAAAACAGCAGATTATACCGGATTAACTAAAGTAGTTGTTCTAAAGAAGAAAACTGTTTGAAAGCCCTACCGGCCCCCAGCGGTAAACAGCAATTTTATTGAAGATCAGTTGGCCTGTTGGGGACAATACGGTTTAAACTTGAATTCTCTTATTGTTTTGCCACGCCGTTCGCCGCAGTTATGGAGCCAAACTAACCATGGATCAATCCACCACCCCTACGATTCTGATGGCTCGCCAGCCCATTTACGATCGCAACCAAAAGGTTGTCGCATATGAGCTTTTGTATCGATCCGAGGGCGAGGAAGAGCACGCCCTATTCGCATCAGGCTCTGAAGCCACCAGCGAAGTTCTATTAAATGCTTACACCAGCATTTCAGAAGGCGGCACAGTGAAACAGGTACCCGCTTTCGTCAATATCAACAAAGACTTGTTGATCAACAGCCGCTTACCGGAAGTTTCAAAAAAGCAGGTTGTATTTGAAATCCTTGAAGATATTGAACCCGGCCCGGAAGTCCTTGAAGCGGTACAGCGCCTGCACAAAGACGGCTACCGCCTAGCGTTGGATGACTTCACCTACCATGAAAAATTTGACCCCTACATCGAGCTTTGTCAGATCGTTAAAGTCGATGTCACTCTGTTTAATAGCAGTGAGTTAAAGCAACAGGTTCAGAAGCTGAACAAATTTCGGGTAACGCTCCTGGCAGAAAAAATTGAAACCGTCGATAAGCTAACGGAATGTGTTGAACTGGGCTTTCGTCTATTTCAAGGCCACTTCCTCAGTAAGCCGGAAATCGTCAAAGGCAAAAAGGTGCAAAGCAGCCACATTGCACTGCTTCAGCTGATTCAGGAATTGCAGAAACCTAACGCCACACCTGAGAAGCTGGAGAAAATGATCCTGCGTGATCCAGCACTGACCTTTAAGCTACTCAGGATCGTTAACTCTGCCTGTTATCACTTGGTGCGCAAAGTTGAATCGATTGCTCAGGCCATCGTGTTGCTCGGCCTTGAGCAGGTAAAAAAGTGGGCCACACTGATTGCGATGACCTCCAATCAAGATAAACCCGAAGAGCTGACCCGTATTTTGCTAATTCGTGGGCGCATGTGTGAAGTCATTGCCGATCACGATAAATTCCCAAATTCCAGCAGCTTCTTTATGGCCGGTGTTTTATCCGGTCTACACGCGATGTTAGATATTGATCGCGCCGAAATGCTGGAACAAGTGCCACTGGGTGATGATATAAAAGATGCCGTAGCCATGGGTGCAGGCCCTATCGGTGAGGTCCTACGTAACGTGGTTAACTATGAGAACGGCGACTGGGACCTGCTGCCATCAGACCTGAATGGCAATCTGTACGATAAGGCTTATCGCCACAGTATCGAATGGACCCGCGAAACCATGCAGAACATGTACGAATAATCCCCTCCTCTTATTTCACCCGCAGGACGTGCGCTTGTTTGCGGGTGAAATACGACTCAAGACGCAATACAATAGTCCTATTTCGCGACTGCGTAACGCCAGAGGAATAGATTATGCCATTGCCTCAACCTGCTAGCCGAAGCCTGCGACACACCCGGCGTGTCATATGTGAAGGCTATAAGCGTGATGATGGTCTTTGGGATATTGAAGCCCATCTAATCGACACCAAAACCTTTGCCATGAACTTTCGTGATCGCGAAAATGGCATTATTCCAGCAGGCGAACCCCTGCATGGTATGGCAGTTCGCATTACCGTTGACATTGAGCTGAATATTCTCGATGCCGCCGCCAGCATGGACTACACGCCTTTCAACTGCTGCAGTAATATTGCCCCGGCCTACCGACAACTGATCGGTCTGCAGATTGCACAAGGTTTCACCCGTAAAACCCGTGAACTGTTCTCAGGCACCCGAGGCTGCACACACCTGCTGGAGCTACTTGGTCCGTTGGCGACTACCGCGTTTCAGGCGACCCATCAGGAACGCGAGAAGCTGGAAAACTTCTGGCAAAACAAGGATACACCTCCACCTATGCTGGATAGCTGCCATACCATGGCATCTGACGGTCCCATCGTGCGAGAATACTGGCCGCACTTTCATGCTCAGGATGAAGAGTTCAACCTGATTCAGCATGAGTTGTGTGACTCAGACTGTACAAATGAAAGCGCCTGACCGCTGAGGACCCGAGATGCTGATTCATCCCAATAAATCCTGCCTGCTGATCGTCGATGTGCAGCAAAAACTGCTACCTGCCGTAGAAACACCCGAAACCCTGGTCAAAAATGTCCGCTGGCTGGGTGAAATTGCTCAGCACCTCAATGTGCCGGTATTAATCAGTGAACAATACCCCCAAGGGCTCGGCCATACCGCAGCTGAGTTGCAGGCACTACAGCGCAATGACAATGTGATGAGCAAAACTTTTTTTAGCTGCATGTCTGAGGCGGACTGTAATCAACAGATCAATGCCCTGCGGCCTAATCAGGTTATCATTACTGGTATGGAAGCCCATGTCTGTGTGCTACAAACCGCCATTCAACTCAAACAACAGGCCCGGGAAGTCTATGTTGTGGCCGATTGTGTTGCTTCACGCAATCCTGCAGATAAGGCACTGGCATTAGAACGGATGCGTCAGTGTGGCATCTATGTCGTCAGCCGAGAGATGGTGGCATTTGAGTGGCTGCAGAAATCCGATACAGCGCAATTCCGGTATATCAGCAAAAATTACATACGCTAATCCACGGCATCCTGACGCCTGGCATTCTATTATAAAACAGCCGGTTATCTCGGCTGTTTTATAATGGAAGTTTGGCGCACCCTGCTCCCTGACATATACTGGCCTTAAAACTTTGCGATGCCAGAGACTATGTATAGACCCATCTGGACTCCCAATCCTGAGCAGGTTAAATGCAGCCAGCTGTTCCAATTTATGCAACAGCTAAACCAAACTCGTCAGCTCAGTCTGACCAATTATGACGAGTTGTATGACTGGTCCGTGGCGCAACCTGAAGCATTCTGGTCAGCCGTCTGGCAACACAGTGGCGTGATTGCCAGCAAAACCGCGACACAGGCGCTTGAAGACCCGGAGAAGATGCCGGGGGCACGTTGGTTTGCTGATGCTGAACTGAATTTTGCCGAAAACCTGCTGCGTTTTCGGGATGACCACCCCGCCGTTATTTTCCGCAACGAAACTGCCAGCCGCCGTACCCTCAGTTACCGTGAACTCTACCAGCAGACTGCACAATTGACGGCTGGATTATCTCGAGCAGGCATACAACCTGGGGATATAGTCGCAGGCTATCTACCCAATATCCCCGAGACCCTGGTTGCAATGCTTGCCACCACTGCTCTGGGGGCGGTCTGGACCTCATGCTCCCCAGATTTTGGCAGTCATGGTGTGATTGATCGCTTTGGCCAGGTAAAACCAAAACTGCTGATCTGTGCCGATGGGTATCAATATAACGGTCAGAATATTGACGTATTACCGCGTGTAAAATCCATCAGCCGCGAAATTCAGAGCATTGAGCAGATTATTGTCATCCCCTATATGCAGCGCAGGCCTGCCATCGCGTCGCTACCTAATGCCATACTCTGGCAGGATGTGCTGGTACCGGATAATGACAGTATTGATTTTGTTCAACGCCCTTTTAATGCCCCTTTATATATTCTGTATTCATCCGGCACCACCGGTGTACCCAAATGCATTGTCCATGGTATCGGTGGCACCCTGTTGCAGCACCTGAAAGAACATCAACTGCATACCGATATTGAACGCAACGATGTGTTGTTCTATTTCACGACCACCGGTTGGATGATGTGGAACTGGCTGGTGAGCGGACTCGCCAGTGGCTGTACCCTGCTGCTGTATGATGGAGCCCCCTTTGCCCCAACGACCGAACACCTTTGGCAGATTGCCGAACAGGAAAACATCAGCGTATTTGGCACCAGTGCCAAATACATTTCCGCTCTGGAAAAAGCCGGAGTGCATCCAGTAACTCAATGTCGCCTGCCCGCGTTAAGGACACTCCTTTCCACCGGTTCGCCATTGGCACAGGAAAGTTACGACTACGTTTATCGTTCGATCAAATCTGACCTGATGCTCGCTTCGATATCTGGTGGCACTGATATCATCGGCTGTTTCGCTCTGGGTTGCCCTATGCGTCCGGTGTACCGTGGTGAGCTACAGTGTCGTGGTCTGGGTATGGCGGTTAATATCTACGATCCCTCTGGCCAACCGTTAATCAGTGGCAAAGGCGAACTGGTGTGTGAACAGCCCTTCCCTTCGATGCCAATCTATTTCTGGGACGACCCGGAACAAGCGAAATACCGACAGGCCTATTTCTCCCGCTATCCTGGCATCTGGAGCCACGGTGACTATGCAGAGCGCACAGCACAAGACGGCATGATTATTCATGGTCGTTCCGATGCGGTACTCAACCCTGGAGGGATACGCATCGGGACCGCAGAAATATACCGTCAGGTGGAACATCTGGACTGGGTACAAGAAGCACTCTGTATCGATCAACCATGGCTGGATGATACCCGTATCGTGCTGTTCGTCGTGCTCAAGGATGGCCTTACCCTGACAGCTGAACATGAACAGAAGATTCGCGACACCATTCGCCAGAATACGACCCCGCGTCATGTGCCACAAAAGATCATTCAGGTAGCAGATATCCCCCGGACACTCAGTGGTAAAATTGTCGAGCTGGCAGTGCGTAACATCGTGACAGGGCAACCGGTGACCAACCTAGATGCACTGGCTAATCCTGAGGCACTTGAGGCATTTCGTGACCTGCCGCAACTACAGGAATAATGGCACTCAACATCTGACCGCTACCAGTTTAAAATAGCTTTTTTTGTAACTCCGACATGGCCGCAGATGAAAAACCCAAATATTGATCAGCTCACCACAGCCGAGAACGAAACCAACCAAACCAAGAACGGGTTTCTCGCATTAGTGTCCCGCCTGTGCTTTGAAGAAAAACTACCGATCCGCTTTATATACAAAACGGTACCCGAACACCTTAATGACACTGGCTGGCGGATGTTTACCGGTTATGAAGATGAGGCCTTCCTGCAGGACGAACAAACCAACCTGCTACCAGTGGATCTGGACAAAGTCTGCAAGCTCGATCCTTCACTGGAACCTTTGGTGAGTTATAACGCAGGCACTGTATGGGAGCGTACCCCCGACAGTGATGGCTGGGAGCGCGTCTATGACTTCAAAATACCTGCAGCCAATGTTCCGGTGCACATCACTAATGATGTCGATGACTTCCCCGAAAAATAGTCACTCCTGGGCAGCAACGAAAAAAACGCTTGAAATTTATGAGACCATCCCTATCTAAGTGGTATGCCGGCGCCTGATGGGTCGGCTTAACCCGGTCTTAGGACGGGTTAACAACCTATATTGCTTGATGAGGATATAACCATGCGTGAATTTGACCTATCTCCCCTGTACCGATCCGCTATCGGCGTTGACCGTCTAGCAAACATGCTGAATACCGCCAGTCGTTCTGATAATCAACCTAGTTTCCCGCCCTACAACATCGAACTATTAGGCGAAAACGAATACCGCATTACTATGGCTGTCGCAGGTTTTGAGCGTGAAGAGCTGAGCATTCAGAGTGAAAGTGGCGCATTGACCATTACTGGCCAGAAAGCGGAAGAGCTGCACGATAAACAATACCTGTATCAGGGTATTGCAGCCAGAAACTTTGAACGCCGTTTCCAGCTGGCTGATCATGTAAAAGTGGTGCGCGCCACAATCGAACATGGTTTACTGCATGTTGATCTGGTACATGAAATTCCAGAAGCCATGAAACCCCGCACGATTGCCATAGAGCACTAAGCCGATCCGGCGAATAAAAAGGAGGCATTCGCCTCCTTTTTTGTAGTCAAAATATGCTCGCGCTACATCAATCGCATGCGCATGAACTGATCTCGATAAGCCTGTGCTATGAGCTCGCTAGAGCAACAAAAGATCACGTGCTGCAACGCCTGTAGACCATTAAGTTCAGCCAACACCGTTTGTAATGCAATCTCAGCAGCTTGCGTGTAAGGATAACCATAAACACCGCAACTGATAGCAGGAAAAGCGATACTCTTAAGCTGGTACTGTTGCGCCAATGCCATGACCGAACAATAGCAACGCGCTAACAAAGCAGCTTCTCCGTGATTGCCACCGTGCCAAACTGGCCCCACCGTATGAATAATATACCGGGCCGGCAATTGAAAACCCTGAGTCATTTTGGCATTACCGGTCGGGCAACCCTGCAATTCCCGGCAAGCCACCAGAAGCGCCGGCCCCGCTGCACGATGAATGGCACCATCCACCCCACCGCCGCCTAACAGGCTTTCATTAGCAGCATTAACCACGGCATCCACTTGCAACTGAGTAATATCAGCCACCACGATGCTGAGTTTGTCGATGGTTGAACGACTCATGTTTTAAGCCCAATATGCACTGCCAGCCAGATGGCCTTGGGCGCGCTACTGGTATAAATCACGCGATGCCGACAACCGGCGGGGAGCCAATAATTATCACCTGCGGCCAAGGTCACTGTTTGTTTGTCTGCAAGCAGCTCTATGGTTGCTGTCCCCTGCAACAACACCACCCATTCATCCCAGGCCTGATCATAATATTCGCCATCAGGGGTGGCCTGACCGGAGGAAATAATGCGCTCTATTTTGACTCCGCTTTTTTCTAACAGCGTATCAAACTGCTCTGTCTTCAACAGATCTTCAGGCAGGTCTGCAAACAGATTCATGCCGCCTGAGCTCGGGCAACCTGAACAGATAACTCGGCCCATTGGTTGAGCAAGTCTGCATCATCCATTGCCTGCTCGGGTACAGTGTAATAATTGATCTGGACAGATTTACCCTGTTTCAGGTAAGTAAACTGCTGACAGCCACACTGCAAAAAACAATCAGCCAGTGCATGATCAGCTTTAAGGTAAAGCTGATCATCTACCACCAGTGCAAACATAAGCTGATCACAAAAAAAACCATGCCCGCCAAACATCCGACGCGAAGTTACAGACCGCTGTTGCGACAGTTGATCTAACAAATAGTCAATAAATGCTGGTGAATTAGCCATAACTACTCCTTGTCCACAAAGGTAGTGTAGCAGTGAAAAACTAAGCGACAGCAGTGCGGTGAGTAGCTCCGATGGATTGATATATCGCCTGGCGGATTTGCTCCGGCTGACGCAGGGTTTTAACTTGCTGGAATAGCATAGCGGCCTCAGGGTATTCCCGCTGTAGTTGCTGTAACCATTGTTTAATCCGGCCATGTACATAACGTGCTGCAATATCACGTTCAATCTGCTCAAGGTATTGTAATACTAGGGGAACAACCATACGCCAAGCCATTTCATCGCCGGTTTGCTGTGCCCGATCCAGCGCGATCATATTGGCCAGGTCTGGCTTGGCAATTAAACCGCGACCAATCATCACATCGGCACAACCACTGACCTCGCGACACAGGTGGTAATCCTCAACACTCCAGACTTCACCATTAGCTATCACTGGGAGAGCCACTTGCTCACGAATGCGCGCAATCCATTCCCAGTGCGCCGGTGGGCGATAACCTTCAAGCTTGGTTCGGGCATGTACCGCCAGGCTGGTAGCGCCTGCACTGCAAATGGCTGCTGCATTTTCCAGTGCCAGGCCCTTATCTTTATTCCCCAGTCGCATCTTGGCACTCACCGGAACATCGGCTGGCACCGCTTGACGTACTGCTTTAACGATAGCATGGACTAAGTCAGGTTCATCCAGTAAAACGGCACCACCACGACTGCGATTAACTGTCTTTGCGGGGCAGCCAAAATTGAGATCAATCGCCGGCGCCCCTAGTTTCGCAGCTTTCCGGGCATTTCCCGCCAGCAGCACTGGATCACTACCTAGGAGCTGTAAAACCACTGGCACGCCAGCCAGCGTACGCCCCCCCTGAAGTAGTTCTGGACAGATACGACGAAACACCCTTGCAGGCAAAATCCGATCACTCACCCGGACAAATTCGGTGACACAACGGTCAATACCACCGACCCGGGTCAGCAGGTCTCGCATGGTGAAATCGACAACACCCTCCATCGGGGCGAGAATAATATTCATAGATATGTCAGGCTAAACTGTCCGTGAAAAGCGACCATTATAAAGCAGAAGCCGGGTGAGTACCGAACATGAGATTATTTACCGCCATTGACCTGCCCCGACGCCTGTCAGAACAACTCAACCCGTTGCTTCCAAGTGGCTACGACACCGATATGCGCTGGAGTCTGCCAGAGCAAATGCATATTACTCTGGTATTTATCGGTGAGGTCGCACCGGACCAGTTCGACCCTCTATTAACGGCAATTGCCGAAATTGAATTTGAACCTTTTCAGCTGATCTGCAGTGGTGTCGGGCATTTTCCCTCCGGGATCGTCTGGCTGGGTATTGAAGCCAATGAAGGCCTACAGCGGCTACAACAAAAGCTGCACCACTGTATTGACCAACAGGGTTTTCACGTTGGTCGCCGTCGTTACCGACCACATATTACTCTGGGCAGATGTCAAAGCCTGTCACCTGAACTGATGACACAGCTGGCCAGTAATCTGGCAGCGTTCAAAGCGCCATTCAGCGTGGATCAGTTTGTGCTTAAAAGCAGTCAGCTACGACCGGATGGCGCGCTGCATACCACAGAAGCGGTATTTTTGGCGGAAGAACCCAGCGCCTGACGTTAAACCTCAGGCGCTGGACAGATCAGATGGCGGCCAAACCACGGCACATATCGGCCTTGATATCGTCCAGGTCTTCAATGCCGACCGAGAGACGAATCAGATTGTCATGAATACCCGCCTCAGCGCGTGCTTCAGCAGTCATTCTGCCGTGAGTTGTGGACGCCGGATGTGTAATGGTGGTTTTCACATCCCCTAGATTGCCGGTGATTGAGACCATTTCAGTGGCATCAATAAAGCGCCAGGCGGCTGCCTGATCACCGGTAACCTCGAATGACAATACACCACCAAAACCACCGGTTTGCTGCTGCTTCGCCAGCTCATGCTGTGGGTGACTTGGCAGGCCGGCATAGAATACCCGCTCAATGCCCGGCTGTTGTTCCAGCCAAAGCGCCATGTCCAGAGCATTGCGACAATGGGCATCCATACGTAAACGCAGAGTTTCCAGCCCTTTTAAAAACACCCATGCATTAAACGGACTCAGGCAGGCACCACCCGTGCGGATAAAGCCATATACCTCTTCCATCTCTTTATCACGCCCGACAACCACACCACCAATGCAACGACCCTGACCATCCAGATACTTGGTCGCCGAGTGAATCACAATGTCAGCGCCCTGTTTGATCGGCTGCTGTAATACCGGTGTGCAGAAGCAGTTATCCACGACCAGCAGCAGCTCATGCTGTTTAGACAGCGCGGCAACCGCGACCACATCGGTCAGTTCGGCCAGTGGATTGGAGGGCGTCTCCAAAAACAGCATTTTTGTTTCCGGTACAATCGCTTCACGCCAGGCATCAATAGAAGTGGGATCAACAAAGGTAGTGCTGATGCCGGTACGGGTCAGGTATTTTTCGAACAGTGATACAGTCGAACCAAACACACTGCGCGAGCAAACAACATGGTCACCCTGCTGTAGCAGCGCCAGGCAGGTACTCAGAATTGCCGCCATTCCAGACGCAGTGGCTACAGCGCGCTCGCCACCTTCCATCGTAGCAATACGCTCCTCGAAAAACTGCACTGTAGGATTGGTAAAGCGAGAATAGATATTGCCGGCTTCATCACCACCAAAGCGCGCAGCCGCTTCACGAGCACTGGAGAACACGTAACTGGAGGTCGCATAGATCGGGTCACTGTGCTCCCCTTCCAGCGAACGATGCTGTCCAGCACGGACGGCCTGAGTCGACTGGCCGTAACCCTCGGCTTCAAACTGAATACGCTGCAGGCGTTCATAATCCGCTATGGACATGGAACTATGGCTCCTTAATCGATCTTGCTACACAGATTGGAAGATTCATTGCTGGCAATTACCCGGCTTTCCGAGCCAGTTTTCGCCGCATCATTACGCGCCATACTCAGACGATCCAGATATGCCTCATCCACGTCACCAGTGACATATTGACCGTCAAATACGCAGGTATCATAGATTTTAATATCTGGGTTGCCGTCACCCACGCAGCCTTTCAGATCTTCCAGGTCCTGATAAACCAACCAGTCACAACCGATTTCTGCACACACTTCCTCATCTGTCCGACCATGCGCAATTAGCTCATTGGCCGCCGGCATATCAATTCCGTAGACGTTAGGGTATTTAACGGCCGGTGCGGCGGAAGCAAAATACACTTTACGCGCACCAGCATCGCGAGCCATCTGCACAATCTGACCCGAGGTAGTGCCACGGACGATAGAGTCGTCCACCAACATCACCACTTTGTCCTTAAATTCCAACCCGATAGGATTGAGCTTACGCCGAACAGAGCGTGCACGTTCGGTCTGCCCCGGCATAATAAAGGTACGGCCGATATACCGGTTTTTGATAAAACCTTCTCGGTAAGTGACACCCAGTTCAAGCGCCATTTCCATCGCCGAGGTACGGCTGGTGTCTGGAATAGGAATAACAACATCGATGTCATGCTCTGGACGCTCACGGAGAATTTTTTCCGCCAGACATTTACCCATACGCATACGTGATTTATGCACGCTGACATCATCAATAATGGAATCAGGACGCGCTAGATACACAAATTCAAACAGGCAAGGTGCCAGCTGGGTGTTATCACTGCACTGCTGGGTAAATACGTTACCTTGCATATCGATATAGATTGCTTCACCTGGTGCAATATCACGCACCCGTGTAAAGCCGGCGATATCCAACGCAACACTTTCTGAAGCCACCAGATATTCAGTACCCTGCGCGGTTTCCCGCTTGCCGTACGTCAGCGGGCGAATACCATTTGGATCGCGAAATGCCAGAATGCCGTAACCCGTAATAACAGCCACAGCGGCATAACCGCCCTTACAGCGTTCATGCACCCGGCGCACTGCAGAAAACATATCCTCAGCCTGTGGTTGCAGCTTGCCCTGTCTTTGTAGCTCATGGGCAAAGATATTCAGCAGTACTTCGGAATCTGATGTGGTGTTGATATGGCGCAGATCGGCACGAAACATCTGATCAGCCAGCTCTTCAGCGTTGGTCAGGTTACCATTATGGGCCAACGCAATACCGTAGGGTGAGTTAACGTAGAACGGTTGAGCCTCGGCTGAACTGGAGCTGCCAGCCGTTGGGTAACGCACATGGCCAATACCGACATTACCCACCAATCGTTTCATATGGCGGGTGCGGAACACTTCATTAACCAGGCCATTATCCTTGCGCAGAAAGAAACGGTTACCCTCACAGGTCACCATACCCGCCGCATCCTGCCCACGGTGCTGCAGCACCGTCAAAGCATCATAAATGGTCTGATTAACATGGGTTTTGGCTACGATACCAACAATGCCGCACATTCAACTTCACCTCAAAGTGCTAACTTACTAAACGAAAACTTTACCGACCGGCGTTCCAAATCAGGCTCGCCATATCGCGGGCAGCATCCTTGGTCCAGTTTTCCATAAGAACAAAGTGGGGAATCAACTGTGACTCCAACCACCAGGGATCGTTGATGGCAGGACTCATGCGAAGCAGAGCCACTAAAACCACCACAATCAGGCCGCCTCGAGCGGCCCCAAAACCAATACCTAACACACGGTCGGTACCACTTAGACCGGTCGCGTCTACCAGCAGACCAATCAGTTTATTGAGCAGAGCACCTATCACCAGTGTGATAATGAAGAGAATAGCAAAAGCCGCACCCAGCCGGACCGATGGTGTTTGAATATATGGCTGCAGCAGAACTTCGAGTGATTGAGAAAATAGACGGGCGATGATGAAAGCTGCGACCCAGGTCAACAGAGACAAGGCTTCACGTACGAAACCGCGTCTCAAGCTGATCAGGCTTGAAATCGCAATAATGACAAGGATGGTCCAGTCAGCCCAGTTCATCGTCTTCTGCCGTTAGAAAAAACAGGCCGCATTTTAACAGACTTTAGTCGGTGATAAAAAAGGAAATACCTGTACCGGATAAGATTTCATGCCCGGTTTACTGCGTCGTAAAGCGAACAATGATTCCATCCAGACCCATATCCTTTTGCAACTGCGCTTTGAGGCCTTCCAGCCGACTGCGCTGCATTTCGGGTCCCACGTAAACCTTGACCAGCTCTCCCTGTTTACGGGTGAACACCTTATACCCCTCGTTAATCAGCTGTCGGCGCAAGCTACGGGCATTACTTTCATCCTTAAAGCTGGCCAGTTGCAATGTCCAGGACACAGGAACACCCTGCTGATCAAGGACCGGCTGGTCATCTCTGAGATCCAATTCAGGTTGCTGTTTCGCATCAGTCAGTGCCTTGGCGACATGTTCCGGCACCTGAGGCAGGCCAACAGCAGTGTTTGCAGCGCCGGGCTCAGTGGTATCCGGCAACGCTTTAGATTGTGGCTCAATTTTGAAAACCTCCGGCCGCTGAGGCGCCTCGGGTATCTGACTGACCAGATGCCGCTCCTCATAACCCGCACCGCTAAACAGCAGCGGAAACAGAATCGCCGAAGACACCAAAATCACGGCGAACCCCACCAAGCGGTATTTAATCTGTTGCTGCATAACGGCTTATTCCCTGTCCAAAACGCTCAACGCTTCGGCAACGGTATAAAATGATCCCGCAATAATAACATTCTGCGGCAGAATTTCCCCTTGCAGAAGTTCGCCAATGGCATCCGTTACTGAGCCATGCAAGTTAACCTCTGCGGTAGAAGGTAGCAGGGCTGCAAGCTCCGCGGCTGTTCCTCCTCGTGGTACCTGCAGATCCGCCAGGTGCCACGTCTGCACCTGTGGTGCCAACGCTGCAACAACCGCCGCGCGGTCCTTATCCTTGAGCATCGCCAATACAATCACCGCAGTCCCCCCCTTATCTGACAGCCTTTGTGCCAACAGTTCAGCTGCCTCGGGGTTATGTGCCA
Organism: Pontibacter sp. JAM-7; assembly: GCF_048548695.2. NCBI lineage: Bacteria > Pseudomonadati > Bacteroidota > Cytophagia > Cytophagales > Hymenobacteraceae > Pontibacter > Pontibacter sp. JAM-7. The sequence goes on from NZ_JBLYIF020000002.1 coordinate 260,916, forward strand.
CATCTAACCAAAAATTTATGCCGCGATATTCGAGTTTCTGCATTCTGCCGGTCAATCGCGCCTCAGCAATACCCTGCCGACGCACCGTATTAGATAACGGCAAATCGAGCAGAGCAGTCACTTGTAACGCTGTGGCTGCATTGGCTTCGGGCAACATTGGCCTTGGGATATCACTTAATACCCAGGACCGCCCCCCGACATCCTGACCGTTAAACTGGCAATAATCAGAAGTGTCGGTCCAACCATACTCATAGCCAGTTCTATACAGTGGTGCATTCAACTTGTGAGCGGTTGCCACAACCGAATTTGGCAGGTCGGGATCACCACACACTGCCGGTTTGCCTGACCTGAAAATACCGGCCTTTTCAAAGCCAATAGCTTCTCGGGTATCACCCAACCAATCCTGATGATCCAAAGCGATGGTAGTAACTACGGCAACGTCTGGATCGACGATGTTAACAGCATCTAAACGACCCCCAAGCCCTACTTCCAGCAGCACCAGGTCAGGTTTTTCCTGGCTAAAGATCAATAGCGCTGCCAAGGTACCAAACTCAAAGTAAGTCAGTGCAATATCACCACGTGCCTGATTAATAGACGCAAACGCTGCACATAACTGTGCATCTGATACAGGCTGACCCTTCAGCTCTATCCTCTCGTTGTAATGCAGGAAATGCGGCGAGGTATAACAACCTACCCGATAACCAGCAAGCTGATAGATGGTCTGTAAATAGCGAACGGTGGAGCCCTTGCCGTTGGTACCGGCAATCGTGACCACCCGGCTGGCGCTGAGATCAACAGCCAAACGTTCAGCTACCTGGCTGACACGGCTCAAGCCAAGCTCGATTTCAGATGGGTGGCATTGCTCCATCCAAAGCAGCCAGTCGGCAAGAGTGCGCGTGGAGTGAGGCGGTTGGGTCATGCTGTTTACTCAGAAAAAAAGGCCGACGCAGAGCGACGGCCTTAGCTCAATACCTGGACAGTCTTATTTATCTGCGTCAGCAGGGCTATCAACGGTTTCTTCCACAACTTCACCCTCAACCGGCTCTAGCACTGGCACCGCCAGGCTATGTCCCAGCTTACGCAAAATAGCGGACAGGCGCTCACGCAGCTCGCCCCGTGGAATGATCATATCAACCTGCCCGTGCTCCAGCAGAAACTCGCTGCGCTGAAAACCTTCGGGCAACTTCTCCCGCACCGTCTGCTCAATAACGCGGGGGCCAGCAAAGCCGACCAGTGCTTTTGGCTCGCCGATATTCAGATCACCCAGCATTGCCAGCGATGCAGAAACACCACCATACACAGGGTCAGTTAGTACCGAGATATACGGGATACCATCCTGACGCAGCTTTTCCAGTACTGCACTGGTTTTTGCCATCTGAAACAGGGAGAACAAGGCTTCCTGCATCCGCGCACCACCTGAAGCCGCAAAGCAAATCAGGGGGATACGTTCCTGCAAACTGATATTCGCGGCGCGCACGAACCGCTCACCAACCACCGCTCCCATAGAACCACCCATAAAGCGAAACTCGAACGCAACTGCCACAATAGGCATACCTTCCAGTTCACCGCGCATGGCGATCAGCGCGTCTTTTTCATTGGTATCACGCTGCGCTGAAGTCAGTCGATCCTTATACTTCTTGGAATCTTTGAATTTAAGGCGATCAACCGGGGTGACATCATTGGCAATCTCCTGACGGTTATCAGGATCCAGAAACAACTCGAGCCGCTTGCGGGCACCCAAACGCATATGATGGTCACATTTGGGGCAAACATTTAGATTTGTTTCTAGTTCGGGGCGATACAGTACCGCCTCACATTTGGGGCATTTTTTCCACAAACCTTCAGGGACAGCAGCCCGTTTGCGCTCAGACCGAACCAATGAAGGTACAATTTTTTCCAGCCAATTACTCATGCTTCAAACCCTTTCCTGATCCCGCTGATCAGCTATCCATCTCTGTTCGCATCGCTTTAATAATCGCCGCAACCTGTGCCGGAATCTGCTCTGGAGTTTTAACCAGGTCAGCGATTTTATTCACCAATACACTACCAACAATAACACCATCTGAAACCTGAGCCACCTGTTTAGCAGATGCAGGATCCTTGATACCAAAACCAACCCCTAACGGCAGGTCGGTGTACTGACGTACCAGATCGAGACGTGATTCAACCTCGTCCACATCCAGTGAAGCAGAACCGGTAACACCTTTGACAGAAACATAATACAGGTAACCACTGCCATGCTCACAAATACTTTTGATACGTGACTCCCTGCTGGTTGGTGCCAACAGAAAAATAGTATCAATTTCATGTGCTTGCATAATAACAGTAAACTGCTCTGCTTCTTCAGGTGGCAGATCTACGGTGAGAACGCCATCAACACCTGCCGCCTGAGCAGCCTTAGCAAAGGCCTCATATCCTAACGCCTCAACCGGATTCAGGTATCCCATTAACACGATTGGCGTTTTTTGATCTTGCTCACGGAAGGTTTTGACCATATCCAGCACATCGAGTAGACGCACGTCATGATTTAACGCTCGTTCACAGGCTAGCTGGATCACCGGGCCATCTGCCATTGGATCGGAAAATGGCACACCGAGTTCGATGATGTCTGCACCGGCATCCACCAGAGCATGCAACAGGGGTACAGTAACCGCCGGCGCAGGATCACCGGCAGTGACGTAAGGGATCAATGCCTTGCGGCCATCGGCTTTAAGGGCAGCAAAGCAGGAAGAAATTCGACTCATGATACTTTGTGTTCCACTGATTCAGATATTGATACCGTCAATTTGAGCGACGGTATGTATGTCCTTGTCGCCGCGACCGGACAGATTCACGACGATGGTCTGATCTTTGTCCATCTCTTTGGCCAGTTTCATGGCATATGCCACTGCATGACTGGACTCAAGCGCAGGCATAATGCCTTCAATTCGGGTCAACATCCGGAAAGCATCCATTGCCTCTTCATCGGTGGCATCAACATATTCAGCCCGGCCAGAATCTTTAAGGAACGCATGCTCCGGACCAACCCCAGGATAATCCAACCCAGCAGACACTGAATGGGTGCCCAGAATTTGTCCGGCATCATCGGACATCAAATAGGTTCGATTACCATGGAGCACACCGGGATGACCGGCAGACAACGGCGCGGCATGTTGGCCAGTAGCAATACCGTAACCACCGGCTTCAACACCAATCATACGTACTGAGGCATCTTCGATAAACGGATGAAATAAGCCAATGGCATTGGAACCACCACCCACACAAGCAACCAGTGCATCGGGTAGTCGACCCGTCATTTCGAGACATTGTTGGCGTGCTTCACGACCAATAATGCACTGAAAGTCACGTACCAGTTTTGGATAAGGGTGCGGACCGGCAGCAGTACCGATGATATAGAAGGTGTTGTCGACGTTGGTTACCCAGTCGCGCATCGCTTCGTTCATGGCATCTTTGAGCGTACGAGTACCTGACTCTACCGGAATTACCGTAGCCCCCAGCAGTTTCATACGGTATACGTTCAACGCCTGACGCTGCACATCTTCTGCGCCCATGTAGACCTGACATTCCAGGCCCAGTCGCGCAGCAACCGTAGCGGTGGCAACACCGTGCTGACCGGCACCGGTTTCAGCAATCACGCGCGGCTTACCGGTATATTTAGCCAGCAGCGCCTGACCGATTGTGTTATTCACCTTGTGAGCACCGGTATGATTCAAGTCTTCCCGCTTCAGATAGATCTGTGCGCCACCAACTTTAGCTGACAGGTGGCTGGCATGGTAAAGCGGTGATGGACGTCCAACATAATGCGCCAGATCGTAATCAAACTCCCGTTGGAATTCTGGATCATGCCACAGCTTCTCATAAGTCTCTTCCAGCTGCTCTAATGCAGCCATCAGGGTTTCAGAGACAAAACGACCGCCATAAGGCCCAAAGTGACCATGGCTGTCCGGCAACTGAGAAAGTGCTTTAAGATCGGTTGGAGTCGGCACGGTTAACCTCTTTTACAAACGCTGTTATTTTTGCGGCATCTTTGATGCCTTTACCCTGTTCCACCCCCCCGCTGACATCAACAGCGTAGGGTTGTACCGTCAAAATGGCGTCCGCCACATTATCACAATCAAGCCCACCAGCAAGGATTACCTTAGCAGCCAGATCGGCGGGAATGCGCTGCCAATCAAATACTTCACCGGTACCGCCGGGTACGCCCGGCTGATAGGCATCCAGCAATAGATTCTGAGCAGCAGAAAACTGGTTCGCTGCAGCAGCAATATCCAGACCCGGTTTCATGCGCATGGCTTTGATATAGGGCTTGGAAAAACCACCGCAGAAGTCCGCAGTTTCTTTACCATGGAACTGTATTAGGCCTATACGTGTCTCCATGATGATCTGATCAATCAGGCTGGCTTGTTCGTCTACAAATAATCCAGTAGTAGTCACAAACGCGGGTAACTGGCTGATAATCGCAGCGGCTTTACATGGTTCAATATAACGCGGGCTCGGGGGATAAAACACAAATCCCAGCGCATCTGCGCCCGCATCAATGGCTGCATAGGCATCCTCAAGACGGGTTATTCCACAAATTTTAATTCGGGTTCGCATGACACCAGCACATCAGGTTTCAGGGCAGGCCCGAGATATTAGCAGATTGTGGGGGGCCGCGTCAGTCTCGCGGCGCAAGGAAATAGGGTCCAATAGAAGATTCGGGCAGCGCAAACTCAACTGGGTATTTAACATCAACGAAATACAAACCAAACGGCGGTGCTGTCACCCCTCCCTGGCGCCGATCACGTGCGTTAAGCACTGTCTTTGCCCAGCCAGGCTCGGCTTCCCCAGCACCAATTTTCATCAGTACCCCTGCAAAATTACGAATCATATGATGTAAGAACGCATTAGCAGTCACATCCAGCACAATCAGCTGTCCACAGCGATAAATGTCCAGCGCTCTGACGTGCCGTACTGGGCTTTTTGCCTGGCAACCAACCGCCCGATATGAAGTGAAATCATGTTCACCAATAAGATGCGCAGCCGCCTGACGCATCCGCTCGACATCCAGGTCTTTATAAGTCCAGGTTACGCCTCTTGCCAACACGGCTGGTTTTACTGAACTGGAATAGATCAAATAACGATAACGCCGCTCCAATGCAGAAAACCGGGCATGGAAATCATCACTGACCGGCTTGGCCCAGCAGATAGCGATATCATCAGGTAGGTGTGTATTGCCGCCCATAACCCAAGCCCGTTCGGTGCGTTGTACCTGACTATCAAAATGAATGATCTGATAGGTGGCATTGACCCGAGCGTCAGTGCGGCCGGCACAGATGACATGCACCGGATGATTGGCAATTTTAGCCAATGCCCGCTCTACTTCTGCCTGCACACTATTGGCCTGGTGATCTTTCTGTATCTGCCAACCGCGATATGCCGCGCCAGCATATTCAATACAGAGTGCATAACGATAAGAAGGGGCGACCGTAGTCGCCCCTTCTGGTGCCACCACTGTGGCAGTTACATCGGATTCTGACATATTAGCTTTCGTTAAGGGTATTCATCAAAGCTTCGGCTTCCTGTTTCTGGGAAGCATTACCCTCACTGAGGATTTCCTGCAGGATGTCTTTGGCGCCTTCCAGATCTTCCATATCCATATAGGCACGCGCCAGATCCAACTTGGTTTCGACTTCATCTGCACCTTCCAGCAGATTCAACCCTGCTAATGCATCAAAGTCCTCATCCTGATCGTCGGCACCTGATTCTTCCAGTTCGATATCGTTATCTGTCGCGCCAAGCAACTCATCCAACTCAGAATCCAGCTCTTCAGAGAACGCTTGCTCTGCCGGTTTTTCTGCTGCAGATTCTAGCGCTGCTGCCGCTTCTGGCTCGGCTTCTGGTTCGGACTGAATATCATCCAGGTCCAGATCCAAGTCCAGATCATCCGCCATTGCAGCTACCGGCTCATCAGCAGTCTGCGTTGGGGCATCAGTCGGGATATCCAGGTCAAGATCCAGATCGAAATCCAGCCCATCTTCTGCACTTTCTTCTTCTGGTACGCTGATTTCCTCTGGCGTTTCCGGAATGTCGGAGAGATCAAACTCAAGGTCATCCTCTGCCACTGAAACCGAAGACTCAGCCACAGGTGCCGGTGTCGCCTCTGTCTCTGTCTCTGTCTCTGCCTCTGGCGGGGTCAGATCACCTAGATCGAACTCGAGGTCATCATCAACTGCCAGCGTTTCTTCCTCAACTACAGAATCTGATGGCTGCTCAGGCATCTGAAGCAATTCATCAAGCTCTTCGGCATCCGCCAGGGCTTCAACCTGATCAGATTCAGTCAGAACTTCGTCCAATGACAGTTCTTCTTCCACAGCAGGTGCTGACTCAACGTCGCCAAGAATATCATCCAGGTCACTTGAGAGATCGATCTCGGGCTCAGCTTCTGGCTCTGGCTCTGGGGTTTCACCCAGAATGTCATCAAGATCACTTGAGATGTCTGATTCTTCGATCTCAGCAGTACCCTCTACTGCGGCGCTGTCATCTTCGTCATTTTCATCAGCTTCAGGTAACGCGAGGTCAAATTCTTCATCTTCCAGAAGGACTTCACCGTTATCGGTATCTTCCTGCAACGTACCGAGCACTCGACCAGCTTCATCATCTTCCAGATCAAGATCCATATCCAGATCCAGATCATCGAACTCACTCAGGTCAGTATCTTCTTCATCGACTATTGGCAGCTCAACCTGCTCAGTCTCAGTCACTTCTTCTGCGGCTTCTTCTACAGCAACCGCAGCGGCAACCTCTTCAACAGCTGTTTCAGATTCTAATTCCGCAGCAGGTTCTGCTTCAGCCGCCACAGCAGCACCCGCAACCGCAGCGGTAGCAGGAACTACTGCATCACTATCCGCGCCATCTTCTGGTTTGCGTTTACGCAGCGCAAACAGTGCACCAAGCAACAAGATAACCAACCCTGCTGCCAGGCCAATCAACACCATAGGAGATGCCATCAACTGTTCAAGCAGGTTGGATTCAGACTTTGGCTCCGCCTGTGCCTTGGCGAATTCAGACTGGAGGCTGGCCAGCTCCTGATCTTTTAATTCCAGCATCCGCTGTAAAGATTCTAACTGCTGCTGTATTGCATCCAAACGCTCATTGAGGGCTTCATTCTCGCGAGCCGTCTGATCTGCTGCTTCAAGGCTGTCATTCAGGCGCTGTTCGAGATCTTGATTTTGCGTTTGCAAAACTGCCAATGGATCTTCCGCCGCTGCTTCAGCCGCGGATGCCGCTGCATCGGATTCGGCATCGTCAGCTTGTGCTACACCCTCTGCAGGCTCTTCCGGGGCGACGACTTTCAACTCAGCATCGTCAGATGCAATCTCTGGCTCAGGACGACTTGCTGCCGGTTTTTCTTCAGGTTCAGGCGTCGCGGGTTCTTCCGGAGCCGACTGTGAAGCCACTTTTTGCGGCGCGGGTTTAGCACGTTTGCTCTGCCACATCTGCGTTTGACGTGTAACCTCTTCCGCTGCCTGAGCGGGGGTTACTGAAGCAAACTCTTCCGCGGAAGGCATCTTCAAAATCGCATTCGCTTTCAAACGATTGATATTGCCATCAATGAAAGCATCAGGGTTTTTCTTCAACCAGGCAATCATCAACTGCTGGGGAGAAATACCCGCTGGCTTATTGTTAATCGCCAGTGCCCAAAGCGTATCTTTGCGCCCGACCCGTACATCATTATTTGTTACAGTAGGTGCAGCCGCTGGGCTATCAGCAGTTGGGGCTGAGGTGGTTACTCGAGAAGCCTGAGAGGCCGGGGGTGTAACAGCTTCAGCCCTAACTGGCTTTTTTTCCGGTACCGCCGTTGTTGAAGCTGCAGGCGAAACCTGCTGTTTCACTGGCGCAGGCTCAAACACCGGAGGGTCAAGCAATAGGGTATATTCACGCACCAAGCGCCCATTCGGCCAGTTCACTTCCATGAGGAAGTTCAGGAACGGCTCGCGCATTGGCTGATCGGATGTAATGATAATTTTACCGGAACCATCAGGCTGGACCTTTACCTGAAAGCGTATACCCGACAGAAAATAGGGGCGCTCTAAACCTGCCAAGGCATAGTCGTTAACATCTGCCATTCTGGGATGAATCTGTAATGCATTGAGCTGCTTAACCTGCAGCAAGTTTACTTCAGCACTCAAAGGCTCATTTAGCGCGGAAATAACTTTAATCTCACCCAGCCCAAGCGCATGGGCATTGGTGGCGGTAATGATCCCTGCTACGGCAAGGCCAACAGCATGTTTTTGCCACATTGTCTTGTCCCTGTTCCCCCACCCTCAAAAATTCTGGATAAATCAGAGGGTTGCGTTTAGATAACTTGCATGAAGTATTGATTATAAACGGGCCGGGGGTCAAGAGACCGATTGGACTTCTGACACTCCGAATAAGCTACCGACGCCATTGGCGGTACCCGCTACGCCAGCTTCTCAGCTAACAATATCCATTTATCGGCCATAGCGTCTAGATTTAAAGTCCTGTTTTACTTGAGCACAGGGCTGATGCTGACACTACTGGTAATACACTGATAATAAAAGCCATACCTTTGAGACCATAAAAAAGGCAGCTAAAGCTGCCTTTTAAATATCACCGCTGATTTGCGCCTTAGCCTGCAATCAGGATACGTAACATCCGGCGCAGAGGCTCTGCGGCTCCCCACAACAACTGGTCACCCACGCTGAATGCATTCAGGTATTCATTACCCAGGTTCATTTTACGCAGACGGCCCACTGGAACTGACAATGTGCCGGTAACCTTGGCAGGAGTGAGTTCATGAGCAGTAATATCCCGCTCATTAGGAATGACTTTAACCCAGTCATTGGCTTCAGCCAGCATGGATTCGATCTCATCCATAGGCACATCAGATTTCAACTTGATGGTAAACGCCTGACTATGACAACGCATAGCACCAACCCGCACACAGGTACCATCGATTGGAATTGGATTATTAGCTAATCCCAGAATTTTGTTGGTTTCAGCGTAAGCTTTCCACTCTTCACGACTCTGGCCGTTATCCAGACGCGTGTCGATCCAGGGGATCAATGAACCTGCCAGCGGTACACCAAAGTTATCAGTCGGCATAGCATCACTGCGAATGGTTTCAGCAACCTGACGGTCGATATCCAGAATTGCGCTGGCCGGATTATCCAGGTCGCTCGCAACCGATTGCTGAATGATACCCATCTGATTGATGAGTTCCCGCATATGCCGCGCGCCACCACCCGATGCCGCCTGATAAGTCATGGAGGTCATCCATTCGATCTGGTCTGCCTGAAACAGTCCACCCAGACCCATCAGCATCAGTGATACAGTGCAGTTACCGCCGACAAAAGTTTTGACTCCCTGGCTCAGGCCATCTTTGATGACGTGCATATTCACCGGATCAAGTACGATAATGGCACTATCATCCATACGCAGACTGGATGCAGCATCGATCCAGTAACCCTGCCAGCCTGCTTCACGCAATGGGCCGTATACCTGTTTCGTGTAGTCACCGCCCTGACAGGAGATAATCGCATCCATCTGCTTCAGCTCATTGATATCGCTGGCATCTTTGAGCGCCGGAATGGACTTGCCAATTTCCGGTCCTGGTTGGCCGACCTGAGATGTGGTGAAGAATACCGGTTCATCGATATGGTCGAAATCACCCTCTTCCTGCATACGTTGCATCAGCACGGAACCAACCATGCCACGCCAACCCACAAAACCTACACGCTTCATTGTTATCACCAATAGATCCGATTCAACATCATACGAAAGCGGCCCCTAACCAGTAGGAGCCGCTAAAGGGGCTATATTATGCAATAAATAGCCGTGTTTTTCTATGCACTGAGTGCTGCAACAACCGCATCACCCATCTGGCTGGTAGAGACCTTTTCAGTACCCTCTGACCAGATATCAGCAGTACGCAGCCCCTGATCAAGCACTTTACTAACGGCCGCTTCAATACGATCCGCCGTATCACCTGCATCCAGAGAGTAGCGCAGCATCATGGATGCTGACAGGATAGTTGCCAATGGATTTGCCAGGTTCTGACCTGCAATATCCGGCGCCGATCCATGGCACGGCTCGTACATACCCTTACCGTTCACATCCAGTGAAGCCGATGGCAGCATACCAATTGAACCCGTCAACATCGCCGCTGCATCCGACAGAATATCACCGAACATGTTACCGGTTACCATGACATCAAATTGCTTCGGCGCACGGACCAGCTGCATCGCTGCATTATCGACATACATGTGACTCAGTTCTACATCCGGGTATTCTTTGCCCACCTCTTCCATGATTTCACGCCAAAGAATCGTAACTTCCAGTACATTAGCCTTATCAACAGAGCAGAGTCGCTTATTACGAGCACGAGCTGCTTCAAATGCCACCTTAGCAATACGACGAATCTCATTCTCGTCATATACATAGGTATTAAAGCCTTCGCGAATACCACCCTCTTTCTCACGGATACCGCGTGGCTGACCAAAATAGATGCCGCCTGTCAGCTCACGCACAATCAGGATATCCAGACCAGAAACGATCTCCGGTTTCAGCGTAGACGCATCAGCCAGCTGTGGATATAGGATCGCCGGACGCAGATTCCCAAACAAGCCCAGGTTAGAACGGATACCCAGCAAGCCTTTTTCCGGACGAATCTGAAAGTCAGGATTGGTATCCCACTGTGGGCCACCAACAGCACCCAGAAGAATCGCGTCTGCCGCTTTTGCCGCTGTCAGTGTCGCGTCTGGCAGCGGCACACCAGTAGCATCAATGGCAGCACCACCAACATGGGCTTCAGCGAAGGACAACCCCAGGTCATCCTGTTGATTAACCAAGTCCAAAACGCGTTTAGCTTCGCGAACGATTTCAGGACCTATACCGTCCCCCGGCAAAATAAGTACTTGCTTAGACATATTATTTCCTCTGCGGCAACAATTTTTCTGGCGCCACAAAATTAGTGTTTATTTGATGGCGTCGAACAACCAAGATGCCGTCTGACGGCGGTTTTTTTCATAAGCACGAATATCGTCGGCATGCTCCAGCGTCAAACCAATATCATCCAGGCCGTTGAGCAAACAGTGTTTACGGAAGCCATCTATATCGAACGCCATGACATCACCTGACGGGGTAACAACCTGCTGCTGGGCTAAATCTATAGTCAACTGATAGCCTTCTGCCTCCATCACTTCATTGAACAGACGATCGACATCTTTCTCTTCTAAAACAATAGGTAAAATACCATTCTTAAAGCAATTGTTATAAAAGATCTCAGCAAAGCTTGGTGCAATCACGCAACGAAAACCAAAATCATCCAATGCCCATGGCGCATGTTCACGGCTTGAACCGCAACCAAAGTTCTCCCGCGCCAACAAAATACTGGCACCCTGGTAACGAGCCTGGTTCAGAACAAATTTTTCATTCAGCGGACGCCCTGTGCACTCCTGATCAGGCTGACCTTCGTCAAGGTAACGCAGCTCATCAAACAGATTCTTGCCAAAGCCCGTACGCTTGATTGACTTCAAAAACTGCTTCGGAATGATCATATCGGTATCCACATTGGCGCGATCCATTGGCGCGGCAACACCGGTATGCTGGGTAAATGCTCTCATTTTTCTCTCCTCAAACCGGTTCAGTGGACACCCATGGTGCGAACATCGACAAAGTGACCCGCAATCGCAGCGGCAGCAGCCATTGCCGGGCTGACCAAATGGGTGCGACCGCCAAAGCCCTGACGACCTTCAAAGTTACGGTTGGAGGTTGAAGCACAATGCTCACCCGCACCTAATTTGTCAGGGTTCATAGCCAGACACATGGAGCAGCCAGGTTCGCGCCATTCCAAACCAGCTTCGGTAAAGATTTTATCCAAACCCTCGGCTTCTGCCTGAGCCTTCACCAGGCCAGATCCTGGAACCACCAATGCCTGTTTAATAGTCGACGCTACTTTTTTACCTTTTACGACCTCAGCCGCCGCACGCAGATCCTCAATCCGCGAGTTGGTACAAGAACCAATAAATACCCGGTCCAGCTGGATATCAGTGATCGCCTGATCAGCCTGCAAACCCATATATTCGAGGGCGCGGTTCATGCCTTCGACTTTCACCGGGTCGGTTTCTTTTGCCGGATTTGGTACCTGAGCGTTCACCCCCACCACCATTTCCGGTGAGGTTCCCCAAGTCACCTGCGGTTCAATATCCGCTGCCTGAATCTCAATCACGGTGTCAAAAACCGCATCAGCATCAGAGACCAATTCACTCCAGGCACTGATTGCGGCCTGCCACTGAGCACCCTTAGGCGCAAACGGGCGCCCTTCCACATAATCGATAGTGATCTGATCAACCGCGACCAGACCAACACGCGCACCAGCTTCAATTGCCATATTGCAGATGGTCATCCGACCATCCATCGAAAGACTGCGGATCGCCTCACCACCAAACTCAATGGCGTAACCGGTACCACCTGCGGTACCAATCTTGCCAATCACGTGCAGCACGATATCTTTCGCTGTGACACCCTTACCAAGCTGACCATCAACACGCACCAGCATATTTTTCATCTTTTTGGTGATCAGGCACTGAGTTGCCAGCACATGCTCAACCTCAGAGGTACCAATACCATGCGCCAATGCGCCAAATGCGCCATGGGTCGCAGTATGGGAATCACCACAAACCACCGTAGTCCCCGGTAAAGTAGCACCCTGCTCCGGGCCAACCACATGTACAATGCCCTGACGTTGGTCGTTCATCTTAAATTCGAGAATACCGAAGTCGTCACAGTTTTCATCCAGAGTAATCACCTGAATTTTGGATACTGGATCAGCAATATCGGTTACACCGCCACTACGATTGGTCGTCGGCACGTTATGGTCTGGCGTCGCTAGATTGGCATCTATACGCCAGGGTTTGCGGCCAGCAATGCGCAAACCTTCAAACGCCTGGGGAGAAGTCACCTCATGCAGCAGATGACGGTCGATATAAATCAATGAACTACCATCATCATTAGTGCGCACCAAATGGGACGCGAACAATTTGTCATATAAAGTCTGGCCAGCCATAAAAACACCTCATTCATAACAGCAGCTATTAACTGCAGCGTTGGCAAGACGCCATCCTAGTGCAAGATTTTGCACAAAACAAATTCATATTTTTTATACTTTCCATTCCGTACTAGAATACAAAAATATTTTATTACTCCGGAACTCGCTATGGATACTAATGCGTTGCAGGCCTTTATTAGCGTGGCGCAGAATGCTTCGTTTTCAAAAGCCGCAGACCAGCTATACCTCACCCAGTCAGCCATCAGTAAACGTATTGCATTACTGGAACAACAATTGGGGTGCCGCCTCTTTGATCGCATCGGGCGCACTATTTCTTTGACCGAAGCAGGTGTCACACTGCTCCCCAGAGCGCAACAGGTATTGATAGAACTGGATGATGCCCGACGGGCATTGGATAACCTCGCCGGCGGCATCACTGGTAAGTTATCACTGGCTACCAGCCACCATATCAGTTTGCATCGACTCCCCCCGCTGCTGAAATGCTTTACCCAAACCTATCCGGATGTGGAGCTGGACCTGAGATTTGCCGAGTCCGAAGTGGCCTACGAGGGAGTATTAAAAGGTGAACTTGAACTCGCCCTGATTACCCTCTCACCCAACCCCGATATCAATATCCAGTCAGAGGTCATCTGGGAAGACCAGCTCAGTTATGTCGTCGCACCCGATCATCCATTAAGCAGCGCAACCTCCCTGGAGCTGGCACAACTTACCGCTTACCCCGCTATCCTACCCAGCAGTAACACCTTTACCCGACAACTGGTGGAAGCCCTGTTTGCCAAACATGACCTCAGCCTAACGGTCAGCATGTCTACCAATTATCTGGATACCATCCGTATGATGGTATCCATCGGGCTCGGCTGGAGCCTGCTGCCTGAATCGCTTATCACAGCAGACCTCACCGTATTACCTGTAAACGCTACACCAGTTAAACGACCACTGGGCGCCATCGTGCATCGCAACCGAACACTGTCTAATGCAGCGAGTAAATTACTGGAAATTCTCCGAACCGATGCCAGACAGGTACAACCCGATGCATTGTTGTAATAAGATGGAGGTTAGTTGTTTAAAGAACCAGCAAGGTTCGTTTTCTCATTATGAAGGTTGCCCATGGATAGCAGTGCGTCGCAAATTCAGGCGCTATTGGAAGCCCAGCAAGATTACTGGTCGCAATTAACTGACGGCAAGCCAGCGATGTCTCCTGCCGAACTGCAGGACTGGATCAGTCAGGCCCAGTCCACAGTTAACCAGGAAGGCCCTAAACAGTTTTCCCAATTGCTATCAATTCTACGCGCGCAGGCAAAAAACTTTACTGAGTTTGGCGAAGAAGTTCTGCGCCAGTACCGCGGCGGTGATGACACCAGCCTGAACGATGCGGTATTACAGTTTCAGAATTACATGCAGAAACAGTCCGGCGAGCTGCTATTGCACCAATGGCAGGTACCTGAACAGTTTGCATCTCTGTTCAAAACTCACAGTTTTAGTGACGACCTGTTATTTGAAAACCCCTTTATCAGCGGCATCAAAAGCTTGCTGGAAACCCCTGTCGTTGGCAGCAACCAGGAAACCCAGCAGCAGCTGCGGGAAGCCTTAAAATTGCTGATCGAATATCAGGAAGCACTACATGAATATGTCGAGCATTACGGTTCTATCAATCAGCAGGCCAGCAGCAAACTGCTGCAACAACTGACAGCCTCTGAAGGCAAAGTTACCAGCCTACAGGCACTGCATGACCTCTGGGTTGAGGCTTATGAATCAGCCTATTCAATCACTGTGCTCACAGACGAATATCAACGCGCACATGGCAGAATAAGCAATGCACTGATGCAGCTGCGCAAGTTTGTTCAGGAAGTCAGGGATATTCATTTTCAATCTATAGGCCTGGCGACACGTCGTGGCCTTGATACTGCCCTGCAACGCCAGCACAAGTTACGCAAAGAGATGCGCGTTACACAACGTGACTTTGCACACATGCAAGCACAACTGCTTGAGCTGCAGCAAAACAGCAACGCAGATATAATCCAAGCACTGCAACAGGAAGTGGCGCAGCTGCGCAAGGAAGTCAAACAACTGCGCACACCGAAAGGAGCATCCAAAGCATGAGTCAGCTTGACCTTGACCCTGTTACTGTTGCCCAAGAGTTATATGACTTCAACAACAAGTTGCTGAAAAGCTACAGCACCCTGCTACAGATTCAGGAAGTGGATGTCGATCAGACCCCTTTCGCAACCATCTATCAACAAGATAAGCTAACCCTGCGCTACTACAAAGGCAGTGGCAAAAAGGCCTGCAAAACACCTTTGTTGATCTGCTATGCACTAGTCAATCGTCCTTACATGATTGATCTCGAACCCAAGCGCTCAATGCTACAGCGGTTGTTGGAATTAGGCCTGGATGTTTACCTGATTGACTGGGGATACCCGGATGCGGCTGACCGCTATCTCGATCTTGACGACTATATCAACGAGTATCTGAATAACGCCGTTGATCAGGTCTGTACACATGCGGGTACTGATAAGATTAACCTGCTGGGTATTTGTCAGGGTGGCACGTTCAGCCTTTGTTATGCGGCTCTCAACCCGGAAAAGATTAAAAACCTGATTACCATGGTGACGCCGGTTGATTTCCAAACCGACGATAACCTGCTCTATCATCTGGCGAAATATGTCGATGCCGACCTGGCAGTGGATACCTATGGCAATATCCCCGGCAGCATGCTGAATGACTCCTATAACTCGCTGATGCCGATGCGCCTGGGTGTGCAAAAAAACCTGGGCATGCCTAATCAGTTAGAAAATGAAGTGAGTGCACTCAGTTTTCTACGTATGGAAAAATGGATTTACGACAGCCCGGATCAGGCAGGTGAAGCATTCCGGCAGTTCATTACCCAATTCTTCCAGCAGAACCGACTTATTCAGGGCACCGCTGAAATAGGCCCGCACACTGTCAACCTGAAGAACCTAACCCAGCCGGTGCTGAATATTTACGGTAGTTTCGATCATTTAGTGCCGCCCCGAGCGTCCACTGCCCTGAAGCAACATTGCAGTAGCACGGATTATCAGGAGATGGAAATCAAGGCCGGACATATCGGAGTCTTTGTTTCATCCAAGGCTCAAAAGCAGGTAGCACCGGCGATCAGGGATTGGCTTATAGCGCGGGATTAAATCACTAAAAAAAGGGCGGTAATCACCGCCCTTTTTTGTTCAGGATTTGTCAGGTTTCTCGGCCGGTTCCGGCTCGTCTTCTTTCTCAGCGCCTTCCGGCTGGCCGAACATATTCCACATCGGATTACTATCTGCAAACCGACTCATCATGGTCAGCGGGTTAGCAGCCCCCATCATCGTCTGCATCTGGTCACGGATGCGATCCTGGTGTTCAAGGAAAGAGGAGATGCTCTGTTCCAGATACTGACTCATCATGCCCTGCATACTATCACCGTAAAAGCGGATCAGTTGTTGCAACACTTGATTGGTCAGCAAAGTACCATGCCCTCTGGCTTCCTGTTCGCTGATAATCTGCAGGAGAATATTCCGAGTCAGGTCACTACCGGTTTTGGAATCTTCAACTTTAAAGGCCTCACCAGAGAGTACCAGCTGCTTTACATCATCTAGGGTGACATAACAGCTACGTGAGGTATCGTACAAACGGCGATTTGTATATTTTCTTAGAATTCGCAACGTACTAATCTCTCTACTATTATTTTGTGTCAAGGTATCTAACTCACTCACTGGGCAGCACTTAGTCTTTATCTTTCACTGCTGAAGAACTGCTACCGGAATATCCGGATGTCATGACTGACATCATAAATTTTTGCAGTGCTTCCATGGAGCCCAACCCACTGGTCAGGTAAGGCTTAAACAGAGTCAGAGGGTCATAACCTTCAACCCCGGCTTCCATCTGTTCGGTTATTTTTCGCATCATGTCTTCCTGAAACTTCTGCACGTCTGGCAAACCCAGAATCCTGCGCAGTTCATCAGGCGTCATGTCGATATCAATATTAAACTTCATACCCGGACTCCTTAAGGGGTATCTTATCCCCTCCTATCCTATAGCAAAACTTCGGCACTGCAAAATACCCAAATCAATTGTTTTGCTGCACTTTTTCCGGATAGATCCAGATAACTGCCAACACGATAGCTACAACACTCACCAGGGCGGACAAACCAAAGGTCCATTGCGGGCCTGCAGCATCCCATAAAAAGCCACTTAATAAAGCACCAAGCGAACCACCCACACCAAAACCAAAGCTGGAATACATCGCCTGTCCCTGGCCGTGGCTACGCTGCGAGAAATATTGATGAACCAGCGCAATGCCCACGGCATGCAAACAACCAAATGTTGCAGCATGCAGGGTTTGTGCAAATAACATTGGCAGTTTCTGGTCCGGAATCAGGGCAATCAGCAACCAGCGCACGACACAGAGCACCAGACTGCCAATCATGATATTGCGGACCCCCCAGGACTCAATCATGCGGTGCATAAAGACAAACACCACCACTTCAGCAATTACGCCGATGGCCCAGAGAGCACCCACCTCTGTACGGGTATAACCCAGGTCAACCATCAATACTGAGTAGAAGGTGTAATAGGCGCCATGCCCCAGTTGCACTAACAGACAGATTAAGAAGAAAGCCTTAACCTGCGGTTGCCTTAACACTGCGCGAAACGCCTGACCGGCACTGCCCTTGGTTGCGACAGATTGCTGCGCAGGTTCCGCCACCCATAAGCTACTTAACCAGATACCGACCATTGCCAGTAGCATCATCCAAGGCAGCCAGCGCACACTAACCCAGTCAAGCAACACGCCAACCCCGGCTACCGTGATTATAAACCCAACAGAACCCCAGAGCCGTATCTGACTATAGCGATGCTTTCGCTCTCCCAGGTGGCCCAGTGTGATCACTTCAAACTGCGGTAAGACCGCGTTCCAGAAAAAACTAAAACCCAGCATTACCAAGCCAATACCCAAGGCAGAGGCTTGCCAAAAAATCAGCAGGAAAACACACCAGGTAATGGCCGCCCCCCAGCGCACAATTTTTAATCTTTGCCCGGTTTCGTCTGCCAAACGTCCCCATAGATAAGGCGCAAAAATACGAGAGCCATGCAGAATGGCCATCAGAACGCCAATCACTTGGGCTTCAAACCCGAAGGATTTCAGATACAGCGTCCAGTAAGGCACCATGATGCCCAGAAGCGCAAAGTAGAAAAAATAAAACCCGCTGAGCTTTAAGTAAGGCGTAGCCTGGGACATGAAGAGTCTACAATCAGAGTCTGAGACAATAAAAAAGCCGGTTAAAACCGGCTTTTTTCTATTCTACGCTCAGGCAGTCTGTAATGCATCTAGCAGATACTGTGGCAAGGCAAAACAACCGAGATGTACCTGCGGGTTGTAATATCGAGTGGTAATACCACTGTCCTGATAACGTTGGATCAACGTCGCCAGATCCAACTGCCGCAAAGAAGCATCATCGCTACCCCAAGCCAATGTCATCACGCCACCAATATACGTAGGCACTGCCGCTGCATAAAAGCTCTGATCTGCAAAATAGGGGCTTAGTCGACGCCGGGTAGTAATCACTTCATCCTGCTGTAGGAAAGGCACACCATTTTGCGCTACAAACACCCCGCCCTCGTTCAGCAGGTTTTTACAGCCTTCGTAGAAACGGCTGCTAAACAGAACTTCACCCGGCCCTACCGGATCTGTGCAGTCGGATATAATGACATCAAACTTGTCATCGGTCTGGTGCACATATTCCATACCATCAGCGATCACAATGTTGACACGGGGGTCATCAAACGCCCCCGCCGAATGCTTCGGCAGGTATGTTTTACACATCTCAATGACCGATTGGTCAATCTCAACCTGAGTCACATGTTCTATAGCACTGTGACGACAGACTTCACGTAAAATCCCGCCATCGCCGCCACCAATAATCAACACACGTTTGGCGTTGCCATGTGCCAATAAAGGCACATGGGTCAGCATCTCGTGATAGACAAATTCATCACGTTCGGTGGTCTGAATAATGCCATCCAGTGCCATAACAGTGCCGTACACAGGGTTACGGAAGATCACCAGATGCCAGGAATCCGTCTGTTGCTCAAACAACACTTCCTCTACATCAAAGCGTTGCCCGTAGCCCTGGTGCAGCGTTTCACTGTAAGAAGTTGTCATCGTCGATGTTCACCTTACCGCGGAGAATTTCGTCTACTTTCACTTCAGATGGTTTAAATGCTTTTTCCAGCACCGGGACGGCTTTTGCTGGTGTAGCATCACCACACATGAAAACATCAAAAGCGGCGAAGTTGCGCTCAGGCCAGGTATGCACACTGATGTGAGACTCTGCCAGAACCGCCACGCCGGAAATACCGCCGTTTGGGGTAAAGTGGTGCAGGTGGATATGCAGCAGTGTAGCGCCCGCTTCTTCAACCGAATCCCGCAGTGCTTTTTCCATCACTTCCAGGTTATCCAGATTGGTCGCGCCTTTAAGGTCAATAATCAGGTGACTACCCGCAAAACGCACGCCATCGCGTTCGATAAAGTAATCCAGACGATCATCGTCTTCACCCTGATAAAAACCTGGCCAAGCTACACTGCTTGAAGTCTCGTGTTCTTCCACCTCGTGCACAGCGTTAAGTGCCTCTTGCATCGACGTTGACTCCCCCTTAATGCCCCCTTTAATGGAGCAGGTTACGTGAGAATAAAAAAGTGCCCGACAGTTATGCCGAGCACTCTGATAATTGTGGCGCATTTATACAATCAAACAAGTAAAAAACAAAGTAAATTCTGTAAATAAATGTCTCGTTTTTCAGAAATATTTCTTCTATCTCTTTCGGCGGTTACAACTTAACGAATCACCGGAATATCACAATCCACATCAGCATTTTGACCACGGTGCCGTAATAAGTGATCCATCAGGACAATTGCCAGCATCGCTTCAGCAATAGGTGTGGCCCGAATACCTACACAGGGATCATGACGCCCCTGAGTAACCACTTCAATCGGCTCACCTCTAACATTGATACTACGTCCGGGCAAACGCAGGCTGGATGTTGGCTTGAGGGCGATGTGCGCCAGAATATCCTGGCCCGATGAAATACCGCCTAAGATGCCCCCGGCATGGTTGGACAAAAAGCCGTCCGGTGTCATCTCGTCGCGATGCTCAGTGCCCTTCTGTTCGACTACAGCGAAACCGTCACCGATTTCTACACCTTTTACGGCATTGATGCTCATAAGGGCATGCGCCAGGTCTGCATCCAGACGATCAAAAATCGGCTCACCAAGGCCAACTGGCACACCAGTGGCCAGTACGGAAATTTTAGCGCCAATGGAGTTACCTTCTTTACGCAGCTTATCCATATACGCTTCCAACGGTGCCACCAGCGCAGGATCCGGACAGAAAAACGGATTTTCCTCAACTTGTGTCCAGTCGAAATTTGCTGGATCAATTTTCAACGGACCTAACTGCGATAGGTAACCGCGTATCTCAACACCTTTCGTTGCGAGAAATTTTTTGGCAATAGACCCCGCGGCCACCCGCATTGCGGTTTCGCGCGCGGAAGAACGGCCGCCACCCCGGTAGTCACGAAAACCATATTTATGGCTGTAGACATAATCGGCATGAGCCGGGCGGAAGGTTTCGGCAATATTGCTGTAATCTTTGGAACGTTGGTCCGTATTTTTGATCAGCAACCCGATAGGCGTGCCCGTTGTTTTACCCTCAAACACACCAGACAGTATTTCGACTTCATCAGCTTCACGCCGTTGTGTGGTATGACGCGAGGTACCGGGTTTGCGACGGTCCAGGTCTACCTGCAAATCCGCTTCGCTAATCTCGATTCCCGGAGGACAACCATCTACGATACAACCCAGTGCTTTACCATGGCTTTCACCAAAGCTAGTCACTGTGAACAGTTTGCCGAAACTATTTCCTGACATGGGCTCTCTTCCGTTGCTTGATAGGTCAAAGGGGTGCCGAGTATAGCAAAACCGGCTACTGCAGTTAAAATCAGATCGATAATCGATGCTTAGCCAGATCGACGGCGGTGATGGCAAAGACACCGTTACCACCTCGTTCAAATTCCAGCCAGACAACCGGCAGCTGCGGATACTGCTGCATCAGGTGGACTTCACTGTTGCCAACTTCGACCACCAGCAAGCCATCGTCGGATAGATAGTCATTGGCTTGACGCAAAATCTGGCGGGTAATCTCCAGGCCATCCACCCCAGAACCCAGTGCCAATTCAGGTTCATGAGCGAACTCTGCTGGCATGTTGGCCAGATCAACAGCATCAACATACGGAGGATTACTGACAATCAGATCAAACCGCTGCCCCTTGAGCTGCTGAAACAGATCTGACTGAACAGCGGTCACCCGCTCTGTCAGCTGATGCTTGTTGATATTTATTGCTGCAACATCCAGCGCATCCTCTGAAATATCCACCAGATCAACCTCAGCATCGGCAAACGCATAAGCACAGGCAATACCGATGCAACCACTTCCGGTACACATATCCAGAATACGAGCCACTGAACCCTCAGCTAACCAGGGTGAAAATTGCTGCTGAATTAATTCAGCAATTGGGGAACGTGGAATCAATACCCGTTCATCAACATAGAATGGCAGATCACAAAACCATGCTTGCTGCGTGATGTAGGGTAAAGGTTTGCGATCTTCAACTCGCTGCTGAATAAACGTCAGTATCCGCTGTTTTTCTTCTGGCAATAACCTGGCATCCAACACAGCAGGATTCACATCCCACGCCAGATTTACTGCAGCCAACACCAGTTGAACCGCCTCGTCCCAGTTGTTATCGGTGCCATGCCCCAAAAATATCTGGTGCCGAGAAAACTGACTCATGGCATAGCGTACATAGTCACGCAGAGTATGCAGGTTAGACATTACAACAGCTTGGGCTTGATCACTCATCCGGGGCAACCGATAATCAGAATTCTGGGCCGCTATAGTAAATAAAACCTACCGCTAATACCATGAATTCAGACCCGTCAGACAATGACATCAACTTCACAGATGCGATGCAGGATGTGACTCCGCACCAACATGATCGGGCGGATGTAACTGTCTCAAAACGAATTGATGCTAAAAATCGTTCATACCGTCGAACGGCGGCGGTGCGCACCGACGAGCTTATCGTCGATGGGTTATCTGATACGGCAGTTGATCAGGTTGGCCCTGAACAACCGCTGTTATTTGCCCTGCCCGGCGTTCAGCAGCGTTTATTGCAGCGTTTGCGTCAGGGGCATATCCCTTGGGATCAAGGGTTGGATTTACACGGTTACACTGTCGACCAGGCACGCAACCAGCTCAGCCTGTTTATTCGCGACGCGCGCCAGCATAAACAGCGCTGCCTGTTGCTGGTACATGGCAAGGCCCACAGCAACGAGGCCTTACTTAAGTCTTATATCAATGAGTGGTTACGACGCATTCCCGGCGTATTAGCCTTTTGCTCTGCCCAACCTGCCGATGGTGGCAATGGTGCTGTATATATCTTGCTAAAACGCTAATCAACCCGCACTGCGCTCTAACTCCTGCATGTGTTCCCGGGTTGCCAAACGCCCGTACTCAATCACCTCACGCGCGCGATGAAACTCATAAAAGCTGCATATTTTCTTGGGGATACGAATCACCAAATCTGGCGGGTAACCGGCAATCTTGTATTCAGACAGGCTCGCTTGCATAACCTCAACAGAATTCAGCAAGATATCCAACCGACCACCAATGCCCTTTTCCGAAGCCAGAACATGTTTGGTTACAGACTCCGGCTGAGTGTCAGCCACTGGCCAATCATCACTCATACCGCTGCGCTCGAGAAAACGCGTTTCCGGCCACTGCAAATTGCCGTAGCAGCCTTCAGGCATATTCAGATCTACTGCAATAATCAAATCTGCCTGGGCTGCCACCACCGGAATAATAGGCAGAGGATTTAATACACCACCATCCACCAGCAGGTGCCCATCCCGCTCAACCGGCGTAAAAAGCCCGGGTATGGCGGCAGAGGCCCGCAGAGCTTCCAATAAAGAGCCTCGCTGAAACCAGATCTCCTTTTGCCGGGTGATATCTGTGACCACCGCGGTGAAAGGAATAGCCAGCTCCTCTATATTCGGCGCGTTTTCGAGCAACTCTGCGAGTTTAACGAACAGGCGATCGCCTCTGATTGCGCCACGACTGAGAGTAAAGTCCAGCAGCCTTAACACCTGCATCCAATTAAGAGAGGAGACCCAATCGCGGTATTGCGTGAGTTTACCGGCGGCATACATACCACCAACCAACGCTCCCATAGAACTGCCCGAAACCGCGACAATGTCGTATCCGCGACGGCGGATCTCTTCAATGGCACCGATATGGGCATAGCCCCTGGCTCCGCCACTTCCGAGTACCAGAGATACGCTAGTCATGTTTATTCCGTTTCTGACTCCTGATAGGAATCAGTGTAGGCAAAAATACCATTCGGTGGAGATTGAGTACTTGGCAGTATAAAACTGCCAAGGGGGTGGAGCTTGATCAATTCCGCCGGCGCACCCGCAGCGACTAGCCGATCACGCATCTGTTCCAGTTGCCCAAGCGCACTTGCCAGGTTCTCTGTATGAGAGCTTCCGTCAACGGCATAACTCACCAACCAAATAGATTGTCCGCTCTGCAGGAGTTGCGCGGCCAAGTCATCAATATCTGCCTGGGTTAACAGGCTAATAGCATGTTGGGCCGAGGATTTAACTTGCTGGCCGGTTTCAACGATTTCAAGGCGGGTAAACACCCGTCTATTACCACGAGTAATACTGTAGAGACTAAAATATCGATCACCGTTTTTTAGGGCTGCAAAATACTGCCCTGCATCCGATCCATATAGCCGGAAATATCCAAAAATATCATTGGCCCAATGATTACTGCTGCCACAGGCCCGACCCTGGCATTGAAACTGCACTTCAGCGCCCAGTGACTCAATCTGTGCCTGAAAGTACTGGAAGACTTCAGCAGCAGTATGGCTATCCGGGATACGGTAAGTAATCTGGGTCAATTGGCCATCAATCCGTTGCTCTTGTTCCGGCCGTAACAAACCGTTTACTTTTTCCAGACCGCCCAGAATAAACCGGTAATCCGTCACCGCAACGCTGTCGTACTGAACAATTTCTGACTTGCTAAACCGTTGCAGCTGCGGATAGTCACGCGCACCTGTTGGTTCAGCAAATGCTGCGCCAGACCAGATACATAACAGGGTAATACCGCTGATTACTAAACGCATTCGAGTTCCTTGTTAGTTATTTTTTTGATCCAACCAGTGTCGTACGCGTGCCGCTACCAGAGCCGCACCTGTATCAGTCATATGAAAATGATGCTCGCCGAGCACCTGCTCTATTTGCAAACTAACCAAGTCGCTACGCCAAGGTTCAACCAAAGATTTGCGCGCAAAATCAGTGGCCAGCAAAATAAAACCTGGCGCTTTTACCGCCTGCACAAAAGCGCGCACCTGTGACTGTGAAAAGCGTAGCAGAGATGGCTGCACCAGCGATGGATCATGACTCCAGATCCAGCCCTGACCTGTCTGCCGTAACCCGCGGTCAACTAACGCCGCAGCCATCGATTCGTTCACGGGCCAGCGCCCTGACATACGTACAGCAATCGCTTGTTGTGGATCACTGAATGGTTTGACCGGACGTTGTGACCATTTGTTTCGTTTACGTATCGCACCCGCCATTAGTTCAGGCAGCCGCGCTTCCGGATATACCAGAGGCGCCAGCCCCTCCAGCAACCCCAGTTGGCTCACCCGGTCAGGTGCCAGCGCAGCCATGAGCATCGCCACACTGGCACCCATGGAGTGCCCCAGGAGGGCAAACCGAGTCAAGCCCAGACTATCCGCGACCGCTAACATATCCACGGCATAATCCCAGATCTGGTATGGCATACCGAGCGGCCGGTGCTGCGAAGCACCATGACCGGCCAGATCAATAGCAATAAACCTCATCTCTGGCAAAGATTTGGCTACCCAATGAAAACTGGCTGCATTATCCAGCCAACCATGCAGTGCCAGCACTGGGATACCATTAGAGTTGCCATATTCGAATCCGGAAAATTGATAGCCGTTGGCACTTACGGTTATTTCTATTGGCGTAATGACTGAGTTAGATGCAGGCACTGACGGTTCACCCCAGGAGCAAAAAAATCAGGTAACATAATAAGATACTAACGTTATTACCGTGAGGCGCATAGATGAAATTAGGCCTGAAGCTGGAGAAGGACCCTTCCCTCAAGGCACCGCAAAAGTTATTTTTTGCATTGATAAGTCTATTGTTCCTGATTGCGCCTTTTTATTACCAGCCTAATCTGGGTGGCGAGGGTTTGTACCTCCCCTTCAACAGCACAATCTGGCTTGTAGCGAGTTGGGTGATTGCCAGCGGGTGTTTTATTTTGATACGCAGTGGCAGCATACTTCTGCCCCGCCACTGGCTGGCCTTAGCCATGTTGCCCATCGGAGCGCTGGTCAGTGGTTTTATCACGGACAACACCAATCCAACTGAGTGGACCACACGCATTCTGGTACTGATTGGCAGTTACTGCTTGTTAATCAGCCTCTACCAATTTCGTCTGACACCCAGACAGATTGAACGCAGTCTCTACATCCTTCTCATCACCGGTTTGATATCCGGATGTTATGGCTTAGTACAGTTAGTGCCGAGAATTGAGTTGGCACCCTACATGCCACTCAGTGGTAATAAAACGCCGTTTGGTATTTTTCAGCAGATCAATCTGCAAGCCTCACTGATGGCAACAACCCTGGTCTTGCTGTTTTACTTGATAAGCCGCCCTACCATCTCCGGCATGCACTGGGTGGTTAAAATTGCTCTCTGCTTAACCGGATTTATCAGCTGTTTTATCATCGCGTATAGTGGCTCCCGGGTGGGCCTACTCGGCGCGACTGCTGGCTTACTGGTACTATGTTTAGGTCGCTGGCGTTTACTGTTTAATCACAAATACGTACTAGCGGCAGTCATCGCCTGTTGCATTGGTGGCGGCGCACTCGGCAGTTCTGGGCTGACCAAGACCTTTAATAAATTTGATCAAGCCATAGGTGGCATGGACAGCGATGTGCGCTGGAAGGTCTACCGTATCTCGCTGGATCTGTTTTTGGAAAAGCCGCTTGTAGGTCACGGTGTTGGCAGTTTCCAGAAGGTTTTTCAGGATAAACGCGCGGAGTATCAAGCGGATGGTAAGTTAAGCCTGGGAACACAACCACGCTTTACCCATCCCCATAACGAGCTGATGCTGTGGCTGGTGGAAGCTGGGCTAATTTCATTAGCAGGCATTGTTATTGCTGCGGTAGCCACTTTTTACCAGCTGTATAAAACCGGCTGGCAGCGCGGTACAGGCTATGCAGCATTGCTGATTCCACTAACCCTGCACAGCCAGGTTGAACTGCCCTTCTATATCAGCAACACCCATTGGGTTTTACTACTGTATCTCTTGTTTGTGGTCCATCAACAGCGATCACAGCGACACACAACCGATGGCATGTCCCTCGCTGCACAAAAAACTGTGCCCGCGCTAATGTTGGTTAGCACAGTTTTGATTAATGTATTTCTAATCCACTCTCTCTATGCTTATTCCGGCATGATCGCTTATCTGCGTGACAATAAGCGACCTTTAGAGTATCTCGAGTCGGCGTTGCTGAATCCTTATTATCGCAATTACGCCGTCTACCTAACCTTAAAACAGCAGATGTATAAGGGCTTTGATCAAAACGACCCCCAGCCAGCACTGAAATATATTGCCTGGGCAGATCGCCACTTAACTATGTCACCACAGGTACCGGTTTATATGGATCTGGCGGTCGCCTACGGTGCTTTAGGCAGGGTCGAACAAAGAGACAGGGTTATGCAGGAGGCAATGGCTATCTATGACAGCAATAAATCACTGCAGGGACTGCGGCAGCGCTTTGACCGGCCTAAACCGGACGCCACTGCTGCTGAAGCTGACCTAAGCCAGCCGCCGGCCAGTCAGCCTTAATCCTGACAATTTCGCCACAACCAAACACAGCAGGATATTGTGTACTGCCCTCACAACAGAGGGCAGTGACATAGCCAACAAGTGGTAGATGGGTGACAACCAGCGGTGTGCGATCAGCAAATGCCTCAAGACTGTCCAGGGCGGCACTCGGCGAGGCGTCCGGTGTCCATGCTGATAAGCTTGGTTCAGGTAAAATACCTAACTGTGCGCTGACCAGCGCCGCAGTCTCTTTCGCTCTCTGATATGGGCTATGCAGGATGCAGTCAATATCCAGCAGTTCGGCATCAATCTGTTTTAACTGGCGTTCAAGTTTCAAGCGCCCGGTCTCTGTCAGGCGACGTTGCGCATCCGTGACGGCAAAGCTTTCTGCCTCGCCATGCCGCATCAAATAGAAAATCATTGTTGCTGCCGCGGCAGCACAAACTCAACATCGGTGCTCTGCTCATTGGTCATCAGCATCTTAACCACGTCCGCAATCGGTGCCTGCTGAAAGACAACAGCATATAGCGCAGTGACCAGTGGCATATAGACATCCATCTCGGCAGCCTTCTCTTTCACCTGCTTGATGGTATTAACACCCTCAGCCACCTGGCCCAAAGCGGATACCGCTTCATCCAATGACTTACCCTGCCCCAGCGCATATCCGACCCGGTAATTACGACTCAGCGGTGACATACAGGTCACAATCAGGTCTCCGACTCCCGCCAGACCGATAAAAGTCATCGGGTTGGCACCCATGCAGACTGCAAACCGGCTCATTTCTGCCAGGCTGCGCGTCATTAGCATGCTCTTGGTATTTTCACCCATGCCAAGCGCTGCACTTAGCCCAGCAGCGATAGCATAAATATTTTTCAAGGTGCCGCCCAATTCCACACCGTAGCTGTCTGAACTGGCATAGACCCTGAAATAATCACGGTGTAGCACCTGCTGCACCCGAATACGCAGTGCATTATCATCACTAGCAATCACGGTGGCCGTTAACTGACGGCAGGCAATCTCTTTAGCTAAATTAGGACCGCTAAGGACACCGATTCTGGCATCCGGCAGTTCATCCCGCAGTATCTCACTCATCAGACTGAAATTTTGCGATTCAATACCCTTAGTGGTGCTGACAATCATCTGGTCAGCTTTCAAATAGGGTGCCGCCAGTTTAACCACTGAGCGAAAAGAAGCACTGGGAATAGAAACAAATACCAAATCAGCAGCTTGCAGCACATCTGACAAAACGGCTGAAGCCTCAAGCACTGGGGCGAGCTCGTAACCCGGCAAATAACGGCTATTTTCATGCTTGGCATTTATCTCTGCCGCACGGGCGTCATCCCTTAGCCATAGTTTCACCTGATGACCATTTTCAGCTGCAATATTGGCTAGTACCGTACCAAAGCTACCGCCACCCAAGACTGCAATTTTTAACCGATTCGACATGTTTCCAGCCTGTAGAATTACTCTTTGCCCTGATCGTTATCCAGGCTATCCAGCAAACGACCAATGCCATAAAACAAAAACTGCACCACGAAATAGCCAATCACTGCGATGCCCAAAAACAACACTAATTGCACTGCATCGTCAGTGCGCTGGTAGCCAGCCACACCGATCGCCGCCAGGAGCGCACTAAAAACGACAGCAACCCACCGACTGATAGTGCTCAGATTATGCCGGTCGCTGCTCGACATCATTTTGCTCCTGATCACCCTGCTCTGCTTGCGGTGGTTTATTAACTGCCTGCAGCAGCTCAGGCCCAGGGTGGATACAATCCAGTTTTACGCCAGTTTCAGACTCAATCTCTGGAATCAGGAAAGAGTCATCTTCACAAGCGAAACAGATCGAGGTACCGGTGGCTCCCGCCCGCCCGGTCCGACCGATACGGTGCACATAATCATCTGCATCTTCAGGTAATTGATAATTGATAACATGAGTTACCCCATCAATATGAATACCACGGCCTGCAACATCAGTCGCAACCAATACCTGTATCTTGCCACTGCGGAAATCTTCCAGAGTGCGCACACGTTTCTGCTGAGCGATCTCACCTGACATCAAAGCAGCCTTTATACCGTCACGCGTCAGGCGTTCAGCCAGCTTGCGCGTCTGATCACGGCGATTACAGAATACGATCACCTTTTCAGCATGATCTTTATCCATGTAGTTACGCAGTAAGCGGTATTTTTCGCTGCTGGATACCAGATACACCTGCTGAGTGATGTTATCAGTGGTTTTGCGCTCTGACTCAATCTCCATTTTGATGGCATCAAATGTCCACTGCGCAGCCAAGTTTAAAATATCGTCAGTAAACGTTGCACTGTAAAGCAGGGTCTGCCGGTCAGTACCCTTGCGAGGGGTATTACGAATAATGGTTCGTACATCCGGAATAAAGCCCATACTTAACATACGATCAGCTTCATCCAGCACCAGCACTTCTACATTCCACAGATCCACATCCTTGCGATTGATGAAATCGATCAACCGACCTGGTGTTGCTACTAAAATATCCACAGGACACTTCTTCAACTGCTGCCGCTGCTTATCATAATCCATGCCACCGACCAAGCTGACCACATGCAAATCAGTGTATTTGGACAGGTCATTGGCGTCCGCTGCAATCTGCAGTGCCAGTTCCCGCGTAGGTGCCACAATTAATGCTCGCGGCTCACCTAAGCGTTTATTATCATCCAGTGGGTAGTCAATCAGGTCAGTGATGATACCCAGCAAAAAGGCCGCCGTTTTGCCGGTGCCCGTCTGCGCTTTGCCGATTATGTCTTTACCTGACAATGCCGCTGGGATAGTTTCAGCCTGAATAGGTGATGCATACTCAAACCCCAGGTCAGCAATCGCATGCATGACAACATCTGGCAGATTAAAATCGTGAAAGCGAAGTTTGCCTTCAACTTTCGGCACCTCAAATTCTTTCGGCTGCCAGCTATCAGCTGACTTCCCGCTCTTGCGCCGCGGCCGTTCATTACGGCGTCCAGATGCGGTTTTTTTATTACTGTTCTCTTCCATCTCTGGCACGTTAGGTTCGCTCAATTGTTTATCCTAGGCAGTGATCAATCGGTACGGAGGCAGCGCTGCCTGTAGCTGGCGGCCGTAGCGGCGTGTAAGCATTCGTCGATCCAGCAGGGTTATGCGCCCCCGATCATGTTCAGTTCTTAATAGTCGCCCCGTAGCCTGCGTTAATCGCATAGAGGCCATCGGTACAACCCAATGTTCAAAAGGATTCAACCCATTGCCCGACATCCACTCGGTTAGGGTTGCGTCAACCGGGTCATCCGGCACGCTAAAAGGCAGCTTGGTAATGATGACATGGGTTAAATAATCACCGGGCAGGTCGACGCCTTCAGCAAACGAAGCCAGACCAAAAATGACGCTGGCTTCACCCTTATCAACCTGTTCACGATGCCTGCGCAGAATCTCGTGTTTTGCCAATCGACCCTGAACAAGAATGTTATTGTTCATGTTATCCGGTATCTGTTCAAGCACATAACGCATCTGCTGCCAAGAACTGAACAATACCAGCAACGCTGTGGCATCGCCTAACTGCTGCTGAATGTACTCAGCCACCTCACGGGTATGCGCTTCAGCTTGTCCTGGATCGGAACGCATGGCTGGAATATGCAGTTCAGCTGCATTGGCAAAGTCAAACGGGCTAGGTACTTGCAGGCTTGCCGCTTGTGGCCCTATACCAAGGTCTTCTCTTATCCGCTCAAAATGACCTAAAGCAGTCAGCGTTGCAGAGGTCACCACCGCCCCATAACAGGCATTCCAGAGATGAGTCTGCAGCGTTTCTGCCGCAGATACCGGACTGCTATGACACGCTATATCCTGTCCATCATTACCATCAACCAGTGCTATCCAGCGTGCTGTAGGTACTATCGAGGGTTGGTCTGGAGTGGCGTAAGAACGGGCAAGCCAATACATGCCCTGTAACCTGAACACCAACGCGCCGAGTTGGGCATACCAAATTTCACCCAGCGCCTGGCTGAGATCTGCAACTTCGCCATCCATCGCCTGCTTCAGCAGATCTGTTATCTGTTCGAGAATTTGCAAACCTCGCTGCGAGCTGCGAGAAAACTGATCACAACACATTTGCAAAGGCTCAGGGATACGCCCCCCGGCAAAACGGTACTTTTGCTCCTGATGCGATTTATCCGCCAGCAGCTGCTGCAACAGCTGCTCCCACTGTTGCAGGTTTTGCTCCATCTCAGCCATCGGCGTGGTCAGCCGGGCGACTTTCTCTGCCAACAAGGCATGGTTATTAGCCTCATTTAACAATTTATTGAGGCTTCGCGACGTCCTGTTCAACCAGCGACGGCTGGCCTTGATCGACAACTGATAAGCAAAGTGGCCCCGGGCCTTGGCCGCCAGGTGATGGCCCTCATCAAAAATATACAGCGTATCTTCAGGCGCAGGCAGGATCATGCCGCCACCCAGTGCCAAATCTGCAAGTACCAAATCATGATTGGCAACAACCAGATCAACTTTTTCCAGCTCCTGTCTAGCCTGAAAAAAAGGACAACTGGAAAAGTGCCGACAACGACGGTTCGTGCATCGAATATGATCACTCGTCAGGGAGTACCACAACACATCTTCTAATGGGTCAGGCAAACTGTCACGATCACCATCCCACTCGCCCGAAACATATAGGCTAAGCAGCGTTTTCGCTTTATCCAAATCAGCCTGATCAATTTTTCTTGCCGCTTCGTCTTCATATAAAGCAACTTGACCCAGATCAGTCTGCTGGGTGACAAGCTGCTCCGCATTACTGGTGCAAAAATAACGCCCGCGGCCTTTAGCTAGACCATAGGTCAATTCGATACCGGCATCGGAGATAAGCATGGGCAGGTCTTTCAGCAACAGCTGTTCCTGCAGCGCCACGGTCGCTGTAGCGACTACCAACTTTTTGTTCTGCTGCTGTGCCACAGGAACGGCCGCTAGCAGATAGGCAATGGTTTTACCGGTACCAGTGCCCGCCTCTACCAGACAAATATGAGCACTCTCTGCAGTATCAGCGGTAGCATTTATTGCAGCAAAACAGCGAGCAATTTCAGCAATCATCAATTTCTGACCATAGCGAGCCTTCAGCTCTCTGGATGCCAGAAAAGTGCTATACGCCTCTTGTATGGTTGTTTTAAGCGCCTGATCCACGCCTTACCCCGATGCTGAATTTGTGGCACATCTTACCAGAGATCATAAAAATACTGGATAAAAATACACATCACGCTTTACAACAGCAAAAATACTGTATAAAAATACAAGTACTGTATAAACAGACAGACAAATGCCATGAAATTGACCAAGCGACAAAACGAAGTACTCGAGTGCATCAAGCAGCATATAGAAGATACCGGCTACCCCCCGACACGTGCCGATATCGCTCGAGACCTGGGTTTCAAATCTGCAAATGCAGCGGAAGAACACCTGAAAGCACTGGCACGTAAGGGCGCTATTGAGATCATTCCCGGCACATCCAGAGGGATCCGGTTACCCGAAGTTGAACCAGACCTGGGTTTACCCGTAGTTGGTCAGGTTGCAGCCGGTTCACCTATTCTGGCTCAGCAGCACATTGAAGAGCACTGCACCATATCAGCCGACTTTTTCTACCCACAGGCTGATTACCTGCTCAAAGTCAGGGGCGACAGCATGAAGAATGTCGGTATTCTCGACGGTGATCTGTTGGCCGTACATCAATGCCGCGAAGCCCGTGACGGACAAATTGTCGTGGCACGTATCGAAGATGAAGTCACAGTCAAACGCATTAAAAAAGAGGGGCAAACCGTTTATCTGATTGCAGAAAACGAAGCCTATGACCCTATCGTAATAGACCTTTCCGAACACAACCTGACCATCGAAGGTCTGGGTGTTGGTGTCATCAGACGAGGTAACTGATCATGATTGCTGTACAGTCTACTTATAAGCACCCTGCGAACATTCGTGTTGTCTCTGAGCGCAAGCCACTGCACTCTATTCAGGTCACCCATACACCGCAACATCAAGCGCTGGCCGGTAAAGTGACCGAAATTGTGGTTCAGGATCGGGAGCCTCAAACCCTGGCGATGCTGCTGCCATTGCTGGCGCAACTCAGTTTTGATCAGCGCTGGTTCTTATGGCTGGCACCGCCGGCGGGACTGGCAAAACCCGTGTTGCAAAATGCAGGTGTCGATTTGACTAAGGTGATGATGCTCAGCCCTGCAAACCAACATACTTTGCATAATCTTGCATGTAGAGCCCTGCAGACTGGCACCAGTCATCTGGTTATTTCAACTGAGCAAGGGTTTGATACTGAAGAGATGGCGGCCCTGAAAGATGCGGCACGGCTAGGCCAAAGTCATGCCATCGTGATTCGTTACTGTTAAAAAATAAGGCAGCCAACAGGCTGCCTTATTTCAATTAATGCAATGTATGTATTATCTCTGGCTCAGGCGCTTCTGGTTTTAAATCAGCCCCATTTTCTACCGCCAACTGAATGCCTGCAGTCAGCATAACGCGGGCAACATCCAGATACTGTTCGCTCAACTGATCTTTAAGCGCAGCTGAAAATTCGATTTTAATCATTGGCTCAGCGTCCAGCTCAGAAGAACGGACTGCCAACTCACCGTTATCAAGCTCTACGATTTCCAACACCATTTCTGAATGTTTATCCGTCACGTTATTTACCACTCTTGCATGGATTCTCGAAGGCTGGCAATCAGAGCCGACAGCTCAGACAACCAGCGCTCATATTCCGCAATCAACTCAGCATCTTCAGCATGATCCGGGTTGATCTGTAATACATGAATCTCGGACACGCTACTGACTTCAGCTTTTGGTTGTTGCTTATCAGCACCATGCCAACAGGCTTCATAAGCTGCTAGCAACTGATGCAGCCAGTTTTTTTGATCCGCTTCTAACTGACTTAGTCGTTTCAATTCCGGGCTTTCAACACCGGTGGCTTCGATCGTCGCCGCCAGGGACCGGTAACCATCTAACTGTTCTGTATCAACCCGGTAATACTCAGCTACCTCGCGTAAAAACGCATCATAGGTTGCCGCCAAGTGAAACAATACTGATTCATTAAATGACTCGATTTTAGCGTGTTTGTTCCAACTACTATCATCCTGAGCCGCCTTCAGGCACTCCAGATGAATCCGACTGAAATTCAACTTCTGGTTGGTTCTGGCAAGATATATTCCGCTCATGCATCACTCACTTAAGGTCAGTATCATGTGCTGTGGATCACTCAACGACCCACTTTCCACCCCGGTAGAATGCCTTCCAACCGGTCGCCTTGCCATTGACCTCCGTCATGATGTACTGCTCTTTACTCTTGCGACTATAACGGATTACGGTCGGATTACCATCTTCATCCTGTACAGGTGCCGAAAAGATAAAGCTGTATTTCGGATCGATTTCTGACTTATGAGGCAGCAGCTCAGCAACCTTTGGCGGCCGGGTTTCACGCTTACGCGGGAACTGACTGGCAGCAAGAAACAGCCCTGACGCACCATCCCGCAACACATAGGTGTCCTCTACCTTTTCACACTGCAGCTCCGGCATCGGCACTGGGTCCATTTTTGGTGGCGCAGCCTCCCCGCTTTTCAATAACTTACGGGTGTTTTTACAACCTTCACCCGTACAGCCAAAGAATTTACCAAAGCGACCGGTTTTGAGCTGCATCTCAGCACCACATTTATCACATTCTATGGTCGGGCCTTCATACCCCTTGATACGATATTCGCCCTTTTCAATTTCGAAGCCGCTGCAGTCAGGATTATTGCCACACACATGTAATTTGCGGTTTTTATCCACCAGATAAGAATCCATTGCACTGTCGCAAAGCTTACAGCGATGCTTGTTGCGCAAAATCCTTGATTCTTCTTCATCGTCACCATCGACACTAACAATCTCATCACCAGGAATAAGATTAATGGTGCTCTTGCACCGCTCTTTTGGAGGTAAGCTGTAACCTGAACAGCCCAGAAACACCCCAGTAGTGCCGGTACGAATCATCATCTTGCGGCCACAGTCAGGGCAGTCAATATCTGTTTCGGTAGGTGCATTCGGACGCATTTCATGCTCACCGCCCTGAGCTTCTTCCAGGGTATTGGTGAAATGCCGATAGAAACGTGACAACAGGTCTTTCCAGTCCGCTTCGCCTTGGGCGATTTCATCCAATCGCTCTTCCATTCGGGCAGTAAAGCTGTAGTCCATCAAATCGTTAAAATTTTCATTCAACCGTTCAGTAACAATATCGCCCATCTTCTGGGCATAGAAACGGCGGTTTTGTACTTCAACATAACCACGATCCTGAATTGTCGAGATAATCGCAGCATAAGTGGATGGGCGACCGATACCCCGCTTTTCCAGTTCTTTAACCAAACTGGCTTCGGTATAACGTGGCGCAGGTTTCGTAAAATGTTTTTTAGGATCAAGTTTTTGCAGCGTTAATTGCTCACCATCTTTAACATCTGGAAGAATGACATCCTCTTCACCCTTACCCTTGGAAGGCATTACCCGGGTATAACCATCAAACTGCAGAATACGTCCCTTGGTAACCAGCTCAAAGTCACCCGCAGCAACAGTAATACGTGAGCTCAGATATTTAGCCGGTGTCATCTGACAGGCTAAAAACTGGTTACGAATCAGATCATATAAACGTTCTGCATCGCGCTCCATCCCAGCTAACGCGCTACTCTTACGGCTCACATCGGAGGGGCGAATAGCCTCATGTGCTTCTTGAGCACCATCTTTGCTGCTGTAGCGTACAGGCTGCTCTGGCAGATAGGCTTTGCCAAACTGGTCCTGAATATACTCACGGCAGCCTTCAACTGCTTCAGCACTCAGGTTGGTCGAGTCGGTTCGCATGTAGGTAATATAACCAGCCTCATACAACCGCTGCGCCATCATCATGGTCTTTTTCACACCAAAGCCTAACCGTGTACTGGCGGCCTGCTGCAATGTTGAGGTGATGAAAGGTGCAGAGGGCTTACTGGAAGTCGGCCGGTCTTTACGACTGATAACTTTGTAGTTCAGCTGATTGAGTTGTTCCAGGTGTGCATTGGTGTCTGCCTCGGTAGTGGGCCTGAAAGACTCTCCCTGCAGACGGTGGACCTGCAAACGCAGGGCATCACCAGAAACCGTGTGGGTATCAGCATGAACTTCCCAAAATTCTTCGGGGATAAAACTACGGATCTCACGCTCACGCTCTACCACCAGTTTTACGGCAACGGACTGTACCCGACCGGCAGACAAACCACGTGCCACCTTTGCCCACAATAGGGGTGAGAGCATGTAGCCGACTATACGATCCAGAAACCGTCGAGTTTGCTGGGCATTGACGCGGTACATATCCAGGCTGGAGGGTTGGTCAAACGCTTCAGTAATGGCCTTTTTGGTAATTTCATTGAAGACCACCCGGCGGAAGCGGCTTTCATCGCCACCAATGGATTCGCGCAAATGCCATGCAATCGCTTCTCCCTCACGGTCAAGGTCGGTTGCGAGATAGATAGTATCTGCGTTTTTAGCCAGCTTCTTCAGCTCATCCACCACCTTTTCTTTGCCTGGTAGAATCTGATAATCCGCTTTCCAGTCAGCTTCGGGATTGATACCCATGCGGGTAATGAGCTGCTCTTTGGCTTTCGCCTGCTTGTGCGCAACTTTTTGTTCTGGCGTCATCTTGCGGGTGATGGCCGCTTGCCGGGCACGCTCTTTGGCGTCAGTTTTCGGTGCGCTACCACTGGTAGGCAAGTCACGTATATGGCCAACACTGGATTTAACAACAAAATTGTTACCCAGATATTTGTTAATCGTCTTGGCTTTGGCTGGCGACTCAACAATAACGAGTGATTTTCCCATGGACTATAACTTTTCCTCAGAGCGATCCGTTTCGCTCATTTATGACCTTTTAAATGGTATTGCGTAAGGTCATACATTGACGCAGAGTACATCGGCCAGTTTAATAAGCCCACCCTGTCAGATTGGCTGCATATATAAGTGCTGAAAATACAGGGGTCAAGCTGGATTTGCGATTTCTTAGTATGTATCGATCGACAAGCACGAATGCAACCGTATACTAGTAGAATCAATAAACCATTCAAATTTCAACACTTTTACGCAAGTAATCAGGCCAAATGCTACAAGATAATCTTATATATGTAGTTTTAATCGCGATTGTCGGCCTGGCTGCTCTGACAGTGAACTTTATTATCACTACCCGAGAAGAGCAGGAAGCCGCGCGCCAAAAACGCCTGAGCTGGCTGCAGGGACAATCAGAGCACCTGTTTCATGCCATTGCCATTCTGCGTGAGGCCAACTGTAAACCTGAAATTGTTACAAAACTTAATGAACATGCAGTTTCATTGCTGGACGAAATCAGTCTTCTCGCCCCCGACTCAGAACTCCTCGAGGCCACCACCCGCTTACAGCGCAATGCAGATAGTGCTCGACCAAACCCTGCAGTCTTTGCAAATGATAAAGCGCTAAAACGAGCGCAAATATACATTAATTTTGCTGGAAAGTTGGTGGTACAGCTGGCGCGGGGGGGTAAATTAACCCCTATTCTGGCACGCAGCTATCAGCAAGAACTCTACAGCCTGCGTATAAATGTGGTGGTTGAAGCACATATAAACCAGGGCACCCGATTTGAGGGCACCGGTGAAATCATGACTGCGCTTTCACACTTTAAACATGCTAAAGCCCTCTTGGTACGCGCCTCACTGCCCCGCCAACGAAAAACGGCCATGATGGAACGCGTCCAACAACTGATCAGCAACATTCAGCCGCAACGACCAAAATCCCGTGGCACTCTGGCTGACACCATTGACCGGATACTTTAACTTTCCAGATACTCAAAACGTGTGATTTCAGATCCATCAGGCTGTGTTACCGACGCCAGAAACAGTGATAACGGCCTGACCCAAACCGCTTCATCGCCATAACATTGTCGGTAGACCACCAGCCACTCCTCGGTTTCCGAGTGACGTGCCAGATAGAACACCTCATATTCAGCGCCTTTGTAATGGCGATAACGCCCAGCGGGTAAGTGTGGTATTTCAGAAGTTGGCATCTAACAGCCTTTCTAGTTGTGTTTTAATCTCTGCCAACGCCGTTTCGCCGCCCTCTTCTTGCCAGAACACACCGACTTCCACCGGGCTAGATTCGATCGCGGTGACATCTCCCGGCATCTGGGCAATAACATCAGTCAACAGTGCCAGCTGCGATTCGGAAAGACTTTTCTCGCCCAATAACCAACTCCAGCCCTCTGGCAAACCCAGATTTGCCAATGACTCAACCCTGACTGCGGTCCAGGGTGTGTGCTGAGTTCTCTGGCTCTTATCACGCGACTTCCTGGTTAACCGGTAAGAGGTAACATTGGTGGTTTCTCCCTCCATCTCACCTTTTGCCCGCGGTAGCGTAATCCGTTCCAACTGCACCCGGAAGCCCTCTTTTTTGGCATGCAGGCGCAGAGCAGCCTGATATTTCTGGCGCGCAGTCGGCATCACCCACATCATCGACCCGATCAGGGACATCATGATTAATACAATAATCATCCATTTCATATTTATGCTCCGCCTTAGGGGAAACCCTGCTTATTTTGCTGCTTCACTATAATTTGACTTAGGTCAGCCCACTGCCGCAGCAGCAACGCCAAATTGCCGCGCTATGCTAATCTCAAAAGAGAAGAAACAGAAGGAGTCATCATGCAACTCTACAAAAAGATACTATTGGCGCTGGACCTTACTGAGGAGTGCGCGCAACTCAGGGAAAAAGCGCGCATGCTGGCAGAAGCGAATGATGCAGCACTCTATCTAGCGCATGTCATTGAGCCTTTAAGCTTCGCCTACGGTGGTGACGTGCCCATTGATTTAGGCGTCATCCAGCAGCAGCTGGACGAACATGCCCACAAAAGCCTTGCCAGCTATGCTGATAAGCTGGGTTATCCCATCACCGAGCAAATGGTGATCACCGGGCACATTGAAACTGAGATTCACCGTATCGCCGAAGAGCGTGAGGTTGATCTTATCCTGGTCGGCAGCCATGGTCGCCATGGTCTAGCCTTGCTGCTGGGATCTACCGCCAATGGCATTTTACATGGTGCAAAATGCGATGTTCTGGCGGTAAGAATCAGTACCTGATCACTCTCCCTGCTGCATGGCCTCGAGTTCGACCCAACGCTCCATCAGTCGCTCGACCTCCTCTTCCTGCGTCTGTAACGCCTGCAGCCGGGCAGTGACGTGGTTTGCCTCCTGCTGATAAAACGCTGGATCACTGGTCTCCTGTTGCAGTGCAGCCAGTGCCGACTCGGCAAGTTCCAACACCTCGGGCAACTCATCCAACTCACGCTGCAACTTATAGCTAAGCTTTTTTACCGCTGGGCGTGGCTCAGTTACAACGGGTTTAATCTCGGCCTTTGCAGATTTATTATTGCTGCTCACCGGGCGTTGCCGCAGCCAATCGTTATAACCACCAACATACTCATTCACCACACCCGGCTCATCGAACACCAGCGTGCTAGTCACTACATTATCCAGGAAAGTTCGATCATGGCTGACCAACAGAAGTGTGCCGTCGAAATCCATGATGATCTCTTCCAGCAACTCCAGCGTCTCAACATCCAGGTCGTTGGTAGGCTCATCCAATACCAGCAGGTTAGCTGGCTGGCTGAACAGTTTGGCCAATAGCACTCGGTTCGTTTCGCCGCCGGACAGTGCTTTAACCGGAGTCCGGGCACGTTCAGGCGCAAACATAAAGTCGCTGAGGTAACTGATCAGGTGGCGGTTGCGGCCATTAAGGGTGATTGATTCCCGCCCTTCAGCGATGTTGTCCATGACCGATTTTTCCGGATCAAGCTGCGCCCGTAATTGGTCGAAATACGCAACTTTAAGGTTACTGCCCAAACGCACCTTGCCGCTATCTGGTTCCTGCTTGCCCAGCAACACATTCAACAGTGAGCTTTTGCCGGCACCATTGGGACCAATCAAACCCACACGATCGCCCCGTTGCAGCAGGAAATCCAAGCCACTGAACAATTGCTTGCCTTCAAAGCTAAGGCTGACATCGGTAAGTTCTGCAACCAGCTTGCCACTGCGGTTGGCTTCTTCCAGATTGAAACGCGCTTTACCTTGTCGCTCGAGCCGGTCTGAGCGCTCCTTACGCAGTGCTTTCAGCGCTCGCACTCGACCTTCATTTCGGGTCCGGCGTGCTTTTATACCCTGGCGGATCCAAGTCTCTTCCTGCGCCAGTTTTTTATCAAATTCAGCATTCTGTCTCGCCTCGTCTTCGAGCATTTTCTCCTTACGCTCAAGATAGGTGCTGTAAGAACCGGGAAAAGAGCTGAGAGTACCCCGATCCAATTCAACGATTCGGGTCGCCAACCTATCAACTAAAGCACGATCATGGGAGATCATCATCAACCCCCCCTTAAACTCCAGTAACCGCTGCTCCAACCACTCGATAGTTTCAATATCAAGGTGGTTAGTCGGCTCATCCAGTAACAGTAGTTGCGGGCTTTGTACCAGCGCAGCACCCAATGCCACACGGCGGCGCCAACCACCCGACAGTTCGGACATTAACCGGTCCCCAGGCAGGTTTAACTGTTCAATCACCCGTTGTACCCGCTGTTCCATATGCCAGCCGTCTACCGCTTCCAGTTCATGCTGCAAACGCTCTAGCGCTTTCAGGTCAGCGGCCTCACCTGCACCAGCGATACGGTCATACTCTTCACGCATAACACGAATGGAGGCTAAGCCCTCCGTCACCACATCAACCACCTTACGTTCATCCGCTGTCGGCATGGACTGTGATAGCTCTGCGATCTGGCAGGCGGGGTCGACCCAGAATTCACCACTATCAGCGGCATGCTGACTAGAAATAAGCCGCAACATGGTGGACTTGCCTGCGCCGTTCAAACCAACCAGTGCAACCCGTTCACCTGGGTCTATCTGGAAATC
The DNA here is from genome assembly GCF_048548695.2 of Pontibacter sp. JAM-7. Taxonomy (NCBI): domain Bacteria; kingdom Pseudomonadati; phylum Bacteroidota; class Cytophagia; order Cytophagales; family Hymenobacteraceae; genus Pontibacter; species Pontibacter sp. JAM-7. The sequence goes on from NZ_JBLYIF020000002.1 coordinate 301,925, forward strand.
AACGTTCTGCAGAAGGGGTTTATCGCCAAAAGCAATAGAGATTTTATCGAGTCGAATCAGTGGCATATTTTTTCATGAAAAGTGGCTACAAAGGCGCTATTCTACTGGAAATCAGCACCCTTGCATGAAATTCCTGCATATTGGCAAAATCCCATTCAGTTATCGCCGTTTCTGCCGTATAAACAGGGAACAGATGTACTTATTACAATAAAAACGGACACAGGCCCAAAGGATGAAGCTTACCGTTACAACGATGTTATTGGCTGTTTTTGCCCTCCCCAGTCATCTGGCGCTTGCAGCACCTTCTGCCAAGCAACTACGCCACGACCGCACGCAATTCGAACAGGCACTGAGTCACCTGAACAAGAACCAAGTGACCGAGTTTCGTGCTCTACAGCAAGAATTACAGGATTATCCTTTAGCCATTTACCTTGACTACCACTACCTGCTGAAAAATCTAAACCATGTTTCCCAGGGCCAGATTGTTAGTTTTATCAACCGCGCCAGCGATTCCCCTTTGGCGGAGCGGCTGCATAAGAAATGGTTGAATCATCTGGCGAAGCAGCAACGCTGGGAAACCTATTTGACCCAATATGCCATTAGTCCCTTGCCAGAAACCCACTATATCTGCCAAAAACTGGTTGCGGAATTAAACACTGGCCAGGCGCAACAGGCGCTTAGTCAGGCTGCTGAACTCTGGCAGGTTGGCTATTCCCAACCGAAAAGTTGCGACCCGCTGTTTAGTGCATGGATGAAACAGGGCCACCCAACCACACATGAAGCCAACAACCGCTTTTGGAATGCCTTGGCAGATGAGGAGCTAGGTATTGCCAAGTACGCCTCACGCTTCGTAACTGAGCCGTCATTGCAGCAACAGCATAAGCACTTCTGGAATCTGTATCACAACCCAGCGCAGATCACGGCTAATTCACTGCAAAGCATCGACAAATCTCACCGCCCCGCTGCGCTGAGTCTGATCTTCAAAGGCTGGTTTAAGCAGCACCCAATCAGTGCTACCGAGCAATGGCTAAAACTCAGAGATAAGCTGCTGCCACGCGACCAGCAGCTGCCAATTACCGAATATATTGCCCTCAGACATAACTGGCGCTACCACCCTGATGCCATTCGTTTCAGCGCTGCGCTAGATCCTGAATACACCCTGCCATTGCTGACTGAAAGCCGTATAAGAAATGCGTTACGAGAACAGGACTGGCGGGCCGTGACACAAGGTATTGCGCATCTGCCGGCAGACAAAAAAGACAATCCTGCCTGGCGTTACTGGGCACTCATCGCCCAACAACACCTAGACCCGGCAGCCGATATTCAGCCACAGCTGGAACAACTGGCTCAGGATCGCAGTTATTATGGATTTTTATCTGCAGAACTCAGCAACAGTCGTTTTCAACTTAACCCACAAGCCACGCCCTTGGACCCTGAAGCACTTGAGAATATCGCCAATCTACCCGCTATCACACGCGCTAAAGAGCTATACCAGCTCGGCCGACTGATTGAAGCCAACCGCGAATGGTACGCAGTGAAACAAACGCTCAACCAAACGCAGCAAAGGTTGGCCGCAAGACTGGCTCATCAGTGGGGCTGGCACCTTCAGGCAATCATCATTGCGGCACAAACTGAAGACTGGGATAACATCAGTCACCGGTTTCCTCAGCCGCATGCCAGTTTATTTAAGTCTCATGCTATCAAACAGGGGCTGGACCTAAGCTTTCCCATTGCCATTGCCCGCCAGGAAAGCGCATTCCTGAGTAACGCCCACTCGCATGCAGGCGCACGCGGCTTAATGCAACTGATGCCAGCAACCGCCAAAATGACGGCCAAGCGACATAAGGTACCTTACCGCAACACCAGCCAGCTCAATAACCCTAATACCAATGTGGCACTAGGATCTGCCTACCTAAGTGACATGATGCAAAGATTTCAGGGCAACCCGGCATATGCCGCTGCGGCCTATAACGCAGGCCCACACAGAGTTAAGCGCTGGCTCAAGGACCGCGGGCACCTGCCACTGGATGTCTGGATTGAAACCATCCCCTTCTCCGAAACCCGCAAATACGTGCAAAACGTACTTGCATATCGGGTTATTTATGACCGGCTTGATGGTCGTCAGGCTAACCTGATGAATGAGCGCCAACTGGCACAACTGACACTGAATCTGACCCGACCCAGCGCCAGGCTGCAGTAAGTTCAGAATATGGAGGAATTGGAATGGATAGATATCGGGGTCAATCTCACTGACAGTGCTTTTGACAAGGATCGAAATGCTGTCATAGATGCCGCTGCAGCCGCCGGTGTCACCCGCATGCTCCTCACAGGCACGAGCTTGGCTGAATCAGAACAGGCCATTGCACTCGCTGAACGCTACCCAGGGCAGTTATTCTGTACCGTAGGGGTTCACCCTCATTACAGCAAAGACCACTCAAGTGCTGACTTCAGGCAGCTTGCATCACTGTTGCGCTCCCCCGGGGTGGTGGCTGTAGGTGAAACAGGGCTCGATTTTAATCGCAACTTTTCCACACCGGCTCAGCAAGAAAGTGCTTTTGAACACCAGCTCGAGCTGGCGTGTGACAGCGGCCTGCCGCTTTTTCTGCACGAGCGGGATGCACATGAGCGGCAAGTAGAAATGTTAAAGCATTACCGGAACCATATTAGCGGTGCTGTAGCACACTGTTTTACCGGGGATAAACAGGCGTTGTACAACTATTTAGATCTGGATCTGTATATTGGCATTACCGGCTGGATCTGTGATGAGCGCCGTGGCGTTGAGCTACAAACACTTATTAAAGATATCCCGGCCAACCGCCTGTTACTTGAAACCGACGCTCCTTATCTTATCCCCCGAGATATACAACCTAAGCCAAAATCACGCCGTAATATGCCGCAATACCTGCCGCATATTGCCAACAAAGTCGCCGAGCTTACCGCGCAGCCATTGGCAGCACTGGCGACACAAGTTAAAACCAATACCGAGCTATTGTTCAGACTAAACGCTCAACCCTGACCGGGAAGCGACTGCATAAACGTGCAAATTGCCTCTGCATCAAAAGGCCAATCTAACTCAGCCCCACTTTGCACTTCTCTTAATACCGGGATCCGTAACCCATAGGTATCAATCAGATCTTCTTCTGCAATATCAACCTGATATAGCTCACACTCTGCCGGGTTAAGCTGCGTCACCAGCAGTTCTGCCGCAACATCACACAAGTGGCACCCTGCAGTGCCAAGTAATTCAAGGTTGTATTTCACTTGTTTTCTCTTATGTCGGCTATCACAAAAATTATGATGCGTACGCACAAAGCATCCCTAACACCTCACTATAGAAACTCAAACCATAACCACCTAAAGCCTCGGCACGTCAGGAGTAATAGGCTTATACCCTTGGGTTTTAAAGCATTCTACTATTGGCCAAGAAGCATGCGGTTTACTTGCACTGCAACACGATTTAATAGATATTGAAGTCTTGGTCTGAAGATATCAATAGCTGCACATGGCGCTATAAGCCACTATTTAGCGACTGAATACAAAGGCGATTCCATGCAAAACAAAAGTAACCTGCTCTCCAATCCACAAGAATTTGTGGATTTTCTGAACACTGAAACCAAAAAAATGCTGGATATGTTCTACGCCTCTGGTGGCGATGACATATTCCGTCAATTCAGTCAGTCATGGACCGAACTGGCTAACCGCTCCTGGGAAGACCCTACCGTCTGGATTAAGGCATTCACCGATTACCAGCAGGGACAGATGAACCTGTGGAAAAACCTACTGACAGGCCAACAGGAAGATTCTGTTGCAGCACCTGCGCGAGGCGACCGTCGCTTTCAGGCAGAAGAGTGGTCCGCAAATCCTGTATTTGATTACATCAAACAATCTTATCTGTTGAGTTCAAAACTGCTGTCCGAAATGGCTGCCAATGCCAAATTGTCTGACGGCGAACAGAAGAAACTCGAGTTTTACACTCAGCAGTACATCGATGCGATGTCACCAACTAACTTTGCCTTCACCAACCCTGAAGTACTGCAACAGGCGCTGGAATCCAAAGGTCAGAGTCTGGTTGACGGCTTGAAAAACCTACTGGGTGACCTGGAAAAAGGCCGCATCTCCATGACCGATGAAGATGCATTCGTACTTGGCGAAAACATTGCCACCACTAAAGGTGACGTTGTTTACGAGAACGAAATGTTCCAGTTAATTCAGTACAGCCCAACCACTGAAGAAACCTATGCCAAACCGACATTGATCGTGCCACCCTGCATCAACAAGTTCTATATTCTTGACCTGCAGGAACATAACTCCTACGTCAAATACTGTGTTGATCAGGGCCAAACCACCTTCCTTATTTCATGGCTTAACCCAACAGAAGAACAGGGTTATATCAGCTGGGATGACTATGTAGAAAGCGGCATTCTCCAGGCGAGTGAAGTTGTCAAAGAGATCACCGGCAGTGACAAGCTGAATGCTGTGGCATGGTGTGTAGGTGGTACCCTACTGGCTACGGCCCTAGCAGTTATGGCGGCGCGTAAAGATACCTCTATCGGTTCAGCCACCTTCTTCACTACCCTGCTCGACTTTACCGACCCTGGTGACCTGTGTGTCTTTATCGACCAGCAGCAGGTTAAACAGCTGGAAAACAAGGTAAACAACCAGGGTTACCTCAATGGCCGCGAACTGGCAACATCATTCAACATGTTGCGATCAAATGACCTGATTTGGTCTTATGTTGTAAACAACTACCTGAAAGGCCAGACTCCACCACCGTTCGATATCCTGTATTGGAACAGTGACTCTACTAACCTGCCAGCTGCGATGTATACCTTCTACATCAACAACATGTATCTGGAAAACAAACTCATAGAAAAAGACGGCCTGACTATCTGTGGCGAGAAAATTGATCTCTCCAAGATCAAAATTCCCGTCTACTTCCTGTCAACCTATGAGGATCATATCGCACCGTGGAATGGTACTTTCTCCGGTACCGAATTACTCAAAGGTAAGGTTGAATTTGTTCTGGGTGCAAGCGGACACGTTGCTGGGGTTATCAACCCGGCATCTAAAAATCGTCGCCACTACTGGACTAACGGCGAGCTGGGTAAAAGTTGTGAGCACTGGCTGGAAACTGCTGAGAAGCAGGAAGGCTCTTGGTGGCCTCACTGGGCTGACTGGCTGAAAAAACGTGCCGGCAGCAAAGTACCTGCACCAACAGCACCAGGTAATGAGACCTATAAATCGGTTGAACCTGCACCAGGCCGTTACGTTGCTACCCGCATCAAGTAACAGCCAACAAGCATAAAAAACCGGAGCCTGTGCTCCGGTTTTTTATGCTCAGCTTTCCAGCCAAACCTCTTCCGCCCAATCCCAGATACTGGGCCAGTCATCCTCAGTCAGTTCGCCTTCCGCCCAATACAGGATATTGCCTTCCTGACTGATAGCATAAAACCCCAATGGCGACTCACACACAGGGATCAAGTAACGAGGCAGCCCTTCATTCCAAGCCCTGGATGCCAGGTCAGGCAAGTGCGTATGCAAACCAGGGTCTGCAGCCGTTGCTGGCTCAAGCGCTCCGTACACGACATCACTGACCGACAATAAGAATTGTTTATATTCTCTTGGCAGACCAATCAGTAGCTCTTCTTCTAACTCAACTAGTTGATCCTCATCGGGTAATTCAAGCGGTGTTGGTACCGCAACATGAGCAGCTCTCAAGCGTTCAATGGTTTCATCCACACCGGTTTCTCCTGAAATAGTTGCAGCATTGTAATGCGAGTCTTCAACAGTCTGCAAAGTGTTGTTGAAATTCACCTTCCCCCATTCGCAACAAACGCCATCCTCCAAGTTTACTGAACTCCACGATGCCACTTTAGACGTATTATCAAACAAATGGATAATGCATATTCAGGAGGTCTATAGATACTTTGCAAATTTATTACGTATAATCAAGCAACTGCGCTGCAACATATTTGCTTAAATAGAGCTACAGTTTTTAAGATGTTCAGCACGTAGATTCTAGGAACGCAGCGGTTTATGTATTGACCTGACTATTTTTCTGGCAATGCACAAACCGTCGAGCCACAAGCTTAGTGCTCCTAGAAATTTGATTCCCATTACCTAAGACAAAATGGCGAAGTTTCTATGACCACAAAATCGGTAGATGTCCTACTTATTGGCGCTGGAGCCATGAGTACCACCCTCGGTGTACTGCTTAAACAACTGGATCCCTCACTGACCATCAGCATGGTTGAGCGACTTGATCACGTTGCCAAAGAAAGCACAGACGGCATGAACAATGCTGGCACCGGCCATGCCGCTTACTGCGAATTAAACTACACCCCTGAAATGCCAGATGGTTCCATCAATACCGCGAAAGCGTTTGCCATCAATTCAGCATTTGAGGTGAGTCTGCAGTTCTGGTCTTATCTGGTTGAACAAGGCGCTTTGCCAGAGCCAAGCCATTTCATCAACCCGGTGCCTCACGAAAGTTTTGTCTGGGGTGAAAAAAACGTCGAATTTCTGCGCAAACGTTTCGCGGCGTTAAGTCAGCACCCACAGTTTGAGCACATGGAATACAGTGAAGATCATGCCGTCCTGAAAGAGTGGATGCCATTGATCATGGTCGACCGTGATCCCAGTGAGAAACTTGCTGCAACCCGTATTCAATTTGGTTCCGATGTCAATTTTGGCGCCTTGGCCCGAAACATGGTCCAGCACCTGCAGCAACATGATAACTTTGAGTTACTCCTGAGCCGTACCGTGACCGACCTGGACAAGCAGGCAGATGGTAGCTGGAAAGTTTCCCTGAAGCATGCCAACGGCGATAAAGAGCAGTACAACACTAAATTTGTCTTCTTGGGTGCTGGTGGCGGCGCATTACCCCTGCTGCAACTTTCCGAAGTTGAAGAAGGTGAAGGTTATGGTGGATTCCCGGTCAGCGGCCAGTGGTTAGTCTGCAAAAAACCAGAAATCGTTAGTCAGCACTTGGCCAAGGTATATGGCGCAGCGCCTATCGGTGCACCGCCGATGTCTGTACCTCACTTAGATACCCGGATTATTGACGGCAAACAAGCGCTGTTATTCGGCCCATTTGCCGGTTTCACTACCAAGTTCCTCAAAGAGGGCTCCATGCTTGATATGCCTAAGAGCATCACGCTTGGCAACCTCAAACCCATGCTCTCCGTCGGCATGAGCAACATGGACCTGACGCGTTATCTAATCAGCGAAGTCATGCAGTCACATTCTGACCGTGTTGACGCCCTGCGCAACTTCTACCCTCAAGCTAAAGATGAAGACTGGGAGCTGTCCTACGCTGGACAGCGTGTACAGATCATCAAAAAAGATGCAGAAGGTAAAGGTAAGCTGGAATTCGGTACCGAGGTAATTTCCTCTGCTGACGGTTCGCTCGCAGCACTGCTGGGGGCATCCCCCGGTGCCTCTACTGCAGTGCCTACCATGATCAATGTCATCGAACGCTGCTTTAAGGAAAACCTCGGTTCTGATCAATGGCAAAACAAGCTGAAAGAGATGATCCCCTCCTATGGCCATGACCTTTCTAAAGAACATGACCTGATGTACAGCATCCGTGAGCGCACCCTGACAACGCTCAAGCTGTATGACGGTGACTTATCAGTCACTGCCAAGCCCAGGGCTGCAGCAAGCTAAACCAAAAGCCGGCGCAAGCCGGCTTTTTTAGATACTATCCTTTGATAGTACCAACCGGGAGATTGTTATGGAGTGTCGCCAAGGCTGCGGTGCTTGCTGTATTGCACTCAGTATTTCCAGCCTGAACAAACCTGCCGGAGTCACCTGCGATCACCTGACTGCCGAGATGCGCTGTGCCATTTTCAATCAACCTGAACGCCCCCAAGTCTGTGATGCCTTCCAGGCACTGCAGGAACACTGCGGCGAAAGCCGGAGCCAAGCACTCATACTGCTGACTCAACTGGAAGCCGACACCCTGCCCTGAAGTGCAGTCACGGCAAATTACAGGCACAAAAAAAGGCAGGGTATACACTCTGCCTTTTTACATACTCAACCGGATAGATATCCGGTGGCATCAATTACACCTTAACGATGTTCTCAGCCTGAGGACCTTTCTGACCCTGAGTGATGTTGAATTCAACTTTCTGGCCTTCAGCCAGGGATTTGAAGCCATCACCCTGGATAGCGCTGAAATGCGCAAATACGTCAGGACCATTTTCCTGAGCGATGAAGCCAAAACCTTTCTCGTCGTTGAACCACTTAACGGTACCAGTTGCCATAGTTGTTACACCCTATTTGATACATGAGTAATTTGTTCATTCCCAGTCGGATTAGCAACTGAGGCCGAACGTTAAAGCAGAGAAGATATGGAATTACTTATGATCAGTAGGACGAACTACAGGGCAGTTACGTTGATCCATAATGCAAGCCGTATTCTTTTCTAGCACGGTTGATCATAGCGTGCTTCTGGGACAAATCAATGACATTTTGCATAGGTTTATAACGTTTTATGACCTTAAGCATTAGACCTTAGTATAATACATCGATAATTTGACTATTTTCAGACCAAACGCACTATCATGGTGCCTATTTCCACCAGCAAATCAGCCAGTTCGACTCTTTCCTCTCCTGCGCCCAACCCATGACCTTTCCTGACGCCAAAACTCCTTTGCCAGGATGCATCTGATCATACCAATACCTGGCATTGAACCCGTTGAATCAAGGTAGAGAATGTTGTGGACCAACAACCCACTGCCTCAGGCGACCCATGATAAAAGCTAATACATTCACGGATCAAAATGACAGGGTTATGTACTCCGGCCCCAGAACCGTTAAACTGGCGCACCCAGCCACTAAGTAGGGCAGACGACTTCTGAGTACACGCAACGAATATCGCGCCATCATCGCTCTGGCCTGGCCGGTTTTTCTCGCCCAACTGGCGCAAACCGCTATCGGTTTTGTCGATACCATCATGGCCGGTCACTACAGCACCTTTGATCTGGCAGCCGTCGCCCTCGGTTCAGGTATCTGGCTGCCGATATTCCTCTCCTGCCAAGGCATTTTGATGGCAACAACGCCACTCGTGGCGCATTTAGTCGGAGCCAGCCAGCTTCAGGCCACTCGTATGCCATTGCAGATCGGCCTGCTACTGGCATTAGTGTTAAGTGTGATTGCCGTTTATCTTTTACAAAACAGTGATCTGCTATTACAGGCAATGGCCATTAAGCCAGAACTGGCGCAACGGACGCATCAATACCTGACAGCGATAAGTTGGGGCTTTCCCGCCTTGTTTATCTATCAATTATTACGCTGCTATATAGAAGGTTTCGGTAAAACCCGCCCCGCCATGTTGATTGCAGCCTTAGCTCTGCTCTGCAATATTCCGCTAAATTATGTCTTGATCTACGGTGAGCTAGGTTTTCCCGCGTTGGGTGCAGAAGGTTGCGGCTGGGCCAGCAATATAATTATGTGGGTTATGCTGTTCAGCATGCTGTTTTATCTACTGCGGCACTCACTGTTTAACCAGCTACACCTCTTCAGCCAGTGGCAGAAACCTCGCATAGACACTTTCTGGCCTTTTCTACGACTGGGTTTACCCATTGGGGTAGCATTGCTTATTGAAGTCAGCATGTTCACGTTGATTGGCCTATTACTCGCGGACCTGGGTGAAACTCAGGTCGGGGCACACCAAATCACCATCAGTTTTACTGGGCTTATTTTCATGTTGCCGCTGAGCCTGTCTATGGCCATGACCATTCGGGTTGGCCACCAGCTGGGGCGGAAAAACCTCGCCGCCGCATCATTCACCGCCCGCTGCGGGCTACAGCTTTCACTGATGATTGCTGCGTCAGCTGCATGTTTAATCTGGCTTTTCCGCCACGATATCGCCGGGCTGTACACCGACGATCCGCAGCTACTGCAGATCAGCGCCACACTGCTTTTGGTGGCAGTGATATTTCAGTTCCCCGATGCGCTCCAGATCACCACGTCAGGCATTCTACGTGGTTATAAAGACACCTCTGTGCCGCTGGTACTGGTATTTTTAGCTTATTGGTGTCTAGGTTTACCTTTGGGCTACCTATTAGCAAAAACCGACTTACTGGTCGAACCAATGGGCGCTTTGGGATTCTGGTACGGTTTACTGGGGGGGCTTACATGCGGCGCTATACTATTGTTAGCACGTTACTCAATTCTGCGCAGACGATATGTGGCATAAATTTTTCAGCCTTTTGCTGCTTCTTACCTTGGCCGGCTGTGATCGCAGCGGCCCAGAGGCACTGCTGAATAATTACAGCGAGCGGGTCAGCCGAGTATTGGAGGTTGAGAGTCCACCATTGGCTTTATCTTCTGTGCCAGCATTTCCACCGCGCCGTTCAAGAATTCTACCGACGGAGTCCCTGCGTGAAGGTTTACTGGATGTTCTGCAATTAAAACAATGCGGCATGCTAACCCTGATTGCAGAGCGCAATAGTTCCCTGGGTAAGGTCTACACCCCTGCCAGCCGTTTACTTTATGAGCTGCGTTTTTATCAACAAATACACCAATGCTATACAACTCTGCAGCAGGCCTCAGCACCAGACCCGGAGCTACTGCTGCAAGTCAGTCACATTGTTGCGGTCAAGCAGCGTAATCTGTCGCTAGAACTGTGGAACGGTTTGTACACTGCCGCCGAAATGGAACAGCATTTTGCACGTAACGCCGCGCCCCTGAAGATAGGGGCACCGCCTTTACCTGCCGCCGCCCTTGCTACGATCCAAGTCACGGTACAGCGGACTCTAGCTGGCAAACCATTGAACGAAATAACGCTAGAACAGTTGACCAATAGCTTTGCCGCGCTACACGCGTCAGATGCCGGTGCTTCACTGCTGCAAAGCCTGAAGCTATTGACGGCATATTTACAACAGGTAAGTGAGAGCATTGAACAACGCCTTAAGGACAAGCCTATGTGCCTGCAAGGCAGACCAACACCTCAGGCAGATATTCTGCACAATGTATTTCGCAAATATTATGCTGGCGACGTACAGCCGTACATGGCGCTGGTACAACGCCAAGGCGAGCCCTGGTTCAATCTGCATCAGATCATTTTATCGGCCTTTGCTGAGCAAGGGCAGTTGCCTGCAGCCATGCACCAGTATCAACAGCGCCTGACTGCACTGTGGCAGCAATACATCCAAGCTCGCAACAATCATACCCAGAGCTGGCAAAAGATTCTGCGTCAATGCGGCCTAATGCCCAGCAATAATTCTTAAACCGGTACCAGCTGCAAATTCCCCTGTTCAGCCTTAGTGGGTGTAATCTGCAACTGAGCACCGACCAATAGCTCACCACTACGATACTTTTCAACCAATTGGTCCGCCGGCATAGGTTTAGCCAACAAAAACCCCTGAAACAACTGACAACCGCGACTTTGCAAATAGAGCAGTTGTGACGAATTCTCTACCCCTTCAACCACCAGTGTTTTTTGCAGACTGCATCCCATCTGAATAATCGAATCCAAAATACGGGTATCTTTATTCACCGTAATATCGCGTATAAATGAGCGATCTATTTTCAGTACCTCGGCCGGAAAACGCTGCAAGTAAGCCAATGATGAATAACCGGTACCGAAATCATCAATAGCAATCGAAAAACCCTGCTGACAGAGTGTGTCCAAGACCTCTGCGCCAGCATCCATCTGCCGCATTAGAGCCGATTCAGTAATTTCCAGTTGAAACAGATCCGGGGAGACCCCATGCATTCGCGTCGCCCGCCGCAACCGCTCAGGAAAGGCAGCATCACGTAATTGTCGACTGGAAATGTTTACCGCAACCGGAATAGCCAATCCCATTTCCAACCAGACAACCTGCTGCCGACACGCTTCATGCATCACCCAAAAGCCAAGTTTATCAATCAAAGAACTTTGTTCCGCTACGGGAATAAACTCTCCAGGCGACACAACACCTAGCTCAGGGCTATGCCAACGTAACAGCGCCTCTGCCTTAACCATTTCACAGTGCGTATTAAAGATAGGCTGGTAATGCAGCGTAAGCTCACCCTGTTCAATGGCATGCCACAGCAGGCTCTCCATTTTCAGGTTTTTTGCCGCCTCCTGACCCAGTGTTTCACAGTAATATCCGATCCGGTTTTCACCCGGAGTAACGCTGCGCAGGGCAATACCCGCGGCATTATTCAATGAGGAAAAATCCACGGCATGATCAGGATAGCGAGCGACCCCAAGGCTCACCGAGATAAAGACACTCAGCTCGTCCAACTTAATCGGTTGCTGGACCCGGCGGATAATTTCCCGCAATAAGCCTTGGGTATACTCTTCACTGGCCGGGCAGAGGACAATAAATTCATCCCGACCAGATCGACCGATAGCATCCTGAGCCGAACAGGCATCCTGTAAGCGCAACCTTAGATGCTGCAGCACCTCCTGTGCAGCAGCCCAACTCTGAGTTTGCTGTATTCTAGAAAAGCGATTTATATTCAATAAGATAAGATTGAATTCATCGGCTTGCTGGAGGCGTTGCTGAAACAAAATATCCAAGCGTTTATGTTCTGCAGCCAATGACAACGCATCGCCTGACATCAAATTGGCAGAAGTCGGCTCAGCCAGTTCACCGTACACACCGAGATAATGTGTCGCCACCCCCTGATCATTCAGGATTTCACTAACCGTCAAGCGATGGCGGAATTTCTGTCCATCACGGCCACAACTCCAGACTTTGCCTGACCAGTGGCCGCAGTCCCGTATCTGTTGCCACAGCGACGGGTAAAAATTTTCACTGTTATCGGTGCTACGCAGCAAAGTCAGACTGCGCGATAACACATCCGCGGCACTGTAACCGGTCAATTGACTAAAGCACCGATTTACCGCACAGATATTCAAATCAAGATCAACAATTACCGCACCATCTTCAATATCGTTGATGTGGCGACACAGGCGTTCAAAGTTGGGATTAAGTCGCTTCTCGGTCAACGGCATTAAGCGAATGATATAACCATTACCCGCAGCGTCTTTCTGCCTTAACGGTTGCCCCTGTAACAGAAATTCCAGTTTGCCGAGGGTGACAGGCAGCGAAATAAATCTCCGCTGCTGGAACGCCTCCATCAACTCTCGATAGTGAACCGGCTGCAAAACGGCGTACATAATTTCTAACGGCTGCGGTGTACCGGTAGGCCAACCAAGCAGTTGATGAATAAAGCTATTGCATACCATCTCTCCCTGTTCATTACACAGCAGCACACCCTGTACCTGATTATTCAGAAGACTGAGATCGATGGACTTTTTATGAGTTTGCGCTTTACGCCGCTGAGCTAGGCGTACTTGTCGACAGGCATACCAAATAAGCCACAACGATACACCGGCAACTATCAACAGGAGAATAAGGTTAAGACTGTGGGCAAGCAATTGAGGCAGCAGGTTCATCGCGCCGTCGCCCTGCTGGCTTCACAACAAGTTTGGTGATAAGCATGAACACACATGACAGACTCCCCCGCCAGCATAACAGCAGCAAGCACTGACGGTGAGCAATGCAAAGACATTGCTGGGTAGGTATCAAAACTGAATAACATAAAGCTCCAAAAAGAATATGTAATTTCCTACGACGACAAAACACCGGCCGCATCCGTGCAGATGCAACAACGATCATTTATACCCCGCACACATATCCATTTTAGGTGCTGGCTCTATTCAAACGGAAATATTGCTGCAACGCAACATATTAAGTGAGGATTTTTTACAACCTAGATCGAGAGGCTGCCCGAAGGGAAAACCCTACGGGCAGTTTTGGGAAGCATGAAAAGATTAGAAAAAAAATTACTTACGGCCAACCAACATTTCCAGCTTGTTCTGCAGCCGCTCGTCCTGTTCTTTCTTTTTACGCTGGACTTGACGGTTTTTGTTAATCTCTTTCAACTTATCGCGGGCATGTTCAGACTCAGGCTGGGTAACAACTCCAGCGGCTTCACCACTCAAGTCAATACGCTCTGCCCCTTCACGCAACGACCGGTAGTAACTTAAGGACCGCACATAGCTGGCCAAAGCACGTTTAATTTTGTTTTTGGCAATCTTCCCCTCAGCCACTAAATCTTCCTGAATGCCGATTTTAAGCGGTCGTACATTCTGGCGATCAAATGTCTTGGGGTATGCATCAATCAGTAACTGCAGAGCCGCCATGTTTGCTGCACGATTCTTAGATTTAGCTTTGGTACTGTTTTTTACTTCATCATTCACTGTTTCAGCCTCATTGCGGGTCCCCGATTCACGGCTCCGGGCGACGCTCTCTGCCTGGCCCAATCGCGTTTCAAGATCTTGCACTAATGTTTCAGTTACCGCCCAGAGGCGATCTATCTCAGCCAACATATCAAGCTGTCGGCCCTTTGCGGATAAAATACCCAAAAACTAGCTCTTCTACATACTGATCAACCAGTTCATGGCCCAGAAAAGTACAAAACTTAGGCACATCACGCTGAGTTGAAGGATCAGTTGCCATTAGGTGCAACAGCTCTCCGGTCTGCAGTGTATCCATGCGCCCATGCAATAACATGACAGGCTCAGGACAATAAAGCCCACGGGCATCCAGAATATGATCGGTGTTCAATTTATTCACTGTCTAACTTATCCTCTGGTTGGCATTCTCTCAAATTCATTGGCTGAGAAAAAGTTCTTTCCAAAGCAATAAGTTGAAACTCGCATTCAGCATAAAAATCGTCCATGCTTGGAATAACAGTGGCCGATCCTAGCATAAGGAGAATAACGATGATCCGAGTCCTGATTGAGCGCCATATTGCAGAAGAGCTAATCATGCACTACGACCGTGCGGCCCAAGCCACCCTGCAACTTGCGATGCAGTCCCCAGGGTTTATCTCTGGCGAAGTCCTGCGCAACGTATCAGACCCCAACCATCGCATAATCATTGCTACTTACCGAACCCTGCAGGACTGGCAACGCTGGAGCAGTTCTGATGTTCGCAAAGAGATGATGGAGCAACTAACCCCGATGATGGAAACAGAAGAGAAAGTCACCATCTTCGAGCACTGATAAACACCCGACAACCGCAGATCCTGAAAAACGGAGCCCACCGCTCCGTTTAGCTATAACCGTCTCAGGTGGCAGGTTATCTCTTCCCGGTCATGATACAGATGACGAGCGCTTAGCTGATATTTCACCCCTGCCGCACCTAAACTGTCTGCAATCAGATCAAGGCACTGGCGGGTCTCCTGATAGCGCTGTTTCATTGGCAGTTTCAGGTTAAAAATCATCTCCTGACACCAGCCATTCACCAACCAATCAACTGCAAGCTGCGCGGTTCGCACCGGCTTTTCCACCACGTCACATACCATCCACTGAACTGGCTTATCAGGCACAAAACGGTAAGCGTCTTCCTGTACATGCTCAACCTGACCCGAGGCCATTAAATCAGGATGCATCGGACCATTATCAACTGCGGTGACAAACATATTGCGTTTAACCAGCTGCCAGGTCCAGCCACCCGGGGCTGCGCCCAAATCCACCGCCGTAACACCAAATGCGAGACGCTCATCCCATTGTTTAGCCGGCACAAACCAATGCCAGGCTTCTTCAAGCTTTAACGTCGAGCGACTGGGTGCATCGTGCGGGAACTTAAGCCGTAAAATACCACATGACCAACCCGAACCATTACGGCGGGGTATATAACCCAGATACATCCGCTGCCCTGACAGGACAAATAACGACAGCCGTGCCTGGGCATCTTTCTGTAAGCGCCCCTGACGCCGCAAGGGCTGCGCCAACGCTGAGCCAAATTTACGTGCAAAAGCGGCTAACTCCCTGCCCTCGCCCGTATCGGGATATTCCACAACCAATTCAGTACATACGGGACAGGTTTCCAGTAGCGGCAATAGCTGTGCAATGCGATCAGCAGGATCTAGTTCAAGACAGGGGCCAGACACCGCCCACTGACGAATAAAGATCAACGAGCGAAACGCCAGTGCTTCGATCAACTTCTCCGCAGCACCTGGTTCCGGCAAGATATAGTTCAGATAGCCGCTGTCTGCTGCCAGGCTACAATAACCATAAAACCCCAGCTCACCTGCGCGATCCGTTATTTCAGCGGCGGCTTCTTTTTCAAAACCCGCGCGACACTGCAAAATTAATCGATCAAAAAAACTCACACATATTCTCCAAGCCATCGCATACAACAAGCAATATGCTGCTCCTGACTGTAACCTGATGCTTTTCTCGGTTTTAAATCATGATTACCATCAGTTAGCCAGTGCAGCTTAACTGTTGCAGGCAGCTCATAACTTTCCGCTTCCTGCCGCGACCCCATCGGATCCCGCTCACCCTGAAAAATATGCAGCTGCTTTGCCAGTGTCTGCAAATGGTTGATACGCAACTGCTGCTTCCCCGCTGCATGAAACGGGTAGCCAAAGACAAAACCAGCATCAGCCGGTGAGTCTTCAAGCAACATGCTGGCAATACGGCCACCCATGGACTTTCCTGCCAAAAACAGGGGCGTGCCGGGTTGGTGATACTGATCAATAACCGCTCTGAAGGCGTCGATCAATACCGGCAAACGATCAGGGGGACGACGGCGCCCCTCTTCACGCATCCGCTGCATATAGGGAAACTCAAACCGGACAACCTGCAAACCAATATCAACCATGCCCGCCGCAACAGCGTCCATAAAAGGGCTGTCTATGCCGACTCCGGCACCATGCGCCAACAGCACTCTTCCTTTGTCGGGGACACCGTCAACTCGCATTATCGGATTCTGCCTGTCTTTTAAAAGGCCGGCATTATACGGCAAAGCCTACCGATTGCCGCATCGAATCGGATAATCAGTGCCTGATCAGTACCTTTAGACATAGGTCGGGCTTTTCTGGGCTTTTGATATATATCAACTAAACTCGGAAAACTGACTTTTAACTGCGGCGCAAAAAAGGCCAAAAAACATGCCGATTTTATGCGACTAATGTTTCATAAAATCCCTTTTTTAGTACATAAAAAAACTATCATATCTTTATAAATCAACAACCTGAAAAACAGATCAAAAAACAACCAAATTGAATGTGTTTTGGCCATGCATGTAACACGGATGCGACAATTTGCCTCAGGTAGTCGGGTAATTGCATTGAAAACGCGGGGCTATTCCAAGATAATTGCCCGCGAAATTCCATTTTCCCAAAAGCTTGTTGATGAGAGCCTGACATGAGCACAGCAACTGAACCAACCACCTACAACTACAAAGTGGTGCGCCAGTTCGCCATCATGACAGTGGTATGGGGTATCGTCGGTATGGCCGTCGGTGTCCTGATCGCTGCTCAGCTGGTTTGGCCTGCACTGAACTTTGACACTCCGTGGCTGACCTTTGGTCGTCTGCGTCCACTGCACACTAACGCAGTTATCTTTGCATTCGGCGGATGCGCCCTGTTTGCAACATCCTACTATGTGGTACAGCGTACCTGTCAGCGTCGTTTGATATCTGACGGTCTGGCGGCTTTCACATTCTGGGGCTGGCAGGCTGTCATTCTGGCGGCAGCAATTACATTGCCACTGGGCTACACCTCTTCCAAAGAGTATGCCGAGCTGGAATGGCCAATTGATATTCTGATCACCTTGGTATGGGTAACTTACGCGATTGTCTTCCTCGGTACAGTGAAGATGCGTAAAACCTCTCATATTTATGTGGGCAACTGGTTCTACATGGCCTTCATCATTACGGTTGCAGTACTGCACATCGTCAACAGTGCCGCCCTGCCAGTAAGCTTCATGAAGTCTTACTCAGTGTATCCTGGTACCGTCGATGCCATGGTTCAGTGGTGGTATGGTCATAATGCGGTAGGTTTCTTCCTGACTGCAGGCTTCCTGGGCATGATGTACTACTTCGTCCCAAAACAGGCTGAACGTCCAATCTACTCTTACCGTCTGTCTATCGTACATTTCTGGGCCCTGATCGCGACTTACATTTGGGCGGGTGGTCACCATCTGCACTACACCGCACTGCCTGACTGGACTCAGTCTGTAGCAATGGTGATGTCACTGATCCTGCTGGCACCCTCCTGGGGTGGCATGATCAACGGCATGATGACGCTGTCCGGTGCTTGGCACAAACTGCGTACTGACCCGGTTCTGCGTTTTCTGGTGGTCTCTCTGTCCTTCTACGGCATGTCCACTTTCGAAGGCCCAATGATGTCCATTAAGACTGTAAACGCCCTGTCTCACTACACTGACTGGACAATTGGTCACGTACATGCGGGTGCACTCGGCTGGGTAGCAATGATCTCCATCGGTGCGATATACCACATGATTCCTCGCCTGTTTGGTAAGGCTCAGATGTACTCTGTTAGCCTGATCAATACCCACTTCTGGCTGGCGACTGTTGGTACTGTTCTGTACATCTGTGCGATGTGGGTGAACGGCATTCTGCAGGGGCTGATGTGGCGTGCTGTAAACGAAGACGGCACCCTGACTTACAGCTTTGTTGAAGCGCTGGAAGCCTCTCACCCAGGCTACTTTGTACGCTGGTTGGGTGGTGTATTCTTCCTGACAGGTATGGTTCTGATGGCTTACAACACCTGGCAGACCGTGCGTAAAGGCAGCACAGCGCCAGCTGCTGAAGCCGCGCCACAGACAGCTTAAGGTCGATAGGAGTCAACTAACATGATCAAACATGAAACGATAGAAAAGAATATCGGCCTCATGATCCTGCTGATCATCATCACGATCAGTGGTGGTGGCCTGGCTGAAATCGTGCCGCTGTTCTTCCAGTCATCCACTACCAAGCCAATCGAAGGCTTGCGTACGTACTCTGCACTGGAATTTGAAGGCCGTGATATTTACATCCGTGAAGGTTGTAACAACTGCCACTCTCAGATGATTCGTCCATTCCGTGCCGAAACCGAGCGTTATGGTCACTTTTCAACTGCTGACGAGTTTGTCTGGGAACATCCGTTCTTGTGGGGCTCCAAGCGTACCGGTCCGGACCTGGCTCGCGTAGGCGGCCGTTACTCTGACGACTGGCACCGGGCGCACCTGTACAACCCGCGTGACGTAGTACCGGAATCGAAGATGCCATCTTACCCTTGGCTGTTCGAAGACAAGTTATCCGGTAAAGACACCGCGAAAAAGCTGGAAGTACAGCGCGCAATGGGCGTACCGTTCTCTGATGAACAGATTGCCGGTGCTCAGGATATGGTTCAGGGCAAGTATGAGATCGATGCTCTGGTGGCGTACCTGCAGGCGTTGGGTAAAACCCACTCTGTGTACAACAACAAGCGGTAATTAACGCGTGAATTACGAAGTTTACGGTCCTTACATGCCGGTGATCATGATGGTGGTCTTCTTCGCCCTGTTCGCCTGGGTTCTGCACCCGAAGAACAAGTCGAAGTATGACGATGCGGCCAATATGCCGCTTAACGAGCCTGATGATGAGCCAGGTAATGAGGCCAGTAACGGGAGAATTGAAAAATGAGTGCTTTCTGGAGCGCGTGGGTATCCGTCATTACCCTGGCAGTTATCCTGGGTTGTACCTGGTTACTGTTTGCGACTCGTAAGAGTCAGAAATTTAACGACACTACCGAAGAAAAAGTAGGTCATGCCTTTGATGGCATCGAGGAATATGACAATCCACTGCCTCAGTGGTGGTTCAAAATGTTCCTGGGTACCGTGATCTTTGGTCTGGGCTATCTGGTTCTTTACCCAGGGCTGGGTAGTTTTCAGGGCCTGTTGGGCTGGTCTTCACACGGTCAGTGGGAAGAAGAGATGCAGCATGCAGAAGAAGTGTATAAGCCTGTTTTCGCAAAATACGCTGCCCTGTCTGTAGAAGAACTGCAGAATCCTGACAATGAAAAGGGCCTGAAAATGGGCCAGCGCATGTTTGCAAACAACTGCTCTGTTTGTCATGGTTCCGCCGGTACTGGCGCCTATGGCTTCCCTAACCTGACCGATAACGACTGGCTGTACGGCGGCGCACCTGCCACCATTAAAGCCACTATCGTTAACGGCCGTACAGGCGGCATGCCACCTTGGGGCTCTGTATTGGGTGAAGAAGGTGTACGTGATGTTGCCAGCTATGTACTGAGCCTCAGTGGCCAGGAAGCTGACAAAGAGTCTGCGGCACGTGGCCAGGGCCAGTTCCAGGCACTGTGTACTGCTTGCCATGGCACTGACGGCAAGGGTGTACAGATGCTGGGCGCACCTAACCTGACCGACGATATCTGGTTGTATGGCGGCACTTTCGAGAAAGTCGCTCACTCCATCCGAAATGGTCGTGCTGGTATGATGCCTGCTCACAAAGACCTGCTGAGCAATGAAAAGATCCATCTGATCACTGCTTACGTTTATAGCCTATCCAATAAATAACCGGGTATGCTAAAAAGAAAGGCGATATGATCTAGGTCATGTCGCCTTTTTTATTTCCGCGTTAGTATAATATGCGCAATATCTAATGAACCTGATGATTTATTAGTCCCCGTTTTTTCTTTTGCCTACAGAAGAACGCTTATGAACCAGATCCCGGTGCAGAACATTACTCCAAAACCGCCTAAAAAAGACTCGGTCGAGCATTTTGACCTCTATGCCAAACGTGAGCATATCTATGTCAAAAATTACACTGGGCTTTTTAAGAAGTTTCGTCAGCTATCCAGCTTTCTGATGTTACTGATGTTTTTTGGCTTCTCCTGGATTAGCTGGGACGGCCGTCAGGCTGTGCTCTTTGACCTGCCTAACCGTCAGTTCCATGTCTTTGGTATGACCTTCTGGCCACAGGATTTTATGCTGCTCTCGTGGTTGTTGATCATTCTGGCCTTTGCCCTGTTCTTCTTTACGGTATTTGCCGGCAGGCTGTGGTGCGGTTATGCCTGCCCCCAGTTTGTCTGGACTTGGGTCTACATTTGGATAGAAAAGTTTGCTGAAGGTGATCGTAACCAGCGCATGCGCATGGATAAGCAGCCCTGGAGTGGCGAAAAACTTTTGCGCAAAAGCGTCAAACATACCCTGTGGTTGCTGTTTTCAGTGGCAACAGCCATCGCCTTTGTGGGTTATTTTTCACCAATACAAGAGTTGATTCCTGATATTTTCAGTTGGAACCTGGGCCCCTGGGAAACCTGGTGGCTGGCATTTTTCGCGGTAGCTACCTACGGCAATGCTGGATGGCTCCGTGAACAGGTCTGTATTTATATGTGTCCTTACGCCCGCTTCCAGTCAGTGATGTTCGACCAGGACACCCTGATCATCTCCTATGATGAAACCCGGGGTGAAACTCGCGGTAAACGCAAAAAGAATGCGGATTATAAAGCACAGGGGCTGGGTGACTGCATTGACTGCGGCAACTGTGTACATGTCTGCCCTGTTGGTATCGATATTCGTGATGGTCTGCAATACGAATGTGTCGCCTGCGGCGCATGTATAGATGCCTGCGACGATATTATGGAGCGCATGGGCTACCCTAAAGGACTGGTACGCTACACCACCGAACATCAATTAAATGGCAATAAGACCCATATCTTCCGTCCTCGACTCATCGGTTATTTCGCCGTGCTCTGTGCCATGTTTATTGCTTTTGGTTATACCTTGTATAGCAGGGTACCTCTGGAAGTCGATATTCTGCGGGACCGCAGCCACCTGTTTGTTGAAACCCCGGCAGGCATGATCGAAAACGTTTATACCCTCAAGCTGGCGAATAAAGAGCAGGTGAATCACCGTTACACTATCGCTGTCTCTGGCCTGGAGGGCCTTGAACTGATCGGCAAGTCAGAAGTCCTGATCTCCGCAGGGGAATTGCTTGACCTACCGGTGCGGCTAGACATCGACCCTCGGTATTTGGAAACCGCAAATACGAAAATAATGTTTACTGTCACAGCTGTTGATGAGCCTGACATCAGCATTACAGAAGAGAGTCGCTTTATTGGCCCAGCACCGGCACGTTAAGGCGATTGCAATACACTGACAAAAATCGGTTAGAATAGCTGCCCGGTACCGTAACCACGGTTACCCGGCAGCTTTTTATATATGGTATAGCTATGAACGAACAAACACCCCCTGCTCCTTGGTACAAACAGCCCTGGCTCTGGTTTATCCTGGCCCCACTGATCGCCGTATTTATCTACGGTACGACCTTTCTATACCTTTCCATTGTGACCATGGACGGCGTGGTAAAAGATGACTATTACAAGGTGGCGCGTAACCATCTGCTAGACCCCAGCCGAATCGAAGCTGCACATACCATGGGCATCAGTGGTGACCTGTTATTGGATAATATGACCGGGGACCTGATGCTACATTTCAAAACTAATCAGGACACTCCACCTGACACTCTGCAGCTCAGCATCGTGCATCCAACGCATCAAAAGTATGATCAAAGTATTACCCTGAGGCGGGTACCCAGCAGTATGGCCTACACTGGCAGCCTGCAGGCTGCCCTCAAGGGCAAGCGCTACCTGGTCTTGGAGCCAGAAAGCCAGCTATGGCGACTGCGGGCCGAGGTACTTCCTCCTTATGACCAGAATACCATTGAGCTAAGAGCCGACAACTGAGTCTATGACTGCAACTTCTCCGGTGGTGCCAGCAGCACAGGGTCAGGCTGGCTGCTTTCATTGCGGCCTGCCTGTTCCAGCCGGTGTTGATTACAGCGCCATGATTCAGGGCCAGCCACGGGCCATGTGCTGCCCCGGCTGTCAGGCTGTAGCTGAAACCATCGCCGCCAGCGGCCTTGAAAACTATTATAAACACCGGACCGGTCCCGCCGATGCCCCGGAGATTAGCACCCGCGAACTAAAAACCGATTTTCTCAAGGAGCTCGCGCTATACGACAACCCTGACTTACAACGTGAGTTTGTGGTTGCAAGCGATGAGAAACGCGAAGCCACCATGGTAATTGAGGGTATCACCTGCGCGGCATGTATCTGGCTGCTGGAGCACCATCTCAGCAAACTAGATGGAATACTTCAGGTGCAGGTTAATCTAACCAATCATCGCGCGATAATCCGTTGGGACTCATCACAACAGCAACTCAGCCAAATCATGGCGGAAATTTATCGCATCGGCTATCAAGCCCACCCCTATCAGGCCGACCGCGAAGAGCAGCGACTGGCGTTAGAGCAGAAAAAGGCGCTACGGCGACTCGGTGTTGCCGGTATTGGCATGATGCAAACCATGATGCTGGCCATCGCCCTTTATGGCGGTGCGCTGCAAGGCATGGAAGCACAGTATGAAAGCTTCATGCGTTGGATCAGCCTGATATTTGCAACGCCTGTCGTTTTGTATTCCGCGCAATCGTTTTTTCAGGCCTCGTTACGGGATCTGAAAACCCGACATTTGACCATGGATGTACCCGTTTCCATCGCGATTGGCGGTGCTTATCTAGCCAGTGTCTGGGCGACCATTACCGCCAGCGGTGAAATTTATTTCGACTCTGTCACTATGTTCACGCTGTTCTTGCTTACCGGGCGCTTCCTGGAAATGAAAGCCAGACACCGATCAGGTCGTGCTGGTAACGCCCTGCTCAATCTGATTCCCAATAGCGCCATCCAGCTTATTGACGGTACCGAGCGACTGATTCCCGCAGGTGACCTGCGCCCCGGCATGCAAATACTGGTCAAGCCCGGCCAAACCATCCCCGCTGATGGTGAGATTATTGCTGGCCAAAGCTCGGTTGATGAATCCGCGCTAACCGGAGAGTATCTGCCAGTTGCCAAGCAGATTGGTGAACCCGTGGTTGGCGGTACCATGAATGTGGAGAATCCACTCACCGTAAAAATCACCAATACCGGTAATGATACTCAGCTATCCGCCATCGTACGCCTGCTGGAGCGGGCACAGGCAGACAAACCGACAGTGGCCAAAATCGCTGACAAGGTAGCCAGCTACTTTGTCGCAATAGTGTTGATAACCGCATCGGTGGTCGGTATTAGCTGGTGGTTGCTAGACCCTGCCAATGCATTCTGGATTACCCTATCAGTCTTGGTTGTCACCTGCCCTTGTGCGCTATCATTGGCGACTCCCACAGCCCTGACTGCCGCTACCGCCACCCTGCGTGAACATGGCTTACTGATCACCCGTGGTCATGTACTGGAAGCACTGGCCGCAGCTGACGATATTGTATTCGACAAGACCGGTACCTTGACTGCAGGCAAGCTGACCCTGCAGCAGATCATCCCTTTGGCGAACATTAGCGCCGCACAATGTACCCAGCTGGCTGCGGCGCTTGAACGCCACAGCGAACACCCTATCGCCCATGCTTTTCAGGAAAACAACCCTGAGTTAACCGCAACTGACATTGAAGTCAGTCTGGGGCTGGGGCTACAGGGACGTATCGATACCACCGTGTTACGCATCGGCAAACCAGAATATGCCCTGGAAATTTGCCCGACACAATCGGTCACACCACCGACAGACAGTGGTCTATGGTTACTGCTCTGTGATGAGCACTCTCCCCTGGCCTGGTTTCACCTGAATGATCATCTACGACCCGAAGCAAGTACCGCAATCCAAGCCTTGCAACAACTTGGGCTCAGTTGTCACCTGCTGACAGGCGACAGCTCCAGCGCAGTCAATGAAACCGTCACCGCATTACGCCTGGATTACTGTATGTCAGGCGCCAGTCCTGAGCAGAAACTGCAGTATGTCAATCAACTTCAGGCACAGGGAAAGCGCGTAATCATGGTGGGTGACGGCATCAACGACATTCCTGTTCTGGCGGGCTCGCAAACATCGATAGCCATGGGCAGCGCAACCGATCTGGCCAAAACCAGTGCTGATGCAGTGCTGGTAAATCATGATCTGACTCGTCTGGCGGACGGCATTCGGCTGGCACGCAAGTCGCGCCGTATTATCCAGCAAAATCTGGCCTGGTCACTGTGTTATAACCTGACCGCACTGCCCCTGGCAGCATTTGGCTTCATTGCCCCATATATGGCAGCTTTGGGCATGTCACTCAGCTCATTAGTCGTGGTCAGCAACGCATTAAGACTTGGCCGTATACCTAAAAACAAGGCTGCTGCCAGCGGCAAAATCAGGTAAACTATAGACCCATATTTATTAGGGCTATCTAGTGCCAACGCCATGGATATTATCTACCTGCTGATACCAATTGCTGTGATCCTTGCCGGATGCGGGGTATGGGCATTCTTCTGGAGCGTAAACAGTGGCCAGTACGATGACCTGGACTCTCCCGCCCACCGTATTCTCTTCGACGATGATGAAGACCTGATTCCGCAGGACGCGAAACCGCCTCGGAAACCCAATGACTGAAGCATTGGCCTTGCCAACGGCATTTATACTCGGATTATTAGGCGGCACCCATTGTCTCGGCATGTGTGGTGGCATTGCTAGTTCGGTAGCACTGCAGGCACCCGCGGGGAAACGTGGCCTAGGCTTATTGCTTGGTTACAATGGAGGCAGGGTTTTAAGCTACAGTCTCGCCGGCGCCTTGTTCGGCAGTTTCGGTTGGTTGCTGAGTAATTTAGAGTTACAACTTGCCCTTCGTTCTCTGGCAGGCCTGATGCTGGTAGCCATGGGCCTGTACATCGGTCAGTGGTGGCTAGGTCTTACCCGGCTGGAAAGCGCCGGCGGGCTAATATGGCAACGCTTACGTCCTATTGCCGGGCGCCTGCTACCCGCGCGCAATATCGGTCAGGCATTTGTGCTAGGCAGTGTCTGGGGCTGGTTGCCCTGCGGACTGGTATACAGCACCCTGCTCTGGGCCGCCGCCGCCGCAGACTGGCGTAGCAGCGCACTGCTGATGGCCGGATTTGGCCTTGGCACCCTGCCGGTGATGTTGTTAACCGGCTTGTTCGCCCAGCAGGTCAAACAACTGCTACAGCAACAATTAACCCGGCAACTGGCCGGACTGACAATCATCGCCATGGGGCTATTCAGCCTGCCCTGGCGGGGCCTAATTGATTACCTGCAGCAGATCTGACACCGATCACTGCACAGACTTGAGGGTATACTCCGTGGACAACAACCTGATCAAATGGGATTTAGAGCTAATTAAACGCTACGACCTTTCCGGGCCGCGTTACACCTCCTACCCGACCGCCGTTCAATTTGATCCAGATCTGTCTGCAACCGATCTTGTACAAGTCGCACAAACGACCCTGGATAAGACCGCACCCTTGTCACTCTATGTCCACATTCCGTTTTGTGAGCATGTTTGTTATTACTGCGCCTGCAATAAAGTCATCACCCGTAACCGCAATAAAGCCCAGCCCTACCTGGATACCGTTTATCGTGAAATGGCAAAACTATCAGAGTGGTACAGTAATAACCGCCAGGTAAACCAACTGCACTGGGGCGGCGGTACTCCTACCTTTATCAGCCACGACCAGATGCGTGAACTGATGGGGCAGATGCGCCAGCACTTCAACCTGCTGGATGATGACAGTGGTGACTACTCGATTGAAATTGATCCGCGGGAAGCGTCCGTAGAAACCATCAAAGTACTGCGGGACATTGGCTTTAATCGCATTAGCCTGGGTTTGCAGGATATAGACCCTGAGGTACAACAGGCCGTCAACCGTGTCCAAAGTGTTGAACAGACCGCGCTGATTCTGGAAGCTGCTCGTGCTGAAGGCTTCCGCTCCCTTAACCTGGATCTGATTTATGGACTGCCATTTCAAAGTCTGGAAGGCTTCCAACGGACTCTGGACACAGTCATTGAGATGAACCCGGACCGGTTATCGGTATTCAACTACGCGCACCTGCCGGATAGATTCCGCTCGCAGAAGCATATTGACGCGGCCACCCTGCCCAGCCCGGATACAAAACTGGCGATTCTGGAAAGCACCATTAATACCCTGTTGCAGGCCGGCTACGTGTATATCGGTATGGACCATTTCGCCAAACCAGACGATGAGCTAGCCATTGCTCAGCGCGAAGGACACCTGCACCGAAACTTTCAGGGCTACACCACCCATGCAGATTGCGATCTGGTGGCCATGGGCGTTTCCGCCATCAGCCAGATCGGTTCAGTTTATTACCAGAACCAGCACGAGATCGCCGCGTATACAAAAGCAGTTGAATCCGAACAGCATGCTATCAAGCGTGGCGTGCAACTAAACGCCGATGACCACCTGCGGCGTCGGGTGATCACCCAGTTGATCTGCCACTTTGAGCTGGATAAACGCCAAATTGAAACCGAATTTGGTATTCAGTTTGACCAATATTTTACCGATGCTTTAAGTGAACTGGCGCAGTTTACTGATGACGGACTGGTAGAATTAAGCAGTGAACACATTAAAGTGACGCCTGCGGGCCGGCTGTTAATTCGCCGCATCTGCATGAGCTTTGACGCCTATATACCTAAGTCTGAGACCCTGCAAAGATTCTCCCGGATCATCTGATCACGGCTTTTCAGCGTCAATATATTAGGTGATAATCAAGTTTCTATTACTAACAGGATGGGACAATGGCGGATCATAACTCGACTGAGGGTAAATTACGCAGCCTCCACCAGGTAACTTGCCAAACCTGTAGTCTGAGTAGTTTGTGCCTGCCAGTCTCGCTCAATATGACCGAGATGGAACGGCTGGACAACATCATCGATAAAAGTAAGCCGTTAAAGAAAGGTGACCACCTGTTTACCCAGGGAACGCCTTTTACCTCCATCTATGCGATTCGTGCCGGTTCGGTAAAAACCTATACCCTGACGAATGAAGGTGAAGAGCAGATCACCGGTTTTTTCTTTCCCGGTGAGCTGGTAGGCATGAGCGGTTTCGACTGCAATGAATACCCGGTAGCAGCCAAGATACTGGAAACCACCACGGTATGTGAAATTCCCTTTGAGCGACTGGATGACCTGGCCGGACAACTGCCGGAACTGCGCCGCCAGATGCTACGCAGCATGAGCAAAGAGATCCGCGAAGAGCAGCAGATGATGCTGTTACTCTCGAAGAAGAATGCCGATGAGCGTATCGCCACCTTTTTGATTAAGTTATCTCAGCGCTTCAAACAGCGGGGTTATTCAGAAACCAGCTTCCGCCTGTCTATGTCCCGCAATGAAATTGGTAACTACCTCGGTTTGGCCGTTGAAACCGTCAGCCGTATCTTTACCCGCTTTCAGAAAAGTGGACTGTTGGGTGTTGAGGGTAAGGAAGTACAGCTCACTGACCTCGACCAGCTGTACCAGCTTTCTGGTGAATGTCCCAGCACAGTCGACCCTACCGAACAGCGTAAAACCGACTGTTCCTGATTACTATCTCCGCAGGGATGCCCATGAATCTGCTCAGCTTGCAGCCTTGCCCCTGCGCCCAGCTTTTATAACAAGGAGAACCCGATGTCCTATGACGAGTGTTATGTCAAATCCGTAATCCGCACCATTCCTGATTGGCCAGAGCCAGAGGTACAATTTCGGGACATCACACCAATTTTTAAAGACCCAAAAGCCCTGCGCATGGTGTCTGATGCATTTATACAACGCTATATCGACAGTGACATCACCCATATTGCCAGCATTGATGCCCGCGGCTTCCTGATCAGTTCCATCATGGCCTACCACCTTAATCTGCCGTTGGTGCTGGTACGTAAGAAAGGCAAACTGCCGGGCGAGACCATCCATCAGGAATACGCGCTGGAATATGGCAGCGCCGCCGTAGAGATGCAGCTTGATGCGGTCGGCCCTGGCGATAAGGTACTGATATTTGATGACTTAATCGCCACAGGCGGCACAATCCTCGCGGCCTGCACTCTGGTAAAACAGCTTGGTGCTACGGTCAGCGAAGCGGCAGCCCTGATCGACTTGCCAGACCTGCAAGGCTCAACCCTGATTCAGGAATCCGGTATTCCGGTACATACCCTGATCGCTTATGAAGGCCTGTAAGCCGGTTTAAGGATTGACCCACGATAGGGGCATGACTGACACTGCTCTAGCCGTGGGTTGTCATGCCAACTGGTTCATTATCCGGCGAACCGGACTAGGCACGCATTTAATATTTTCTTCTGATGGCATCGCATTGTTTTGGAGTCAGTTTATGCTTGGCGCGGTCGAATACATGATCTCATTGATAGAACCCTGAATATGTATTACTTAGGTTCCCTACTTTGCGTCCTTTTCCTGCTGAGCGGGCATGTGCAGGCAGATATTCCTCTCGCTCATGACCTGATGCCGCCGAAAATCACTGATGACAGCCCGGCCCAGCAGCAGAGAGTCATTCTACTGCTGGTGTCCCAACCAGATTGTATCTATTGTATTCAGCTCAGCAATGACCTGTTACAACCCATGCAACGCAATACGGGTTATACCAACCGTACCCGGTTTTTACGTATCGAGATTAATACCCAGCAGCAATTTACCGACTTCGACGGTAACAGCATCACGGCCAATGCATTTGCTAAACGCTATGCCATCAGTATGACCCCAAGCCTACTGTTACTTGACCCGACTGGGCAGCAACTGTCTGAACCTCTGATTGGTTACACTACACCGGAATTATATGGTTTTTATCTGGACCAGGCGTTACAGCAAAGCTGGCAGCAGCTTGAATCCTCCGATCGGTAATACGATTTACCGCTCCCCGTAGATAAAACTTTGTTAAGATGCCCGGCCTCAATGCATGGAGCTTTTATGTGGTTTAAAAATGTGATTTTTTATCGGTTGCAGGACGGGTTTAACCTGCCTCTGGCAGATCTGCAGGACAAGCTGGCGGAGCAGGCCTTCAGTCCCTGTCGCTCTCAAGAGATAAGCCGTTACGGCTGGGTATCACCCTGCAACGAGCTAGACAATGAACTGGCGCATAACGTTCAGGGCTTTATCATGATTGCAGCCCGTAAAGAGGAGAAGATCCTACCTGCTGGCGTGATTAAAGAAGCATTGCAGGAGCGTGTTGCCAAGATTGAACAGGAACGTAAAGTCTTCAAAAAGGAGAAGGATCAGCTCAAGGATGAAATCATTCTTGACCTGCTACCCCGCGCCTTCAGTCGCCACCAACAGACCTTTGCACTTATCGCACCGCAGCAGGGTTGGATCGCGGTGGACTCTTCAAGTACAGCTCGTGCCGAAGCTCTGCTTAGCCACCTTCGTGGCAGCCTGGGATCGTTGCCGGTAACCCGGTTGGATGTACAGCACTCACCCTCTGCCGTTCTGTCAGACTGGTTATCTGAACCCACCTCACAGCCCGCCGCTTTTACCACTTTGGATGAGTGCGAACTGCGCGATAGCGTGACCGAAGGTGGCGTTATTCGCATCAAGGGTCAGCAGCTGGAAGATTCAGAATTTATTGCCCACCTGGAAGCGGGCAAACGCGTCGTTAAGCTGGCATTGGAGTGGGACCAGCAACTGCGCTTTTTGTTGCAGGATGATCTGGCTATAAAACGCCTGAAACTCAGCGAGCAGCTGCAAGAGCAGATGGCTACAGAATCTTCTGATGATGCTATCGCCCAGTATGATGCCGATATGGTACAGATGGGATTAGAATTTAATCGCCTGTTACCTGAATTACTTGCGGTATTTGGTGGTGAATTACAGCGTCAGTAAGCTGACTAGACCATAAAAAACGCGGCCCTTCAGCCGCGTTTTTTATGGTAATAACACTCAGTCTATTCAGGCATTCAGCGTGACCAGCAGATCCTGTTCAAACTCTTCGGGGTTGGCACGCAGGCCAAGCTCACGACATTGATTACGGAAGCGTGCCTCCCGGGCTCGGGTTTCCGAATAACCAAAGTCGTTACCCTCGAGTTTCTGCAGCTGCAATACCCCCTGGAAATAAAATGCAATAACCGTGGCAGCAGTCTGATCACCTTGCGCCAGATTAGCTTCCCAGTGATGTAGTTTATTCTGAATTTTCAGGGTCTGGCGTTTCAAACGCCAGGCATACCGGATTTCATCCAAAGAGGCATGGCCGGAGACCAGGGTAAATAACCCTGCGGTTAATGCCAAACCAATCAGAACGCCGGTCAGATTAACCCAGGTATTTGAGCCTTCGGGGTTGCCGAAGTAAGTCCGTAGCATGGTGCTAAACACCATTGCCAGTATAAAGAAGATGACACAGAGGCAGAGCGCCAGCTTCCGTTGCTTTTGCTTATATAGCGTCTTATCAATTTCTCGCAATGTCATAGCATAAACCTGATCGTCAGATATTATTTTGATTATTGTGCAGTTGTCGCATGACAATTATGTACGGTGTACACTCTGCGCCTTCCAGACAAACAGCGAATCGACCTTATCATATGTACTCGGTAAAAGAGATATTTTTCAGCTTGCAGGGCGAAGGCGCACAAGCAGGGCGCGCCGCCATTTTCTGCCGTTTTACCGGGTGTAACCTATGGTCTGGCCGAGAACAAGATCGAGCCAAAGCGGTGTGTGATTTTTGTGATACCGACTTTATCGGTACCAACGGTCAGAACGGTGGTCAGTTTACGTCTGCAGATGAGCTGGTTCAGCACTTGCTGGCATTCTGGCCAGAGTCTGACCAACCAGCGTACTTAATTTTTACCGGGGGCGAGCCAGCCTTGCAGTTAGATCAGGCGTTAGTGGACAGCTGCCACCAAGCAGGCTGTCTGGTAGCGATCGAAACCAATGGAACCCGTCCTCTGCCGAATGGCATTGACTGGATCTGTGTCAGCCCAAAAGCAGATACCGAGCTGGTGATCAGCCAAGGTGATGAACTCAAGTTAGTTTATCCGCAACCTTTAGCGCCGCCTGAGCGGTTTGCAGTAATGACTTTTGCACATTTTTATCTGCAGCCAATGGACAGTCCACTGCGGGCCATGCATACCAAAGAGGCTCTGGATTATTGCCTGCAACACCCTAAGTGGAAACTCAGTCTGCAACAGCACAAGATTTTACATATCGACTAAGCACTGGCCCAACGTAACCCCAAACGGTTACGCCAGATAATCAGCAACAGTGCCGGCAGGTTCATTAACACCCCATAAAACAGTGCAACTGCTGCCATCTCGGTATTTTGCAAAATCCCTGCGGTCAATAACAGAGCAATGGCCGCATTCTGGATGCCCACCTCAATCGACAACGTCACGGCACTTTGCTGACTCCTGCCCTGACATTTCGCTATTAGCCACCCCAGCAACATGGCCAGTACCAGCAAACTGAGCAGAACCCAAAGCAGGTCAGGTATCAAACCAAGCAACTGCTGACCATTTTGCTTCACCAGCCCAACCACCACCAGCACCATAAACAGCACCGTAATCAGTTTTACAGCGAAGGCCGAACGCAGGCAAAAATCTGGATAGAAGTGCCGCAAAGCGCTCCCCAGCAGTGCAGGTAGCAGCGACACCAGTGCCAGCTTGGCCATAGTCTGCAACACTGGGAAATCAAAATCTGAACCGTCTCCCAGCCAGAAATCAATTGCCATGGCACTGAATAATGGCAGCGATATGGGCGTGATAATGCCAGCCATCGCGGTCAGGCAGATAGACAGCGCAGTATCACCTCTGGCGAGATAGGTAATCATATTTGAAGTGGCGCCACCCGGTGCCAGCGTTAGAATCATCAACCCGCATGCCAGCAGTGGCGGTAACTGAAACAGCCATATGACCAAACCACCCAATATGGGTAAGCCAATTAACTGCAACAGCACACCGGTGAGCAACAATCGGGGTTGCTGCAGGGTTTGCCGGAAAGCATGCAACTCCACCGACATTCCCACCCCCAGCATGATACAAAACAACGCCAGAGGCAGGATAACTGGAATTAAGCTGGTTGCGCTCATCATCCCTCTCTCAACATGAATTTATTCAGATAAAATTAAGCAAAGTCAGCGTTGGCGGTGTCTCGCGCGTTGTACCCACACAGGCTGTGGATAACACTGTGAATTCCGACACGAAAACGTCATCTACCCCCCACCATTACTGGCCTGACTTCAAACTGTACACTTTTTGTACAGATAATTTACAACTTGTTATTTTTCAGTGTTTTACCGGCGAGAATAGCGAAAAAACATAAAAATTCTCCCGCGTTAACCAACCTCTGCAAGTCACTGATTTTCACATTATGGCGTTGCTGGCAAAGGGGTGAATACAACACTGTCCACAGAGCAGATTATCAGACAATAGGTCTTATGCTTTTAATCTCAGCCTGTTAGGCTACTTATTATCACTTAAATGTGTGAGTTTCATTATGTATCAGCACCCCGAACACACCTCTATCGCGACCAGAGTCACCCTGCATGGCGCAGTACTGGATACGGTTTTAGGCATACTTAAAATTCTGTTTGGTGTCATTTCTCACTCCAGTGCCCTGATTGCTGATGGTATTCACTCGCTATCCGACCTCCTCACTGATGCGTTGGTTTTGGTGGTGCTGCGCTTTTCCGGCCAGGCCCCCGATGCAAACCACCCCTGGGGACATGCCCGCTTTGAAACTGTTGCCACCGTCATTCTGGGTAGCATTCTGATAGCAGTTGCCGGCGCCATGGCATTTAACAGCTTAAGCACCCTGTTCAGCGGCGACCCGCTACCCATTCCCGAGTGGCCTGCTCTGCTGATTGCGGCACTGTCTATCATTGGTAAGGAATGGATATTCCGCTACACCCTGCGGGTAGGCCAAGAGATTAAATCCGACTTGATCATCGCCAATGCCTGGCACAGCCGTTCCGACGCCTTGTCCTCGGTGGTGGTCTTGATTGGTGTGGCTGGTGCCATGCTGGGATGGCTCTGGCTGGATGCAGCGGCTGCGGTCATCGTAGCACTACTGGTGGGCAAAATTGGCTGGGAACTGACCTGGGACAGCCTGCGACAACTGGTGGATACTGGCTTACCTGCTGAAGAGGTAGAGCGGCTTAAAACTCTGGTTATGTCCGTCGATGGCGTGCTTAGCGTGCACAGTTTTAAAAGCCGTAGCATGGGTAGCAGCAGTCTGCTGGAGATGCATATACAAGTGGCACCCTTTGTCAGCGCGTCCGAAGGCCACCAGATTGGCGATAACGCGATGTTGAAACTGCTCAAGCACAATACTGACATCAGCCACATCATCTATCATATCGATACCTATGATGATGCAAAAATTGACCAGAAAGGCTTCTTCACTCCCCTACCCATGCGTAGCAGCCTTGAGCCGGATATTGAACGTTTTTTTGCCGCGCTACCCACACCCCTTAAACCCTGGCGGATAACCCTGCATTACCGCAAGGACCTGATTGATCTGGAAGTCCTGCTATTGGAAGAAGACTGGCAAGCGCTACAAGCATCTGACATCACTCTGACGCAGCTTATCGTCGAGTTGCGAGACCACCTTGAGCAACCCAAGTGGTTTGGCCGGGTATATATCGGTGCCGGTCAGCTGGGCTGACTCGACACTAACGCGGCGGCATACTCTAACGCAGCCTGGCGCTCAGCCAACAGGTGTTCCGGTGGGATACAGGCCAGAATACGTAAACGTTCAAACACATTCAGCACCGCCTCGTTCAGCCCTACCAGCAGCACTTCCCGCCCAGCCTGACGGGCATCGACAATAAGGTCTTCTATCACCATCGCGGTGGACACATCGATCCACGGTACCCTGACAAAATCCATAATCACCACATCATGAGGCTGCTTCACCCCAAGCTTTTTGGACATTCCCTTGGCAGATGCAAAACTCACCGGGCCTTCAAAATGAAACAACAGCATTTTCCCTCCCGCCTCACGTAACAGGGTCTGCTCCGCTGGATTCAGGTCAGGCAATATTTCAGGTTGATCCGCTATGATTGACATCGCATCAATCTGGCTATCCGCCAAGCGTTTTAATGTCACTATATTGGCCAGGAATACGCCGATAAATACCGCCGCAATCAAGTTAACGAAAACGGTCAGGCAGAGAACCAGCAACAGCAGACAGATGACAAATAAGGGCGCTCGGTGTAACCGGCTGAGAAACTTCCAATCAATAATATCGATACCAACCTTCAGCAATATACCTGCCAGTACCGCATGGGGAATATGCTCTGCCAAAGGGCCAGCGCCCAGCACGATCAGCAGCAAAATCAACGCATGAAACCCGCCGGATATTGGTGTTTTACCCCCGGCCCGAACATTAACCACCGTGCGCATGGTGGCACCTGCACCCGGCAAGCCGCCAAATAAACCTGCCACCATATTACCCACCCCCTGACCGATGAGTTCACGATCAGAGCTGTGATGGGTTTTAGTAATATTATCCGCCACTAGTGATGTCAGCAGTGAATCGACGGCACCCAGTATCGCCAGCATCAGTGCAGAGAGCAGCATATCGCCCAGCAGGGCAGACGAAATTTGCGGCCACACCATCGAAGGAAGCCCCGTCGGTATCTCACCCAATACCGCAACAGCATCTTGCGGGACCAGAAGTATCGCCAGCAATGTGCCCGCAATTAAGGCAATCAACGCTGACGGCAGCACCTGAGTAACCTTACGCGGACAGAAAAAGACTATCAGTAGCGTCAACAAGCCAAGGCCCGCAGCCCACACATTTAACTGCCGAAGGTCCGCTGGCAATACCCTGATCGCTTCCAGCACTGATGCCTGTGCAGAATGGCCCAGGAAGGGTGCCAGTTGTAATAAAATAATAATCACCCCAATACCCGTCATAAAACCTGATATGACCGGAAAAGGCACCAGAGTGATGTATTTCCCTAGCCTGAAAAGCCCCAACACTATCTGCATAACACCGGCAAGTATGACCACCGTAAAGGCCAGCACAGGCCCCTGCTCCGGATCGATGCTGCTGTATTGAGTGAAAGTCGCGGCCATTACCACAGTCATCGGCCCGGTTGGTCCTGATACCTGTGAAGGCGTCCCGCCAAACAGAGCAGCAAAGAAACCGACACAAATGGCGCCATATACCCCGGCAATCGCCCCGGCTCCGGATGACACGCCAAACGCAAGTGCCAGGGGTAACGCCACAACAGCTGCCGTCAGTCCGCCTAATAGGTCACCTCGGAGATTGTTCAAATTAAAACCATAGATCCACTGCATCTGTACTTATCTCTATATTGCCGATGGCAGGTTAGCTGCGTACTATTAAAGAATCAGCACCACACCTGATACGACTTTTTAATAAAATTAGAAATATCTTTCAAACATCTGCCAGTAAGGCCGATAAGAATTATACCTATAAATAATAGGGATAAATTGTCATGGATAAGACATTTATGTTTCGCATCTCTTTTTGAGCCCGCCCATCGGCCTCTAGTGTCAATCTCACCGGGTGCGAAATTTCAGTATTAGTGTCAGTTATCTAGAGCGTAGCGTTATGAAATTTGCCGATAATAATAATCAGGCCGCCCAGTATCTTCGTCAGGCGGTTCCACTTATGGTCAAGCACCAGATCCCCCCCAACCCTTTGAATTACGCGCTTTGGTATACCTATGTATCGAAACGTCTACCGGCTCTCAACTTGCAGCTCGACAAGACTCTGCAGACCTATGGCACTTGCCCGAACCTGCTAAGCGAAAAGATGTTTCGCGAGCATATGCTGGGCAACGAAGTCAGCAAAACCGGGAAAATGCAGGATCAATTGGTTGCCATGATCAATGACCTGCATAACCATGCAGACAGTGCCGCCCGCAAGAGCGCTGATTTCAGCGAGGTGCTTGAAAGTAGCCTGGATGCCCTGCAGTCAAAACAAAATAATGACAGCGGGCCATCCCTCGAAACGATTATTCAGACGCTATCGCAATATACCCTATCGATGAATCAATCCACCCGTGGTTTTCAAAAACGGATCGAGGATGCGCAACAGGAGATCGACACGCTCAAGCAGGAACTGCGAAAATCCCAACAGGATGCGTCAATTGATGTGCTGACCGGCCTCTACAACCGGCGCACCTTTGACCAGGAACTTGAACAACTGACCCGTAGCAACATTCCCAGCGGTTTATCACTGATGATGCTGGATGTTGATCACTTCAAAAAGTTTAACGACACCTACGGCCATCAAATGGGTGACAAGGTGTTACAGCATGTGGGTAAATTGATGCAATTAAATTGCCCAGAACCTATGATTCCAGTGCGTTACGGCGGTGAAGAATTTGCAGTCATCCTGCCAGATTGCAGTGCGCATAAAGCAGCTGTTGTGGCAGAAATGCTGCGCACCAAAGTACAGGCGATCAGAATCAAGCAAAAAACCAACGGCTCTGTTATCAGTTCAATCAGCGCCTCGTTTGGCGTCGCGCAACTGTCATCCGGAGAGACCTCTGAGAGTCTTATTTCCCGCGCTGACAGCGCACTGTACTCTGCCAAACAAAACGGTCGCAACATGGTGCACCTGGCGGATTAAAAACGCCAAGACCATACTCAAGCCTCAGGAATCACCGCCAGCAGTTCAGTGGTATCGGGTACGATACCCTGCTGCTGCAAAGCGATGATCAATCCACCTCGCGCCAACGTCTGCTGATTAAACAGATGCTGTAATAAATAGCCAAACCGCTTTTCAAACCGATTATGTTGCCGATTTTCGTACACCAATGGATAGGCCAGATGGCACACCTCCAGTTCGTCACATAATGCCAAAATGCGCTGGTCCAACCGGTTACGAAGTCGCCACAGGCTGGATAAATCAGGCTGCTGTGTTTCCGGCATCCCTGTGTCCGTCACCTGACGCAAATCCAGCAAAGCAACAAATCCTGCAGGGTGGCTGGCAAAGCGGGCCAGCCACTGCTGATCAAGCTGTACAGCCGCTTGTAACAAACCAAATATGGAGCAATGATGAAGACTGGTAACATCGATCAACTGATCATCTGGTAATTCGATACAAAGGCTGTACAACTTTTCATTTAACCACTGGTTGTATTGAGCAAGTAGTTCAAAGTGCTGTTTAAGGGTCATATCACCTCCGCTGTTTGCAACTACTACACCAAACCAAGATGACAAAATGTGGTGTCAGCCAACCTATATGGCAAAATACCGTGAATTAAAGTGACAGCTATACTCCCCGATATTCGGTAGCAAGGACACTCAGCATGCACAGACCGATGACACAGCCTCGTTACTTCACTCCGGCAACAGGTCTCTGGTTGAGCATGTTTATTGCCGTTTTAGGCTGGTCTGCCATTAATCCCAAGGATCTTTTTACTTGGTTTCTAGAGGTATTACCGGCACTGATTGGTCTGATATTGCTGACACTCACCCGTAGCCGTTTTCCTCTTACCCCACTGCTTTATATGCTCATTCTGGTGCATGCTGTGGTATTGATGGTTGGCGGACACTACACCTATGCAGAAGTCCCTCTCTTTGACTGGTTAAAACAACCGCTTGGCTTTGAGCGCAATCATTACGATAAAGTCGGTCATTTTATGCAGGGGTTTGCACCGGCTATTCTGGCGCGGGAGATATTGATCCGATTCCAGGTGGTGAATGGCAATGGCTGGCGCTCACTGATGGTGATCAGTGTCTGCCTTGCCTTCAGTGCCTTCTATGAACTGATTGAATGGTGGGTCGCAGAACTCAGCGGTACAGCCGCTGAAGCCTTTCTGGGCACCCAGGGTTATGTTTGGGATACCCAAAGCGATATGGCGTTTGCCTTGGTCGGTGCAGTAAGTGCCTTGATCTGCTTATCCGCCTGGCATGACAAACAGATCAAGGCGTTGCTAAAGACGGCTTAGTTGCTGACCGGCTCACGCATGGTGACAAACTCTTCCGCAGATGTCGGGTGAATCCCTATCGTGGCATCAAATACCTCTTTAGTGGCGCCCGCCTTCAGTGCGATAGCAATGCCCTGAATAATTTCGCCGGCCTCTGCGCCAACCATATGCACACCAACCACCCGCCGAGATTCAGCATCCACCAGCAGTTTCATCAGAGTGCGTTCCTCACTGCCACTCAGAGTATGCTTCATGGCACGAAAGTTTGAACGGTAAACTTCAATTTTTGCATAACGCTCACGCGCCTGTTCTTCAGTCAAGCCGACAGTGCCAATATTTGGCTGACAAAATACGGCCGTCGGGATCAACTCATAATCCACCTGTTGCGGATTATCACCATACAGGCTTTTCACCAGCGCCGTACCCTCGGCCAGCGCCACTGGCGTCAATTGCATCCGGTCAATAACATCGCCAATCGCATAGACAGAAGATACTGAGGTCTGGAACTGGTCATTAACAACAATGGCGCCATTAGGTGCCTGAGCGATACCCAAACCCTCAAGCCCCAAGCCTTGCACCTTGGGTTTGCGTCCAGTGGCATACATCACCAAATCGGTGGTCAGTTGTTCTCCGTTTGCCAGCTGCAATAACAGGCTGCCATCAGACTGTTTGGTAACGGCTTCAATCTGAGTATTAGGATATAGCTGAACGCCCTTCTTCGCTATTTCTGTTGCTGTGAACTCACGCACTTCCTGATCGAAGCCTCTGAGAATCTGCTCACCGCGGTAAATCAGTCTGGTTTCAGCGCCAAGACCCTTGAAAATTCCCGCAAACTCAACCCCAATATAACCGCTGCCAACGACCACTACCCGCTGAGGGAACTGCTCCAAATAAAAAGCTTCATTGGAACTGATAACATGTTCCCGACCGGGAATATCTGGAATATGCGGCCAGCCTCCCACCGCAATAAGTATACGTTCGGCGGAGTACTGTCTTCCCGCCACGGAGACTGTGTGCGGCCCCACCAAAGTGGCGCGGCCATGAATCAATTCGCAACCGGCGTTGACCAGCATATTTTGATACACCTCATTGAGGCGCTCAATTTCACGGGTTTTGTTGTCACGTAGTGTTTGCCAATCAAACTGAGGCTGTTGATGCTGCCAGCCAAAACCGGTGGCATGCCCAAACTCTTCCGCAAAGTGCGAGGCATACACAAATAATTTCTTTGGCACACAGCCCACATTGACACAGGTGCCCCCAAGGTGAAGGTCCTCAGCAATCGCAACCCGTACCCCCATGGCAGCAGCCATACGCCCCGCCCTGACACCACCAGAACCCGCACCAATGACAAACAGATCAAAATCAAACTCAGACACGCAACTCTCCTCTGCGCAACGGCCAAAAAACTGGCCCTACTCTAACCTCGTCGTCGAACAACTGCCAATTGCTTGCGCCAACTGTCCTCATAGCCAGGCCTTATCCCGCCAGCTTGCAACTGCTGTTGTAATGACTAAGATAGGCGGCTCTTAAGCAAGTAGCCAAGGGTTTGATCATGAAAATAGTCTGCTTTAACGTCAACGGTATACGTGCCAGGTTGCACCAGTTACAGACGGTTATTGACCAGCATCAGCCTGATATTATTGGCTTACAAGAAACAAAAGTGCACGATGATGCTTTCCCCCTCGCTGAGGTTGAGGCCATGGGCTACCATGTCGAGATACACGGCCAAAAAGGTCACTATGGCGTCTGCCTGCTCTCACGCATGGTGCCGCTCAAGGTACAAAAAGGTTTCAGCCACGATGATGAAGCTGCACAGAAAAGACTGATAATCGCTGACTATGCCTGCGCCAACGGCAGCACCCTGCGAGTCATCAACGGTTATTTCCCTCAGGGCGAGAGCATCCACCACGAAACCAAGTTCCCCGCCAAGCGTCGCTTTTATGCCGAGCTACAGCATTATCTAGAACAAGAGTGTGATCCCACTCAGCCGCTACTGGTAATGGGTGATTTAAATATTTCCCCTCTGGATCTGGATATCGGCATTGGTGAAGCCAACCGCAAACGCTGGTTGAAAACCGGCAAATCCAGCTTCCAACCCGAAGAACGCGAGTGGTATCAACGGTTAACTGATTGGGGACTCAGCGACTGTTTTCGCAGCCTTTACCCAGCTACGGATAATGTGTTCAGTTGGTTTGATTACCGTTCACGGGGGTTTGACGATGAACCCAAACGCGGTCTTCGCATTGATGGTATCTTGCTCACTGCACCGCTGCTGGCAAAGTGCAGCGATGCCGGCGTTGACTACGCGATCCGTGGTATGGAGAAGCCCTCTGATCACGCGCCCATCTGGGCAGAGTTGACACTGGACTGATCAGGATTCGCTTACCGGACACTGAAAATCCGGGTGTTTAATCAATAAAACATCACAATTTACCCGATCGACCACCCGCTCCATGGTGCTGCCCAGCAGCACCCGATCCAGCACACTGCGCGCAACCGCACCCATAATCAGAATATCGCTGTGCTGTTCCGCCGCAAAACTGGCAAGCATCTGATCGGTTTCACCGTGTAAAAGGTGAACCTCAGGGTCATCAACTTGACGTTGGTAAGGGGCCAGTAATTTGATCAATGCCTGGCGATGGTGAAGTTGAACATTATCCTGCAGGTTACGATAATCCAGTACCATATGTTCATCAAAGATTGCTTCATGGGGTAATGTATTGAAGCAATGCACAATATCCAGTTCGGCAAATCCTTGCTGAGCAAGTTCTGTCGCCATATCAAGTAATTTACGATCCAGCGCCCCGCTCTGATCGGTTTCATGCAACGGATCAATGCAAGCAGCCATGCGCAGCAAATCCCCCCACGGCTGTTCTTTGACAAAAAGCACAGGCGCCGGAGATTTCCGGGCCACCTGCCAGTCGACCGGGGCAAACAAAAAACGTCCTAATCCAGTATGGTGCGGCGCGACGGCCTGTAACAGAAGGTCTGGTTGATAACGCAACACTTTGCGCACCACCGCTTCCGCGGTATGGCGATCCCAGCACAGGTCCCAGGATATTTCGATGCCGGCATTCAACAGCGGTGACGCCAGTTTCTCCAATTGCGCTTCTTGCTGCCGCATGTAGGCGTGCTCAGCATGCCCCTGTTGTTCTCGATCAAACATCAGCCCCTGGGCAATGGAGCGGTTATAACAACAGCTAAACAGTTCTACCTTACTGTTAAACTGACGTGCCAGATAAGCGGTCTTCTCCAGCAGGATGCCTGGGTCGTGCCGTTCATCGATATGCACCATAAGTTTTTTCATTTGCCAGATTCCTTATCTTACCAGCTGCTTTCATTCTGGTGCGCAGGCAGTTTTTTTGCCACTTATTACGCCTTAAGCACTAGACCAGCCTGATCTAAATCAGCAATTACTTAAATTATTAAATACCTTGGTTTAATTAGTTAAATAATTGATCAAGTGGATACAACTGAGTTAGTATCTGTGGGTTAAAACCCCACTATATTTCTGGTTTTTATATACTTATAGACAATAAATGGAGGATCCCTTGGCTAGCAGTCTCAATACGCACACAGCGCATGCACCGGTAACCGCCTACGGCACCCCCGATATGGAAATGATGCGTGAGAATGCATCAAAAGCAGCCAAGTTAATGCGGGCGCTGGGCAACGAAAGTCGCCTGCTGATTCTGTGTCATCTTGATGATAAAGAACTCTCAGTCACCGAATTAAATCGCTGTCTGGAGCTGAGCCAGTCTGCCCTATCCCAGCACCTGGCAGTTCTGCGCAAAGATCGTCTGGTAAAAACCCGCCGGGCCTCACAAACGATCTATTATTCTCTTGAAGGCGATACAGCCAAGCGTATCATTCATACTTTACACGACATGTACTGCCCCAACCTGTAATTCGCTGAGTGGTTATACGGGCAGATGTAAACGAGCTCGCTGCCAGTCCTCTGCTGGCTGATTCAACAACATTTTCATATCGACAACATCTTCTTCAGTGTTATAGCTAACGTTAAAACCCAGTTTAGCAGCAAGCCCCTGCATACCCTTATTGGTATTCAGCGTAGAGCCCACCAGTTGCAAAATACCTCGTTCACGGCAGTAGTCGACTATCCTCGACATCAGAATGACACCAAGACCTTCACCCTGCAGGTCATCCCTTATTACCACACTAAATTCAGCTCGTACGTTATCCGCATCGGTCACAGCACGAACCACACCCAGCGTCTCGGTACCGGGGCCATCCAGTTTATCGGCTGAGATAATAAACGCCATCTCACGGTCATAATCGATCTGCGTCCAGGTCGCCAGCTCATGGTGGGTTGGCACCCCTCTGCTATAAAAATAACGCAACCGGATCGACTGTGGACTGAGCTTGTTATAAAACTCAAGATGATTGGGTTCATCTTCACCACGAATGGCTCTAATGGTCGCCGGGCGTCCGGATTTGAGACTGATTGACTCCGTCAGATGCTCAGGATAAGGCGAGATAGACAGTCGGGCAGGTTCGGCCGTAATCGAGGCGCAAGCATCCATAACCAGTAAACCGCTTTTATTCAGCAGTAACGGATTGATTTCCAGGCACTTCAGATTCGGCAGATCAACGACCATACCCGATAGCGTCACCAATAATTCACTCAGTGTTTCCTTGTCACGATCCGGCTGGTAGCTGTTCTCATCTATGATCCGGCTAATCCTTGACTGACGAACCAGTTCCAGTGCCAGAGACATGTTCAACGGCGGCAACATCACATGACGATCGGCAATCACATCAACGGAATGGCCACCTATACCAAAAACAATCATTGGCCCAAACGTAGGGTCCCGGGTAATACCCAGGTTGATCTGTAACGACTGGAAGCCACGCTTCATCTCCTGCACGCAATACCCCTGCAGACTATCATCACCATAACTTTCCATCGTGCGGTACGAAAGGTTAACACTGGCACGCTCAATCTCTGCCAGTGAATACAGATCCTGTGCCATATCACGCCAACGCTGCGTGCGTTTAATGTCATAACTGAACGGGTAGCGGTTTTCAGTGTGCAACGCTTTGATTGCGACAGAGCAATCAAGGTTACGGGCAATATCCATCACACCCGCGACATCATCAGCATAATACGTAGCCGAGGTTGGAATGTTATACAGATCCAATAACCTGACAGACTCCTCATGGGTCAGGTAGTCACGCCCTTGTTCCAGTGCATTGCTTAACATCTGGCGGGCACTGCTATGGTTCTGGGAGTTTTGCTCCATAAAAGGTGCCGGTGTCTGGCGCATAACCACCTGGTTGCGATGAAAGTCCACCATATGCATAAACGCATCCACAGACTCTTCCGGCGTCAGAAACGTCGAAATGCCCGCACTATTACACAGGTTTCGCGCCGCTATTGCCGTTTCCCGACCCATCCAGCAGGTCAATACATTACGCGGGGTTTTCCGGGCGATTTTAATCACTTCATCAGCCGTCGCCACTGAGGGAGCCAAACGGGTGGGTGAATGCAATACCAGCACAGCATCAACACCCGGATCTTTGGTCAGAACACGCACCGCAGCAGCAAAGCGATCGGGCGTTGCATCAGAATTCAAATCCACTGGATTTTTCCGGTTCCAGTATGAGGGTAGCAACTCACTCAATTGCTGAACCGAGTCTTCTGAGAGTTGTGCTAATTCTCCGCCATCTTTGAACAAACGTTCTGTGGCCAGTGCATTAGGCCCCATACCATTACAAATCATGGCGACCCGTTCACCGCGCATCGGTTTCATGCGGGTCAGGGTCTCCAGCGCATTAAACAGCTCATCTGAAGTAGCAACCCGAACCACACCGGCCCGCCGCAGCGCCGCGTCATAAACCACATCATCGTCATAGATGCCGGGCGCCAGCTCAGCACGAGACTGTTCGCCAATAAAGGCACTGTTTTTCAGTACCAGTACCAACTTATTGCGGGATGCAGCTCGCACAGCAGAGATAAAATGCCGCGCGGAACCATCAATCCTGTTCAGCTGAAGCAAGATTGCGTGGGTATAGGGGTCCTGCGACAGATAATCAATCACCGATGGCAGATCAACATCCGCGCCATCGCCCAGCGTTAAAAAGTGGGAAAAACCTATTTCCTGACCCGTTGCCCAATCAATCATGGCAGTACCCAGGGTGCCAGACTGACCAATATAGGCCACCTTGCCTTTGCGGATATTGATATGCGAATAGCTGGCATTCATTTTGTGGCCAGGCACCAAAACACCCATACAATCTGGACCCATAATGCGAATACCATAAGGCCTGGCGGCTTCCCACACCTGGTCACGCAAGCTGCGTTCTGTATCATTCTCGGAGTAAGATAAGCCACCCGTGAGAATCATGGCGGCTTTCACCATACTGGCACCCAAGGCACGAATAATGTCAGGTACTGTTTCAGGTGGTGAACAGATAATCGCCAGATCAGGTAATTCCGGTAATTCCGGAAGGCTGCTAACACAGGGCACACCATGTACCGACGCATAGCCTTGAGAATTCACAGCAAATAGTTTGCCTTCAAAACCACTCTC
Source organism: Pontibacter sp. JAM-7 (assembly GCF_048548695.2). Lineage (NCBI taxonomy): Bacteria > Pseudomonadati > Bacteroidota > Cytophagia > Cytophagales > Hymenobacteraceae > Pontibacter > Pontibacter sp. JAM-7. The sequence continues at coordinate 346,924 of NZ_JBLYIF020000002.1, forward strand.
CTGCAGGTTCTGAATAACGATGCCCCCCATGTTGTACTCCCGCTCGGAAGCACCAAACACAGCGATAGACTGAGGTTTAAAAAACCGTTTCAGATATTTCGTTGGCACTGTTTATATCACCGTTTCACTGTTGAATTACCGCCTGGCCCGCCTCGACATCAATCGCCGCATTGCAGCAAAAACATATGAAACACGGCACCAGTCACTTCAAAACTATTGCATGCAACCCTTAATTTTCATAGGTTTCGCCTAATTCTAGTGCTATAGAAATAAATCAAGACCAAGGGCTTAAATTGCCCCTACAAAAGTAGCATATTTTTGCAGTGCAGCAAAATGATTTATGAACTAACAAATCGTCAGTTCATTAGCCAAACCTACCTCAAATCCAAAGCGATTTTTTTCTATACGCCGAGTAAAAAATACTAAAAAATTACTTTTTACGCCTTCCCCACGATCAATTTTGTACCATAATCAGGCTAAGCAATAGCCCAAACTTTAGAAGTCTCATGACTTGCATCAAAGGGTCGATATAAACCTTATGTCTTTCTGTTGTATGCCAAGAATAGTGCAGCGAGGCCAGCCGGATGAAGCAGCGTAATACGCCAAAAACAGACAGCCTGATTGATATGGATGATTGGGTCGGCGACCCATCTACTGAAGAAAATCTGGATAACGTAATTTATAAGCGTGCCAGCCTGCACCCTGATAAACGCAGGCGCCTTGAAGCCCTACTTGAAGAAAAGCGCCTGATGCGCGAACTCACCGATGTGTTTGATGAGGAAGACTCGGACTGGGAGCATTGAATTACCAGCCCTCCACCCGAATGTAGCGAAATAAAAAAAGGCACCTCAAGGTGCCTTTTATACTGTCTGTTTACGGTGGATATCAGGCAACGCGTGACTCTGCCTCACCCTCTGACGTCTCCATCAGGTAGATAGCATCATCAGTAAATTCAAAGAATGTAAAGCAACGCTGACATCCGTAAATCTCTGATTTTTGCTCTTCGCGCATCAGACGCAAATCTTCATGTGGCAGAATGGAGTACGGTGACTCAATAAAACCAGAACATTTTACACAACACATAAACACACTCTCTATAGCGTGCATCCAACAAGCTACTGCGTTTCAGTGTAGTTCATATACCCACTGAAACTGGCAGGACTACATATAAAGTACCAAGCCTTTTGCGATGCGACACAACCGTATTGCATTGCAGCATATCAAATTTACACACTCAGGTTAAGCTTATTCCTTCACATAAAAGGTAGAAACAACCCAACAAACGTTTCAATTTCCAAAACCTGTAGAAATGGCCAATCTGATTGAAAAATTAAATTACACCCTATCCCAGGTTCTGCCCTATATTCGGCAGAAACAGGGGCAGCTGAACACCTGCCTCTGCCGTGCTTTTCATCCCGCAGCATTAGCTGCAAAGACTAAACAACCAGAGAGATGAACATGGGAACTAAAGTGCGTGTCGACCAGATGCCAACGGACGACTTTGATGACTGGGAACCAGCAGCTGCAACCAGTGACAAGACCCACCGTACTCGCCAATCCAACAAACGCCGCGAGATAGAAGAGATTCTTGAGCAACGACGCCTGAAATATGAGATGCACGAGGTATATGACGAATACTTAAACGTCTGAATATTCAGTCAGTCCGCCTGAGCCAGCATCGGCTGGCTCAAAGCACTGGCTCAAAGCACTGGCTCAATTGCAAAAACCCTATCGTAATAAGGACAGCCGTGGATAATTACCGGTAAAATACCGTTTTTCATCGACGACTGTCCGCCATGCCTATTGAAAATCTGCTGCTAATGCCTGTTATCTCTGCCAGCAATGAGATCCAGACACTATCCCCCACAGGATCAGTCGCACAGCTGATACAAGAACGTATCCGTGCAAATTTCGACCGCCGAAGTAACTTGCATCATGGCAGCTTTGTCGATGATGCTCACCCGGTAGCCGACCTTATTAAGCAGCTACCGGGCGTGTCAGACCGTAGCGAAACGTTAACTGCGCTCGCCAATAACCTGATCAGCCACTGGCAGCCTTTGCTAAATGACACCGAGGCCCCCACCAGTGCGATCATATTGCTCCTATACCGCGACGCTGTCAGTCTGCACCTGGTGCTGGCGACTGCCGGTTCACAACCCTCTGTTCAGCTGAATGCTCAGGGCCAACCCGAACTGAAATCCCAGCTTAATCTGGAGCAGCTGCAACGCGCAGTAAAGGTGAACCTCACAGCGTTACAAATGGAGCAGGATGGCCACCTCTGCTTCTTCGGCACTAAAGGGAAAACCGATGACCCGGAAAGCTTCTTCACGCTGACCGGCTGTGCCGAATCCATTGATGCGAAAGAGGCCACCAGCGATCTACTTCGGGCAGCAGATGACTTCTGCCAGCAACATCAGTTAAGCAGCCCCAAAACTGAAGTAATGGAGCAGATTGTCGATTATATGCAGCAGCAAAAGAAAGACCGTGAACCGGTAGAACTGGATCAGGTATCGCGCATGCTGGATGTCTATATTCCACCAGAACAAGCCGAAACCCATGCCGGCACTTTTGGTAGTTTTGCTAAACAGGGTCCCTACCGGCTAAGCGAACAATTTCAACCACACAATCTGACACTAAACCGAATCGGCCGCCTCCAGGCCAGGACCGGCAGCTGGAAACTGGAATTGGCGCAACAGGCCCTGGGCCTGCTTAATAGTCAGCGGGATGTATTATACGACCCGGACAATGGCCGTCTGATTCTGAATAACCTACCTCCGGCCTTGCAGCAGCAATTAAGTGCTGCAACCAACAAGAGATCAGAGTAACCAGCCACTCCACACGGCAACCGTTAGTGCTGACAGCAAGGTTGAAAGCACAACACACAGCGACGTTTCCTGCTCACTCACGTCATAGCGCAGGGCCACAACATGCGCTAGTGCCCCCGTCGGCAGTGCTGTCAGTAGTACTGTCGCCAATAACCAATTCGGGTCCGTTAGACCAAATCCGGTAAAAATACCCAGGGTAATCAGCGGCTGAAACACCAGCTTCACCGTAATCAGCCAGACCATTTCCAGTTTGCAGTTTTTAAGTGCCGCAAATTGCAATCCAGCCCCGAGACAAAACAGGGCCACAGGAATCGCTGACGGTGCCATAATTTCCAGGGCATTACTGACCACCGCAGGCAAGGGTAATTGCAGTAGCGATGCCCCTACCCCGGCCACCGTGGCCAGGAAAACTGGGCTGCGCAATAAGGAACGGTCCAGAGTACGGATCAGTGCCTGAAAGCCACTTCCCTGCTGGCGCATGCTTTCTATTAGTACCTGAGCCCCACCGATGATGAACAGGTTGCCGACCAGAATTATACAGATCATCGGACCATAGGCCCGCTCACCCAGTAATGCAGAGATCAGCGGTATACCCATGTAAGCGAAGTTGGCAAAGGTACCATTCACTGCGCGCATGACGTGTTGTTCAGGACTGCGCGTAGGAAACCACCAACGTGCGCCCAGAACCGCCAACAAGCCAGTGATCACGGTAGCCAGCAGAAACGCCCCAATGTAAGCCGGCTGTAATAGGCTATCTAATGGCAAGCGGTAGGCTGATAGGAACAGTAATGCGGGTACAGCAATGTAAAAAACAAAACTGTTCAGTGCTGCCAAAGAGTGTTCAGCCAGGATAGTACGTTTGGCCAGATACCCCACTCCAATCAGCAGGAACAGCGTAAGTATGGTTTCAAATCCGGACATGGTTTTTTTGATCTACACTGGACGGGCTGCCATTAAATCAACTCAACGGCATCAGTTCCAGTAACCGCCTCAGAATCTTTTTTGCTGCACTGCACAAAAAAAGATATTGACATTGGCCAGTAAAGGCCTAAAATCATGGATATTGTGCAGTGCAACAAAACAAAATGCAGGAGAAATACAAATGAGCAATGTAGATTTTCAGAAGTCTTACGATACTATTAAAAGCCTGATGGAGCTGCAGGCCGCAGCAATCACTAAATCTATCGAGCAGCAGAAAAAATCCGGTGAAGAGCTGAGCGCTTTCTTTAAGCTCGAAGCTGAAAAAGCCAAAGAAGTTAAATCACCTGAAGACCTGATCAAGTTCAATATGGATGCTAATAAAGCGCTGTTTGAACTGCTGAAATCTCAGGGTGAAGCCTTCACGTCTATCGCTAATGATACCCGCGAAGCTGCGATGACTGAACTGCAGGAAATTACTAAGTAAGATCGCTATTTAACGCAGGCGCCATTCCTGTGCAAAAAGCCAACCGTAAGGTTGGCTTTTTTTGTTTCTCAGGCAGCCAGCTGCTAATCCCCAGGACAAGCGATCCCAGGTAGATTGATCTAACGAATAAAATTGAGTGGCAAACCGCTATCCCACAGAATCACACTAAAGATCATTAACCCTACCAATACACACAGAGCAACGGTCAGAATGGAGCCAATAAACATAAAGGCGCGCTCTTCTGGAATCTGCATGATGATGGCGGTTCCCTTGTATAACAGATAGAGGCTGTAACTCAGTGCCAACAGGCCAATAATCACATTAAACCAGAGCAGTGGGTAAAGTCCGGCAAAACCACTGAGAAACAGAGGCAGTGCGGTATAGGTAGTCAGGTTTAGACAATCATTCATGGTGGCATAGCCACCGTAGGTTTTTTCCATCCAGTGAATGGCGTAAGTCACCAACATAACCGCAACCAGCATCGCCAGATAAAAAGCTATCGCAGCGCCCGCAGCACTTTCTAGGGACAAGCGAATTGGCTCACTGCCCGCTACCCGCCAGCCAACCTGCGTCGTGCCGAGAAACAGACACACACTGGGAATCAGCGCCAGAACGGCCACATGCAGCAGAAAACCCTCGAAAGACACAGACCGCTCACGACGAAGCAGCTGCCACTCAGTGATAGGATGCTGAATAAATCCGGCAATATGCTGTAAGAACATCGTCTACCCCCAAAGCGCTTCAGAGCCACGCCCTCAGTGTAGTACAAAAGACCAACCCACCAGGGGTACAGCACGCAAATAGTGGACATTAAATACCGTGCAGCCAACCCTTCAGGCACAGACCATTCAGGACTCTTGCAGCAGTTACGCCAGGGTAATCAGATGTATTACAGTGCGATTTGCTCAGGCTAGCTTAATGATCACGATTCCAGGTGATGCACTCATCCAGCGTAACCCCGTTGCCACCGAAGATATCCAGCGCGCTGCCGATGGTCAGGTCTACCCTGCCATTCGACAATTGCTGTACCTGTGCCAGATCCTCTAGGGAGCGGGCACCGCCAGCATAGGTCACTGGAATTGGGCTGGCGTCACCCAGCAAACGAACCAAGTCCGTATCAATACCGGACTGTAGGCCTTCCACATCAGCGGCGTGAATCAGAAACTCGGCGCAGTGGCTGCTCAACTCGATTAGTAGCTCTGGTGTCACCGAAGTCGAAGTCACGGTCTGCCAACGGTCTGTAGCAATGCACCAGCCATCACCTACACGTCGACAGCTCAGATCCAACACCAGGCGGTCGGCACCGGTGATAGTTTTGATCGCTTCCAGCCGGGGCCAACTGAATTCACCCGACTCAAATAGAAAGGAGGTCACAATCACATGGGATGCGCCTGCCGCCAGGAAATCCGCGGCATTATCTACGCTGACACCACCACCAAATTGCAGTCCCTGTGGCCAGGCGGTCAAGGCAGCCAGCGCCTGTTCCTGATTACCGGGGCCCAGTGCAATAACATGGCCACCCTGCAGGTTATGCTGTCGATACAGCTCGGCATACCAGGCAGCAGTATGGCTACTGACAAAGTTAGTTTGGGCGCCGTTATCAGTCAGGCTGCCACCCACAATCTGTTTCACCTGCCCCTGGTGCAGGTCAATACAGGGACGAAAGCGGGTCATCTATTCACTCCAGACAAGTACTGAACGCCGCGCATTGTAGCAAAAAGCCTCAGGGTGGGGGCAGAATAAACAAATCACGTACCAGTACCAGCTCACAGGCACCGTTGCCGGTATCCTGCCGCGTCAGGGAACTACGCCAGCGCCAGCCGTCTTCTGCCCGCGCTTCCACCAACTGTCCGCTAAACTGCACCAGATCTCCCGGGCGCACTTCATCCATTTTTCCCGCAATATAATCAGTTGCGGGAATCAGATGCATATTGGCACTCTGGGTTTCGATCTGCTTACGGGGAATGGGAAAGCGCTCAGTGCGCCAGTAGTAGAAGCGGTTGCTCTGACTGATATCGATCCGTGCCAAAACTGCAGAATCAGACATTTCACCCCAGCCCAGCGCCAGGTCCATAGGGGACAGCTCCGCTTCACGGCCAAAACGATAGTTTTCCCGGCCAAGCACCCTGCCCTGCATTGAAAATTCAGCCAGTGGCAGCAGCAGATAATCATCCATGGTCACCAAGTTAGTGTCGTCAGGCGGAGCTTGAAGCGGCGTACTGGGTACCAGCACACCCGAATGCCCCATGGATGCGGGTGGCTCTTTGTTGAACCATAACACCGCGCCGATCAGCGCGATAAACAGCAGTAAAATCCGTAACATGCCTGAATTCGCTCAAACCCTTAGGTTGGGTCGATCAGTTTAGCAAATCCACCGGATGTTGACTGCCGTTGCTGTCAGATAACAACTCGGGTGCCTGACTAAGTCCCTTACGCACCCACTTCTGCCACTGCAAGGCTTCGCCTTTACAGAAACGTTTGATACTCCGGTACAGCGCCTGAAACTCAACCGCATCAATAAAGAAAAACAACAGCCAGGCCACCGGAGCCAGCCACAACAGATTGCCGTGGGTAGCGCGTTTCGGATCGGAGATCACCTGCAACCAGATTATGCTGCTCATGAGTAAAATCACAAACATCAGTGGCAGGAAATCCTGAGTATATATTGTGTAACCGAAGAATAACGTCATCAACACCACTTCAAACAGCAGTAGTAGTTCAGCGTAAAGAGCCACGGGTAACAACAACCAGCTCAGATAGGGACCGGGACGACGGCGGCATTGGAAGAACAGGGAGCGATGGCGGAAAAAGGTCTGCAATCGACCGAACTTCCAGCGCAAACGCTGGTTACACAAGCCTTTCCAGTCAGACGGGCCTTCGGTATACACGACTGCATCATGGGCATATCGGGTTTTATAACCATGCGCCAGAATCCGTGTAGAGATTTCAATATCTTCAGTAATAATCGAGTGGTCAAACCCACCCAACTGTTGCAGGACATCACGACGATAGGCCGCTGCTGCGCCACCGATAATATAAACCGAATTAAACACCGAGTCGCCGCGCTTAAAGAAAAAACCGTACAGGTATTCAAGTTGCTGTAGGCATTCAATTGAACGCGCTCGGTTACCAATCACCACATTGCCCGCCACAGCAGCCACATCAGGATCAGCAAACCTTGCCACCAGACGACCAACGGCCTGCCGGTCTAGTAAGCTGTCGGCGTCAACAGTAACAATCAGCTCACCGCTGGCCCGTTCAAGACCACAGTTCATCGCTTTAGCCTTACCACCATTGGGCAACTTCAGATAGCAGAACAATTGCCTGTGCTCAGCCGGCAGACTCTGTAAAAAGTCTTGAATCTGCTGATGGGTACCGTCCGTGGAGCCATCATTAATCACCACGATCTCAAGATCCGGATAATCGCTATTCAGTGCCGAGCGCAGCGTTTTAACAATGCCGACTTCCTCGTTCCAGGCCGGAATCAATACCGACACCCGGGGTAAAGTGCCTGACAACTCGGGGCGCGCCTGCGTCAGGCTATACAACACAGCAGCCAGTAACTGAATCACATACTTAACAGCCAGCGGCACAAACAGGGCCAGCATCACCCAGCGCAGCGGCGTGAAAGCATCATTCGGTACTGACTCCCGGGTTAACCCCAGATAAAAAACCACAAAGGTCAGCAGATAGAATGGTGCCAGTTTATACATCCATTTAATTCGAGTCGGTAAGCCCTGTGACATAACTAGAATCTACCTGTAAGTTAAGTGAGATCAGGCATGGGAGGTTTCGCAATAGTTGCGAAAATTTTGGCGATTATGCATTTTTTTGCAGCGGGAAGATACATGCTGCAATGCATAAAAAAGTCAGGTATCACATCCAGTTACCAGACATATATGCCCATGCAGTTATATCCCCATCTTGCGTGATAACGTCTGAATCAAGTCTTAACTTCTCTGTCTCATTTTGGCGACAGAACCATCGACATTCAGGCTTAAAAGAAAACTATCGCACTGCAAAATCAGGCAATCAGCACCACTGCCGGTGTTAGATAATCAGGCAAATATTTTGGCTTGATACGCAAATGCCCTCTACGGGATTTCCCACTTATATTTCTCACCTCAAGCCGACCCACCTGATGACTGGCAAGGCATTAACAGCGCCGACAAACCTGCGCCACTATCAGTCGCCATACATCAGTTGTTTCGGGCCTCAAACCTGCCAATCTCGACCTTAACCGTGACAGCAGTTACGCACCTCCGCTTGCTGCTGATCAATACTCCCTTCGAAATACTTCGTTACACTGTATCTGCTGGGTAAGGGAGGAAGCCATGTTCAGTATTTTTACCGATCTTGCTGACCTGCTGGTTTACCAGTTATTGGCATTGTCAGCCGATAGCCGCGCCGGGCAGGCACTACACTTCTTTGTCGAAGACACCAGCAAGATCTTCAGCCTGCTACTGGTGATGATCTATCTGATTGCTCTGGTACGTGCCAGCCTGAATGTGGAAAAGATCAGGGATTTTCTAGCGGGTAAACACCGCCTACTGGGGTATGGAATGGGTTCCTTGTTTGGTGCAATTACCCCTTTCTGCTCCTGCTCCAGTATTCCACTGTTTCTCGGCTTTACCTCCGCCGGTATTCCGGTCGGGGTCACCATGGCCTTTCTGCTGACCTCACCGCTGATCAATGAGGTCGCTATACTTCTGTTGCTCAGTTTACTGGGCTGGAAGCTCACCCTGCTCTACCTGATAACCGGTATGAGTGTCGGTATGATTGGCGGCCTGGTGCTTGATCGACTGCATGCTGAGCGCCTATTACAGCCCTTTGCCGCCAAGGCCTATCAACAGGCTGGCAGCAATGCTGTCTCCCGGCCCGCGACCGCTGCCAGCACAGCGACTGCTATCACAATGGAGCAAAGACATCAGTTTGCCCGTGATGAAACCCTGGATATTTTCTCCCGCGTCTGGAAATGGGTATTTATCGGCGTGGGGCTGGGCGCTGCACTGCATGGTTATGTGCCGGATGGATGGCTGGAACAACACCTCCACAACGGCCAGTGGTGGAATGTACCTGCTGCCGTTCTGCTGGGTATTCCTCTCTACTCTAATGCCACAGGCATTATTCCGGTGATGGAAAGCCTACTGCTGAAAGGCCTGCCGGTCGGAACAACCCTGGCATTCTGTATGAGTACCGTTGCTGCCAGTTTTCCTGAATTTATCCTGCTGAAACAGGTCATGCAGTGGCGCCTGCTGATGATCTTACTGATCATGCTGCTGGTGGCCTTCACCCTTGCCGGGTGGTTGCTGAACCTGTTCAGTTACTTGCTGTAATGCTGTAAGGAGAGAACTATGAAAACCGTCAAAGTCATCGGCTCCGGCTGTACTAAGTGCAACAAAACAGCAGACCTGCTTCGCAATATTGCTGATGAGCTGGGTGTGAAGATTCATCTGGTGAAGGATACCGATCCACAGTCACTACTGACCTACGGCGTCATGAGCACCCCCGCCGTTGTCATTGATGACACCCTGGTACACAGTGGCCAGATTCCCACCCGGGAGCAGGTTAGCCAGTGGCTCAGATGAGCAAATATTGGCGACGCAGTGCCTGCAAGTAGAATTCTCGACTCATTCGCAGTAGATTCGCCAACCTTCCGGCCTCGGTTGGCCGATCCAGAGACTGTACTCTGGGACCGAACAAACCAGCTAACCGGAGACGGGTAACTCTGTTGAGTCCCGCGGTGATTTCAGGACAAAGGAGGAGTGTACGCCAGATACACCTTCTACCCGTGTGATCTTGTTGAGCAAAAACTGCTGGTAGCCGTCCATATCTTCCACCACCACCTTGAGTAGATAATCAGCGTCCTGACCGGTAATCAGATGGCATTCCAGCACTTCTGGCAAGCAGGCCACCGCCTGCTCAAAGCGATCAAACCGCTCTGGTGTGTGTTTATCCATACTGATGTGAATAAAAGCCATCAGTTTAAGACCTAGCTTGCGGGCATTGACCCGAGCGGTATACCCCTCGATATACCCATCCTCCTCCAAGCGACGTACTCGCCGCAGACAGGGTGAAGGGGACAAATTAACCGCTTCCGCCAGTTCCTGATTCGAAATACGACCATCTCGTTGCAAGTGACGCAATATTGCCCGATCAAAAGCATCCATGATTCTTTATTGCTCATAAATGGTTTTTATTTAAATTTTATTGCCAATAAATACCTATTTTAAGCAATTATAGCAACATAATTTCAACCAATACGCAGTAAACTACTCTCACTCTGAAAAAAGCAGCAAGCCACAAGCTTCACGGGTGTTTCAGCCGTTTATATCCGACGCCAGATCACACCCGCTTTTTTCAGGTTTTATTCGATTCGCCTGGAGACCACCATGATTAGCAACCCTGCCAGCAAATACCGGCCATTCCCTCCTGTCAAACTGGACAACCGCCAGTGGCCTAACCGGGTCATCGAACATCCACCGATCTGGATGAGTACTGATCTACGTGATGGCAACCAGTCGCTGATCGACCCCATGTCGGTGGAAACCAAGCTGCGTTTTTTTGAGATGCTGGTGGCGATTGGCTTCAAAGAGATTGAGGTGGCCTTCCCCGCGGCTTCAGATACCGACTTTAATTTTGTCCGCCGCCTGATTGAAGAAAACCGCATCCCTGATGATGTCACCATCGAGGTATTAACCCAGGCGCGGGAAGATCTAATTCAACGCACAGTAGAATCTCTGGTCGGTGCCCGGCGGGCGATTGTGCATATGTACAACCCCACCGCACCGGATTTTCGGCGTATTGTTTACAACACCGATATTGCAGGTGTTACCGCCATTGCTGAACAGGGCACCCGCTGGGTGAAACACTACACCAGTCAGTATCCGGAAACCGAATGGGTCTTCCAGTACTCGCCTGAGGTATTCTCTGGCACTGAACTACCCGTAGCAAAAGCGGTGTGTGATGCGGTCAGCGCCATTTGGCAGCCGACCCCGAAACAGAAGATGATCATTAACCTGCCCGCCACGGTGGAGATGTCGACGCCGAATATCTACGCCGATCAGGTAGAGTGGATGCACCGTAATCTAGCGCGGAGAGACAGTATCCTGATCAGCGTACACCCGCATAATGATCGCGGTACTGCGGTGGCTGCGGCGGAACTGGCCGTGATGGCCGGAGCAGACCGGGTGGAAGGCTGCCTGTTTGGCAATGGTGAGCGCACCGGTAATGTGGATATCGTCACGCTGGCGTTGAACCTCTACACCCAGGGCGTAAACCCCGGACTGGACTTCTCGCCCATCGAACAGATCCGCCGCACCGTGGAAGAGTGCAATCAGATTCCGGTACACCCACGCCACCCATATGCGGGCGAACTGGTATTTACCGCCTTTTCCGGCTCTCATCAGGATGCCATCAAGAAAGGCTTTGCCCAGCGCGATCCAGAGGCCACCTGGCAAGTTCCCTACCTGCCAATCGATCCGGCTGACCTGGACCGTGGCTATGAAGCAGTGGTGCGGGTCAACAGCCAGTCGGGCAAAGGCGGCGTCAGCTTTTTGTTACAACAACAGTATGGATTAGAGCTGCCCCGCCGGTTACAGATTGAGTTCAGCCGGATCGTCAAACAGTTCACGGACAATGAAGGCCGTGAAGCGAGCAGTGCCGATATCCTGACCCTGTTCCAGCAACAATACCTGAACTCTGGCGGCAGTTTTGACTTCACCGATGCCGATGTCACCACCCACAGTCATGGTGATAAAGGTGCCACTGAAGTACAGATCCAGTACCGGGAAAACAGTACCCAGCGAAGCGTTTCCGGAATTGGCAACGGCACCATTGATGCAGCCATTAAAGCCATGGGATTGCCGATTAAGGTCATCGACTACCATGAACATGCCCTGGGCAGCGGTGCCGCCGTAGAAGCCGCCTGTTATATCGAGATGCAACTTGACGCAGGTCCGGCGATCTTTGGCGTTGGCATCGACCGGAATATTGTCAGTGCAGCCATCAAAGCGCTGTTTAACGGTCTGAACCGGCAAACCGAGATTCAGCAAGCCAATCAGTTACAGGTCAGCTGATAACAATACTGGTTAGGAAAGCCTGCCCAGCAGGCTTTTTTCGTCAGAGCCGCCATAATCTCATACAGCTTGCTGTTAAAATCACTGCATCAAAACAATCCGGACTACACCGTCACATGCGTATCCTTCTGCTCTCGGCCTATGATGCGGTCAGTCACCAATACTGGCGGCAGGGGCTGGTACAGGCTTTTCCTGAGCATGAATGGACCGTTCTGACCCTGCCCGCACGTTATTTCAGTTGGCGTATCCGCGGTAATAGCCTGAGCTGGGCGTTCAGCCAACGCGAAACGCTGACACAGTCTTACGATTTAGTCATCGCAACCTCAATGGTTGACTTGACCAGTTTACGCGGTTTTGTCCCCGCACTGGCGAATATACCCACGCTGGTTTATTTCCATGAAAACCAGTTTGCCTACCCTGAGTCCGGGCATGAATTTCACAGTGTAGAGCCCCAGATCCTGAATATTTACAACGCTTTATGTGCTGATAAGCTGCTGTTTAACTCAGCTTACAACCGGGATACTTTTCTGGACGGTGCCAACCGTTTATTCACTAAACTGCCGGATCAGGTGCCGACCAACCTCGCGCAGCAGATACGCCTGTCGACATCAGTGCTTCATGTACCGCTGCCGGATGAAGTATTTTTGCCACCAATCTACACCGAAGGTCCCCTGGAGATCATCTGGAACCACCGCTGGGAGTTTGATAAGGGGCCGGAGCTGCTGTTACAGGCGATCCGCCTGCTAATAGCCATGGGCGCTAAATTTCGGCTGCATGTTGTCGGGCAACAATTTCGCAAGGTGCCTAAGGCCTTCCCTGAACTGAAAACACTGTTAGAAACCTCCGATCAGCTGGGGCACTGGGGCCACATTGCTGACCTAGCTGACTATCGCCGCCTGCTACAACAAGCTGATATTGTGTTATCAACCGCATTACATGATTTTCAGGGCATTGCGGTGCTGGAAGCAGTGGCGGCTGGCTGTCGCCCTCTGGTGCCTGATCGGCTGGCATACCAGGAACTCTTCGCCAGTCCGTATCGCTACTCTGAAACAGATGAAAGCCATGCCCTGGCATCCCAGCTAGCGCAATTAGCAGGACAGAAACAATCGGGCACGATATTTGATCTGCCAAATATCAACCATTTACGCTGGTCCGCCGCCAAAGCTGACTGGGCAGCGATCATGCAACACACCGCTTCTCCCCCGGGCGCTGACTAAAAATTGCACAAAAAAGGCCAGTACAAACTGGCCTTATGTGATGCAAATCTTCGACAGCAACGGGACTTATCAGACCACCAGCTCGTCCAGCGCCCGGGTATCAAAGTGGGTGATTTCATCCAACCGGTTATCCCGCACCTTATTGGTCCACTGAGGATCTGCCAGAATTGCACGTCCTACAGCAACCAAATCATACAACTGCTCCTTAACGCCCTGCTCCAGCTGGATCAGGTCAACCTGGCTTTTGGCATCTGGGTTTTCTTCACGAGTGAAGTGACCAACACGAAACTCTTTATCCAAGCCGACACTGCCTACAGTGATGACCGGCTTGTCGGTAAGAAGCTTCGTCCAGGTAGCCAGATTGTGCGATGAGTCCTCAAACTCCGGTTGCCACATGCGACGGGTACTGGCATGAAAGTAATCGACTCCGGCGTCCGCCAATGGCTGCATGATGGCACGAAGCTGCTCAGGGGTGTCTGCAATGCGGGCATCATAATCCCCCAGCTTCCACTGCGAGAAACGAAACACTACCGGGAAATCTTGACTGACCGCAGCCCGAATTGCACTAACCACTTCCAAGGCAAACCGACAGCGGTTTGCCAGTGAACCACCATAACCATCGGTACGCTGATTACTGCCCTGCCACAAGAACTGGTCTATCAGATAACCATGGGCACCATGAATTTCAACGCCATCAAAACCCAACCGTTCGGCATCAGCTGCGGCCTGGGCATAAGCCGCGACAGCAGCATCAATATCCTGCTGATCCATCGCTTTAACCGTTAGTTGGCCATCCACATACACATCTTCAGGACCGGCACCCGGCAGTTCAGGATTAGGCCAATTGCCGGGAATCCGTTCTTTACCACAGTGCCAGATCTGGGGAATGATCTTGCCACCGGCGGCATGTACTTCATCGACGACCTTTTTCCAACCAGCCAAAGCGGCTTCACCATAAAACGCCGGCACATCCGGATAACCATTGGCCACCGGGTGGCCAATATAAGTGCCTTCGGTAATGATCAGGCCAACACCACCTTCCGCCCGACTGCGGTAATAACGGGCAACATCGTCTCCCGGAATGCCATTCGGGGATTTATTCCGGGTCATTGGTGCCATCACAAAACGATTGCTCAGCGTTGTCGAGCCAAAAGGCACCGATTGAAACAATGCTTTGGCTGGGGATTCTGTATTCACGTGTATTCTCCTCAGGTATAACTTGATTAAGTATTAGACCAGTCGTCTATTTATCAGCCAAAAAAATAGTCACTCATCCGGTGACCTTGGTCAGTCCAGCGTCAGGCGCTGACGGGTGGCTTTCATTGCCGCCTCTAATGCATCGGAACTGCGATGCAGTTTGCTGATCAGGGTTGCTCCCAACCACATATGATACAGCTCTCGTGCCAGCTCATCGGCTGATTCTGTAGTGCTTATTTCACCTGCCGCGATGGCTTCAGCTATGCACCGGGTCAGCCGCAGGCGGACTTTCTCAACTCCCTGGGCAAGGGCAATGCGCATTTTTTCCGACAGGTCGGTGACCTCGGCGCTGAGTTTGACCACCAGACACTTTTCTTCGGGACATTCACTGCACTGAGTGGTCAGCCAGTACTCAAAAAAGCGCATCAGCCGCTGACTGGCACTGAGTTTTGACTCACTCAAGTAGCCTTCTAGCATCACCATATAGTCGCTGAAATAGTCCTCCATCAGCTCACGGCCAAACTCATCCTTGGACTTGAAATAGTGATAGAAGGAGCCTTTCGGCACACCGGCCTGCTGCAGAATCTCATTCAGACCGACAGCAGCATACCCCTTGCCCAGAATAATCACACGGGCAACATCAAGCACCCGTTGACGGGTATCAATGGACTTGGTTTGGGTATTCGCAGTGTTCATGACAAGTAAAATACAGCAGACTAGACCAGTCGTCTAGTAAATTACTCAACCAGCAGTGTCGGGTCAGCCACCGACAACAACGCCTGCCTGAATGAAGTAAACTGAATTTTGGCAACGCAGCAATTGCCCGCCTCGGCGGCATGGGCCTGCACCAGCCCAGTTATATCAGCAAGTGAGCAGTTATATTTATATGCCATCAGCTGTAATACCGGATGACCGTCAGGACTGGTTACAATAGCAAAAGATTGACCTGAGATATCTATCAACCGGTCATCATCGCTGAGCAACAGTCCTGACGCTTCCTGCAGAAAAGCACTTTCCGACGGCAGGAAAACTAGCTCAGCCTCCCCTTGCAGTTTCAGCAATGCCGGCCAGTTCACCGCGTTGCCTGATAAACCACTGCTGCTTTTTTCTGACCGCATTGCCAACTGCATTAGCGCCTGCATGCCGGCATCAACTAAATAACAGTGCCAGACTGACCGCAGACACCAGACCGACCATCAATGCATAACGTAAAAAGTTTTTTTTTGCGCTCGGAGCCAGTGGCTCGGCAGCAAGATCAGTTTCTGGCAGCGGCGCCGGTTGCGACATGGCGACGGTCATTTCAGGTTCTGCTATTTCTGGCATCAGCTGTTCAGTGGTCGCTAAAGACTCAGATCTGGCTATTTGGCTCACCGCTAATGTCGTATTCTCTTCAGCTGAGATAACGACGGGAGCTTCAGCAACGGGTTTGGCCGATTCAATTGCAACAACCTCAGCTCTGGTTGCAGCCGTATTCGCTTTAACCGTAACAATGATCTTAGGCTTAGGCGGTAATACCGGCTCCACATTCACCCGCTGCTCTTCATTAGCCGCCGGTTGCTGGGTACGGGTATTCACCGTTTTTAGTATGGCTACCGGTTTCGGCTTAACAGCAGCCGCCTGGCGCATCTGCGCAGCAGCCTGCTCTTCCGGGGTAGGAGGCGCCAGTCGGCTGGCAAAATCTTCTAGTTCATCAAGACCATTAAACATACGCGATTCCTCTGTCCTTGAAGGTGCTATGACCTTTCCTGCGATAGATTTGCATAATCAGCAACACAGCTTTATAAGGTCCAGCTCTTTTTGTTTTGCAGTGCAACAATACTGGCCTGATATACCCCCTTGTGTAAAGCGGTATCTGATAAACAGCACGAATTATCTATACTAACGAAAAGTCATACCGTAAGAGGCAAGCGTAATAACACCACAGGGCGGGCATTTGCGGCGGGATATAAAAAAGGCCAGCATGGCTGGCCTGAAGGTTAACTGATTTATTTGCCAAAATTTTCGTTGAGAACGCGTACTTCGCGCTGCGGAAATGGAATTTCGAAACCGTGCTCACGCATCGCTTCAAAGATCATCAGCAGCAGGTCACCACCGACGCGGTTTTTGCCGTCATCTATGCCTTCCATCCAGAACTCAACAAACATATTCACACCAGAATCACCAAAGCTGTCGATCTCACAGTCCGGCCGCTCCTCAAAAGGAATATCCTCTCCACTGATCACCTGCGGGTGCTCAGCCACTGTGCCTTTGATGATCTCAACCAATTTGCGGATATCTGAATCGTAGGCAACTGAAAAATCCACACGATACCGTTGCTTCTTGTTCTTGTGGGTCCAGTTGCTGAAACTCTCAGTCATAAATTTTTCGTTGGGGACAATGATGTCTTTGCCATCAAAGGTTTCCAGCGTGGTCGAGCGCAGGGTCAACTCCCTTACGATACCGGTACGGCCATCTTCCAGCTCAATATAATCATTCACCGAAATAGACCGATCCAGCAGAATGATGATCCCCGAGATAAAATTAGAGGCAATAGCCTGCAAACCAAAACCCAGGCCAACACCCACAGCACCACCAAACACCGCCAGTGCCGTCAGATTGATGCCCATCACCTGCAACAACAGCAGAAACACCACAAAGATAATGGCAACCTGCAGCATTTTGGCAGCCACCTCTTTAGTACGGAAATCCAGTTTATCCTGCCGCCGGATAATCTCCTGACCGGTGCTGTTTGAGACACGCCCCAGCCAGAACAATACTGAGCCAAACAGTGCCACCCGCAAAAAGCCATAGGCGGAGATTTCAATGTTGCCTATGGTCACCCGCATGGACTCAAGTATCGCAATGATCGGTCCCAGCAATTCAACCATGTGCAGAAACAATAACGGCAGGCCCACCCAGCGGAATACAAAAGCAATGAATTCGTTTTTAACAAAGTCTTGAATCAGCGTTTTGTAGACCAGCAGCATGGAAAGAATCAACGCCGTATTAGAGAGCCAGGCCTGACCGAACATCTGGTCACTGATTTCAACGGTGAAACTCAATACCAATACCGTCAACAATGGAAAAATCAGATTCCCCAGTTTACCCGCCACCCGTCTGACCGGATCCTGTTCAGCCTGCTGTTCAGGCGGAAGTGCGGCCAGAACCGGAACAAACCGCCGAATACGGTTGGCGATCACATAGGTCAGGCCAAACAGCAACACCACCAGCGCAAGCTGAATATAAGTGCCGGGTTCCATTAACACACTGACTGCCTGATCACTTACATTGGTCAGGATCTGGTTATACTTCTGGAAATCCATGCGCAATACCCCTGCCTGGCGAGTGCCTTTAGTTTTAAAAACCTATATTTATATAACAACTTATGTCAGAGCTATGGATTGAGCAAGGATGATGTCAGACCCGGTTAGACGGCTATTTTGGCCTAGCTCACAAGAAAGCAGATCCGCAGGGGGCAGAACAAATTTAGTTCTCTGTCTTCGCCATATCCTTATCAGGCTGCAGCATGAATCGACGGAACTGCTTCACGATACTGGACGCAGGAGGCTTAGACCCTGTTTACGCCAATGCCTGACCACCGATGACATCACCAGAGGGTACCGTCTCCAGCCAAACAAAACAGCAGTTTTCGGACGGTCTGGCATATGGTCCTATTCTTCATCCGCAATGAAAATTAAAACAGAAAAGCCACAAGGGCGCCTACAATCACAAACGGCAGAATCGTTGCACCCAGAGTCGCTCCCTGTGTTTCAGTCTTGGAATTAAAACTCAGATCCTGCAGCAACGTATTGTCATGTCCTGTTGCGAAGGCCCGAATCAAATCCGACACAACGTTTCAGGTCAGCGCAGACAACCAAACACATCGTCTATCAACGGGGCGATAGAACCGGCATCGGCTTGGGTCCGTGCATAGGCCCGCAGGCCAATCAACTGCACCTGAAGAAAACATGCCAAGCGCTGCGGGTCAATATCGGCGCTGATTTCACCCTGTGCTTGTGCCTGCTGCAGCAGAACCTGAAAGGCCGCCTCGATACTCTTCAGGTGGCATCGCGCTGCATCCAGCAGGT
Organism: Pontibacter sp. JAM-7; assembly: GCF_048548695.2. Taxonomy (NCBI): domain Bacteria; kingdom Pseudomonadati; phylum Bacteroidota; class Cytophagia; order Cytophagales; family Hymenobacteraceae; genus Pontibacter; species Pontibacter sp. JAM-7. Next base: position 365,713 of record NZ_JBLYIF020000002.1, read on the forward strand.
CCGCATTGGAGTCTGTCAGTTCAGCCACTGATTTCACCAGCATACAGAGTTCACTGGGTGCATCACGGCCGCCCTCAACCGCAGCAGTCACAAACTGCTTTAAGGCCTTCAGAGGTGAGTCTGTGGTCTGAATACAGGTTTGCAGACTTGCCTGCGTTGCATCGGTATAGGCCTGCAAGCTGAGTTTAAACAACCCTTCCTTGCTGCCAAACGCAGCGTAAATACTGCCGGGACGCATGTCGATATGGTCCTGCAGATTACGCATCGAAGTGGCGTGAAAACCTTTCTCCCAGAACAGGTGAGTGGCCTTCTCTACCGCCGCGTCTCTGTCGTACTTCGCCTGATTAACCATGACTCAATCTTTTTTGAACATTTGTTCAATTTTAGTTTGATCATTACCGGGCGTCCAGCCATACTGCTTTAAATTGAACGATCGTTCAAACAGCCGATCAGACTCACTACCTCTAATCAGATAACAGGAACAAACCGATGAAAGAATTCAAGCTTCACACCATGGAAAGCGCACCGGAAGGTTCTAAACCGTTTTTTGAGAATTCGATCAGAAACTACGGCTCACTCCCCAATCTGCATGCCATTTTTGGCGAAGAACCGGCCGCACTGGACGCCTACCAACAGCTACACAGCCTGTTCCAGCAAACCGACTTCAACGCTGAAGAACTCACCGTTATCTGGCAGACCATCAATGTTGCGCACGGTTGCGCCTATTGCGTTCCTGCCCATAGTCTGGTCGCGTCGGTAATGGGTGTTGCCCCGGCACTGAACGACGCTCTGCGTAACGGTGATCCGATGCCAACACCAAAACTGCAGGTACTCCACGACACCACGCTGGCGATTCTGCATGAACGTGGTCAGGTAGATGACGAAGTCCTGGAACGCTTTTATGCAGCCGGATATGAACAGAAACATATCCTCGGCATTTTGCTAGGCATGGCCCAGAAAGTGATGAGCAACTACATCAATCACATCGCCAAAACGCCATTGGATGAGATGTTCCAACCCTTTGCTAAATAAAGCCTGAGGGTTACAGGGTGACTGCGTATTTCAGCCTGGCCATACCAGCCACCCATCAATTCGAACTGTACAGGTTAACCACAACAGGAGGCCTGAAAAAGTAGTACCCCTCTCATTGCCAATCAGCATGGTGCTGAGAATCAGCTATGCTATCCCCTCAGTAACATCAGACACATTATGAATCCGACACGGCCCCACACGCTGTTGCTGCACTGAAATCCGCGCTGGATACCTAGTATCCGTTGCATCCTGACACCTGGGTAGCGCTGCAGACTATCTGCCACTGTTGCACCTTCGACAGGGGTAAACAGGGAATGACATAAGCCAACCTAGCTAGCTCTGGAGCACTGTTGCGGCAAGAAGGGTCACAGCAGTAACAACTGCGCCCACCGCGAATAATTAAGGGAAGAGTTAAAGTGATGACAGGTACAGATACTGTCACATACAATGTAATGTTAAACGACTTTTCCCGCATGTAGCGATTCAGATTTATCGTACGACTAAGCACTACATTCAGTAGCGGCACCCTGCAGCAATAGTTCAAACACCCAATGAGGAACAATATTTCTCCGCTTCCGAGCGTCTACCATTACACCAACTCGACGGCGTCTTGTTTTTCCACCTCATCTTTTGCGTCTGAATAGGTTTGAGCCACTACCCTGCACTCTTCTGCTATTGCAATAAACGCATCGAGCATATCCGGATCAAAATGCGCCCCCCGACCTTCACTCATGATCTGAACTGCTTTTTCATGGGTAAAGGGTGGCTTGTAAACCCGGGTGCTGATCAGTGCATCATAGACATCGGCAATGGCCATCAAGCGTGCCGAGACGGGAATATCATCACCTGATAAACCCTCAGGATAACCTGAGCCATCCCATTTTTCCTGATGGGAATAAGCGATCTGTTTCGCAAAGGTCAAAAAATCACTGGGTTCAGAGAGCTTTTTCTCCGCTGCAGCTAACGCATCCCGGCCGTACACCGTATGCCGCTTCATTATCTCAAACTCCTGATCGGTCAACTTGCCAGGCTTCAACAAGATAGCATCAGGCACGCCAACCTTACCGATATCGTGAAGCGGTGCCGCTTTGACCAGTAGAGTGATAGTCTCCGGCGAGAGAAAATCATGGAACTTGGGGTGGTCACATAGCTTTTCAGCCAGCAGCTTCACGTAGAGCTGAGTGCGGCGAATATGGTTACCTGTTTCAGGGTCCCGTGATTCAGCCAGTGCGCCCATTGCCTCCATTGCAACATCCTGGAGTTCGTCCAGCTTTTTGGTGCGGTCCTGCACCTTATCTTCCAGAACCTGATTTTGATGTTTAAGTACGTCTCTGGCTTCTTTAAGTGCCAAGTGATTCTTAACCCGCTCCTGCACTATGGGCGGGCTGATGGGTTTGGTTATATAGTCCACAGCCCCTAACGCCAAGCCCCGGGTTTCATCTTCCACGCTGACTTTGGCGGTTAAAAACACTACCGGAATGTCCGCTGTTTGCTGATTCGCCTTCAGCTTTTCACACACTTCATAGCCATCCATATCAGGCATCATAATATCGAGCAAAATCAGGTCTGGAGGAGATCCGGTAAAGGCAAGCTGGAGGGCTTTCTCACCATTGGTCGCTATTTTGGTGTGGTACTTTTCCTTGAGGATAGCGTGTAAAAGCGAGACATTCGCCGGGGTGTCATCGACTATTAATACTGTCTTTTTTTCACTCATCGTAGCGATCCTACTTATGCTTAGCCTGCATAAAATTAAGCTTTTATGCTTTTAAGATGTTCAGTGATCCAGATACAAACCATGTCCACATCAATCGGCTTTTCGAGAAAGTCAGTTGCACCCAGTGCCAACCCGCGAGATCGATCGCCTGAAGTATTTTTACCGCTCAGAAAGATCACTGGAATATCACGCGTTTCAGGATCAGCTTTCAGTCGTTCACAGACTTCAAAACCGTCCATCCCCGGCATCATAATGTCGAGCAGAATCAGATCCGGCTGCGGTTGCCGCGCGGCAATCTGCAGGGCTTTCTCACCATTAGTCGCTATTTTAGTGCGGTACTTTTCCTTAAGCGCACTGTTTAACACGGTGATGTTTGCGGGAACATCGTCAACCAGCAGCACAGTTTTCTGATCATTTTCACTCATGCATCACCTCTCAGATTCAGCATCGACCAAACAAGAATCACGGACAACCTTCGCTGCCAATTCAAAGTCATTATTTTCAATCGCTTCATTAAGCGTACTAAAAACCTGTTTATCCATTGTGCGGGCCAAACCATTTTCAAACGTTTTAAACAGCTCAGCCGCCTCACCTGCACCCCTATCCAGCAGTGACAAGAGCCTGGTAACATCAGGCATAGCGGGTACTAAGGGTAACTCCCCATCAATCAGCGCGATAACTTGCAACGCTGCCTCATAATCGAAGTTCTCGATATGGCCGGCCAGTTCAGCTGAGCATTCAGGTGAGGCAATACCCTGAATCAAGATACGATTTTCGAGGAAGCAGTCCTCGGCGTCACCGTCGTCGTCTTCCAACAGCTGTTTAAGCTCAGCTAAAACCTGAATCCCCCCGGCCCGGGAGCGGGCATCAAGCTGCACACCTTCCTTCAACTCAGCCGTCTCCACCGCTGCTGCGAATAGCTGAAGCGAAGCCACCATGTCATCAAGCACGGCTTTAAATAGCGGCACTTGGCGTGCTATCAACGCCATATCCTGTTGCTCAATCGCATGTTCAAGCGCTTGTGCAGTTTCCTGAATCGCCGTTGCGCCAAGATTGCCTGCAACCCCTTTTGTGGTATGCGCCACACGTTCAGCAAGCAGGAAATCCCTTTGGTTCAGTGCCGCCTGAATTTCGCTTGCTGCATTCACCTGATCTTTAGCAAACCGATGGATCAGATCACGGTAGAGCTTTCTGTTACCCCCCAGGCGGGACAGCCCGGTGTCTGTATCAAGCCCCGCAATGTCAGGTAACACGAGAGTGTCTTGTGGCTCGATGTTATCGCTACTATCCAAAGCCACCTGACCCAACCCCTCGCGTGGTTTTATCCACTGCACCAGGGCTTTATACAGGGTTACCGGATCAATCGGCTTTGCAACGTGATCCTGCATACCGGCTGCTAGACACCGCTCTTTATCGCCTGCCATCGCATTCGCCGTCATGGCAACGATAGGCAGCGCCGCATAACGGTCATCTTGTCTGATGTGTCGAGATGCCTCGAAACCGTCCATTACCGGCATCTGCAGATCCATCAACACAATGTCATATCTGCAGTCTGCAATCTTATCGACGGCAATTTTGCCGTTATTCGCCACCTCAACCTTCATGCCAGCGCGTTCAAGCAGCTCAGTTGCAACTTGCTGGTTGATCTCGTTGTCCTCTACCAACAGGATATGTGCGCCGGAGACAGTTGAAGCAATGGTCTCATCACTCACCTTGCCTTTACTGGCAGCGTTCACCCCTGCTTCTCTGCCCAGTGCCGTCATCGCGGCATCCAGCATCGACGATGCTGAAACTGGTTTGCATAACACCCCCGCAACCGTCTTACCAACCTTACGCAGCATCTCGTTGGTATCGTATGACGTCACCATAATCACCTTCGGCGGAGCCTTAAGCGATGTCATGTTGCGTAACGAATTATTGAATTCGATGCCATTCATGCGCGGCATTTTCCAATCCGTAAAGACAATACGGAAAGGTTCGTCGCGCTGGTCATGCTGGCTAATCAACTCCAGGGCTTCATCGCCGGATGCGGAGACAGCAGCGGTAAACTTCAAAGATTCTGCAGTGTGCTGCAGAATCTCTCTGGCCGCCGGGCTGTCATCGACAATAAGCACCGGCAGTCCGCGCAGATCCGGGTCAGGCTCAATTTTCAGCGTATTGGCTTCTGGGTTGATCGCCATCTGTACCGTAAAGATGAAGGTACTACCCTCGCCCGCGACACTTTCAACCCAAATATCGCCGCCCATCATCTGGGTTAACTGTTTACTGATCGTCAAACCAAGCCCGGTACCGCCATATTTCCTTGTCGTCGACGCATCGGCCTGGCTGAAAGACTGAAACAAATTCGCGACCTGTTCGGGTGTCATGCCAATGCCCGTATCCGACACAGCAATCAGCAACGTGACCTTCTCATCCTGACGCGATTTGACACCAACTTTCACGACGATCTCACCTGAATCAGTAAATTTCACCGCATTATTAACCAGGTTGATCAAGATCTGACCCAGCCTTAACGGGTCGCCATCAAGGCCACGCGGCACCTCCGATTCGATCGATATCAATAGCTCCAGGCCTTTTTCCTGCACTTTAACCTGCATCAGGCTACTGAGGTTTTCGATGGTTTCATCCAGGTTAAATGGAATAGTCTCCAGCTCAAGCTTACCCGCCTCTATTTTGGAGAAATCCAGAATGTCATTGATGATCCCCAACAGCGCATTCGCCGCCGCGTTAATCTTGTTAAGGTAATCGTCTTGACGGGGTGTCAGCTCGGTCTGCAAGGCAAGATAGCTCATACCGATAATCGCGTTCATCGGCGTTCTAATTTCATGCGACATATTGGCCAGAAACTCGCCTTTCGCACGGTTGGCGTCGTGTGCCTGCTCTCTGGCTTTAACTAGCTCGGTAATATCGGTTGAAATACCACCCAGCGCAAATAGCTCGCCAGCGACATCAAACACCGGAAATTTAAAGGTGATATAGGTGCTGATACTGCCGTCGGGATGACGGAAGGTTTCCTCAAACTGCAGGGTTTCCAGCTGTTCCATCACTTGCAGATCATTAGCTCGGAAGGCTTCAGCGACATCAGCGGGCAGCAGCTCATCATCGGTTTTACCCAGCGCAGATTGCTCGTCACTGTTAACCACCTGCTGCCATACGTTATTCACCAGTATGTAATGCCCCTCTGGATCCTTCATGTAAATCAGGGCCGGAGAGTTATCTAACACCGATTGCAGCAGTTTTCTGGATTCAGACAGGGCTTTTTCTGCCGCCTTACGTTCAGAAACATCACGCAAAGAGGTGGCCACCAGCACACCCGACTCAGACTCTATCGGGCTAAGGCTTATTTCAACCGGGACTTTAGCACCGGACTTGGTGAGTACCATCAGCTCATTGTCTTGCTCTGCCGAGCTATAGTCCGGCGACGCACTGTAAGCTTCACAATAGCTGAGATAATTGCGCCGACACTCATGTGACATCAACATTTCAACTGGCCGGTTATAGAGTTCACGCGCCTGATAACCGAACAGTTCCTGGGCGCGTCTGTTCACCATTATCACTTCGCCCTCAGCCCCGGCCACCACCATAGGATCGGGGGCGGAATCTATCAAATCCTCAAACTGATCTTTGCTCTTCCGTAGTTCCAGCGTGCGCGCCTCGACTTTATCCTCAAGTTCATCGCGGGCTCTGCTGAGCGAGCGATTGGCGCGGGCACTTATCCAGGTATTGACACCCATAAGACTTAAGGAAAGAAACAGGGTGACACCCAGCAACGTATAGAGGGTATTTCTGGAAATGACGTAGGCTTCCAGGGCTTCAGCCTCGTCAATTTCGCTAATTAACCCCAGTCCCAGTTCAGGCACCCAGCGCCAAGCACTCAGCACTCTATGATTGCGATAATCACTAAAGCCAGCCGTCTCCAGGCCGCTCTCCCCCTTTGACAGACCAAGCGCCGCAGGGGTCAATGTATCCTTGTCGAACGCTGCATCACCTAACGTCAGCAATTGAATAGGGTTCGACACCCTGATTGAGAGTGCAGTATTGCTGCCAGCAGGAATACTGTTTTTAGCAATCAGGTCCTCGGTAAAGCGGCTCTCGCTAAGCATGACACCTGAGGCGTCAACGGCATAGGTGTCCCCTGTTTTGCCGGATTGTCTACGAAACAGAATTTTAGAGAAAACATCTGATGGATTTGCAATGGCAACCACCGCACCCACCGGCCGACCCACGTAATCCAACACCGGTGCTGTGAAATAGATCTCGATTTTTTCCGTGACCGGGTTAAACGTGGGAGGAATAAACAAGGACTCACCCGAGAAGACCCGCGTTTTTAGCACCTCCATCACATGGCTCACCGATGGGGCCGAAGCAAACACTGGCGTACCGTCGGTCAATACCATTGCAAACTGCCAATCGCTGGTACCCAGATTATGTTGATCCAATAACGATGCAAGCCCATGGACTTTAACCCCATAATCTCTGGCCGAGCCTGGCTCGGCATTCAGTGTAGAAATTAAGGTTTCCAGTCCCTCTTCCCGAGCTATTAGGGTAACCAGCCTAAGTCGGCCCTGAACCCAGTAATGCAAGGTTTCATGGGTTCCATTAAGAATAGCGGTAAGTGATTGACCCGCGCGCTCACGCGCCACCTTTTCCTCTTTTTCGAGCGCATACCATGTCAGGCCGAAAATCACGCCCAGGGTTGAACAGAGCGCTAGTATGCTGAAAAATCGCAAGCGGCTGGATTGATAGAAAGATTCGGTTCCCCCGGCTGTGCGCGCGAGATAAAAAGCCACCCCGATAAAAGCCACGACCAGACCCAGGGCAATAAACACGAGCTGCATTATGGGCAGTTGCTGATCGCCGGACGTAACGCTAGACGCGACTGTATCAACCGCCGATACTACTGGAGAAAATCCGGCAAGGCATAAGCTGGAAATAGTAAGCAACGCATAAGCAGTGCGTTTTAAAGCGCCTAGCAACATTACATCACCTCCGGCGCAATAGTATCGAAGCCATATTTGGCGAGAATACTGCGATATTCCTCGGTATGAATAAATCGACTGACCTCATTTTCGAGGCTATCGCGGAAACCCGTCGCATCAGGGTATTTACGCGATACAGCGAGGGTTACCGGCAGCTCGTAAACCGACGGTTGCAGCACCATAAAGGCCGTGTCGACACCCAAGGTTTCAGCGCGACTCATAAAGTACTGCCGATTGTTGATGGCAAGATCAAAACGCCCTGAAAGCAGGCCTTTTAACTGAGTGACCGAATCAAGCACCGGGGTTTTGGTGAGGAAGTTTGAGGAATCAAAATCGGGACCGTAAGTCCAACCATAGACAATCCCAATATTAAACTGCGCTATGTTTATCAGCAGTCCATCAAAACCTATTGGGCTATCAGCACGGGCTATCAGATCCTGCGTTTCATAAATATGAGGCGTCGAAGTAAACAGGGCAAACTTTGCCCGCTCCGGGGTCTCAGACAGGTTCACCATCAAATCCTGACTCCCTGAATCCAACGCATTCAGAGAGGCTTTCATATCGGTATATTTCGTCACCCGCACGTCATATCCCAAACGTGCCAGTACCGATTGCGCTATTTCGAATGAAGCACCCACAGGCGCCCCATCAGCGTTCGTGCCATAAAATGGATAAAAATCCTCAGCCAGGGCGATGCGAATAACCGGTTTTGGTTGTGCAGCCAATTGAAACGAACAGAGAATAAAAGCAAAAGGTAAAAGAACTTTAACAAACATTCTTACCATTTTAAGATCTGTGATTAAGACACTGATGTTCGTCTGACCTGTATTTCCATCCATGTGCGGGTACCCCCCAAGTCAAGCCTATCCATTGTTTCATCGAGTCCTAACCAGCGCCCTGAGCACGTTTAAAACGGCGAAAGACAATAAAGCAATAGCCATAGGTCGTTTTGCTACTGACAGCATACCCTCTGGCCAGCGCCAACGCTGAGTAAAGACAACCCTTGCTGCGCATGCAGGTTGACCATGGGTATTACTGAGAAGACGACGTTATTACTTTGCCCGAGGAAATGAGTGCCACGCCATACATTACAGTCTTCCGTAACACAGACACTATATAAGGTTATTTCATGTTATTACTACATTTGTAGTATTTTTACAAGACAAGTATAGGTCAAAAGTAGATCAGCCACCGCATAGAAGCCGTTCGCGATACTGATGCTGTCGATATTTACTTAATAAAACATAGGCCGCCATACAAATGGCTGCTAGCGGTGCAGTCGCTATGAATAAGTATCAACACTTCAATACGCCTAAGTGTCAATCACCCACACAGCTTAACTGTGCTCGATCCGGCAGCTGTGACGCACGTGTTAGCATTGACGCAATGCTGGGGTCCAATGTGCTAAGAAACGTATCGACCGCTTGTGTGTAACAATGGTCGGTGCCCAGATCCACGTTAATCTTTCGGTGCGAAAGTGCCACAGGCAATAGTTCTGCGCGAGAACCATACGCTCTGGCTTTCACAACAAACCGCTTAGCCTGCGCGCATGGATCATCTTTACGTATGACTGAACAAACCGCTAAAAATGGCGGCAGCTTACCCGTCAGCGCATGCATAGGCGAAGCCTGCTGCCAATATGCTGGATTCTTACCAAACGCTTTTTTATACAACCGGGGCGGAGACGGCGCGCGCATAATTGTTTCGACATCATAAGCAGCTGAATCCAATGCAACTGTGCCCAGCCAGGGCTGAATGCCAGCACCGGGGCGTACTGATATCAGAGACACCAAATGCGCACCGGCTGAATGCCCCATCAGAATAAATTTATCGGGCGACCCACCCCATTTATGCACATGTTGTTGCGCGAAACGTAGCGCTTTAGCTATATCTTCGGCTTGTTCAACAGGTTGAATTTCAGGCAGCAGGCGGTAATTAACAGAGATAAAGACAAAGCCCTCAGGCACCCAATGTGCCACTTTATTTTTGATGACGGCCTTTGATGCCTTATCCCCGATCCTCCATGCGCCACCATGCACCATAAAGACCGTTGGCGCACCTTGTTGCTTAATTGCAGGGTAATACACATCCAATACCTGCTGATCAGACTCACCATAGGCAATATCCGATAGCCGGTTAATCTCATCGGACAAGGCACAAGCGTTCGCCGTAAACAGCGAAAGGCACAGCAAAAACGGATGAAGTCGAAATGTAGGGAAAAAGGCGCAACAAAGGACTTGATTGAGTGACATTAGTTTTTGCAGAGAAGGCACGGGAAGACTACCTGTCCTGGCAAAAAACGGATAAGCAGATACTTAAACGTATTAATACGCTTATCAAAGAGATTCAGAGGGAGCCATACGAAGGCATTGGCAAACCCGAGCCTTTGCGGCATGCCCTTTCCGGATACTGGTCTCGGCGCATTAACGACGAGCATCGAATTGTTTATAAAATTCATCAAGACTCCATGCTCATCGCACAGCTGCGATACCACTACTGAGCAAAGCTCATAACATTTTAATTCCATGCATGCGTGTTTTTGCTCAAGCCAAGGCCCAGAGACAAGAAGCTAAGTGACTGTATTTAATCGATAAAGTAGATGACACAGCCATTTTCCTCCATTGAAAACAAGCATGCGTGTTTTTGTGCAGGTTGTGATCAGTATTTCACAACCCACTTTCCATAATATTCTGATACTGAACTATTTTTAGTTCTGTTTCCAGCGGCAATATGGTGTCAACTTGTAAGCTGCCGACTTGAGATTGTGCCTGGTGCTACTCGGTTAAAACGTGACGACCGTAACTCGCCTCGCTCAAACAAAGCGGCCGCCTGATCCGGTTTCAGCTCCGTTGCTCGGCTACGGAGCTGGGGTAACTATCAGTGCCACACCCCAATAAATCAGCAATAAGCACACCACCAAAAACTGGCACCACTAACCCTATCTGCGAAGCCGAGGACTGGAAGGAACCACACGACAGAGGGCGAACTGTTTACTAGTTTTTCGCCCGCCTTGCTGCTGAAGCCCGCAGGAAGTTGGCGTAACCCACCAAGCTGCCGGGGCGGTTTTAGATTGTTAAGACCTTTGGGCGCCCAAAGGTCTTAACTCGCCCCCAGATGGCGAAAACCAAAAAATAAAAAAGGGCGACAGCCCCAGCCATCGCCCTTTCTTCTTAGCTTATATCGGTAAAGCTTACCGATAAAACCTATTACGCACTCAGTTCCAGCAACAGTTTGTTCAAACGGCTGACATAAGACGCCGGGTCTTCCAACTGCCCACCGGCAGCCAGACCCGCCTGATCAAACAGTACCTGTGCCAGATCGGCAAAGCGGTCTTCATCGGATTCGTGGTCCAGTTTCTGGATCAACGGATGTTCCGGGTTGATCTCGAAGGTTGGTTTGTTTTCCGGTACCGGCTGGCCAGCAGCTTCCATAATCTGGCGCATCTGCATGCCCATGTCATATTCACCCAGTACCAGACAGGCCGGTGAGTCGGTCAGACGGTGGGTCAGGCGTACCCCAGAGACTTTATCTTCCAGTACTTTCTGCAGGCGTTCCACCAGTGAAGACAGCTCTTTTTCGGCTTCTTCACGGGCCTGTTTTTCCTCTTCGGAATCGGTTTTATCCAGATCCAGCTCACCTTTGGTGATGTCCTGGAAATGCTTGCCGTCGTATTCGTGCACCTGGCTCATCATCCAGTCATCGATACGGTCGGTCAGCAGCAGTACTTCGATCCCTTTCTTACGGAAGATCTCCAAGTGCGGACTGCTCTTCGCCGCATTGTAGCTATCGGACACGACGTAATAGATCTTGTCCTGACCTTCCTGCATGCGGCTGATGTAATCATCCAGACCTACGCTCTGCTCGGCATTGCCAGTCTGAGTAGAAGCAAAACGCATCAGCTTGAGGATCTTCTCGCGGTTACTGTAGTCCTCTGCCGGGCCTTCTTTCAGTACCTGACCGAACTCTTTCCAGAAAACTGCGTATTTCTCGCCGCCCTTCTTAGCCAGTTTGGTCAGCATATCCAGGACACGTTTAGTCAGTGCGCTGCGCAGTTTATCGACGTTGGCGTCTTTCTGCAGAATCTCACGGGACACGTTAAGGGACAGGTCTTTGGAGTCGATCACACCTTTGATAAAGCGCAGATACAATGGCAGGAACTGATCTGCCTGATCCATGATGAAGACACGCTGGATATACAGTTTCAGACCGCGGGGTGCTTCACGGTTCCACAGATCAAACGGAGCCCGACCCGGCACGTACAGCAGGCTGGTGTATTCCTGGGTGCCTTCTACCTGATTGTGCGCCCAGGTCAGCGGGTCGCTGAAGTCGTGGGACACATGCTTGTAGAACTCCTGATACTCTTCTTCAGTCACATCGGACTTGTTACGCGTCCACAGGGCCGTCGCACTGTTAACGGTTTCATCTTCCGGCTGCGCGTCTTTTTCCGGCTCTTTCGGGTTGCCTTCGTCATCAAATTCCGGCGTTGGCTCTTTCTCCATAATCACTGGAATGGCGATATGGTCAGAGTATTTACGCACCAGGCCACGCAAAGCAAAGCCATCGGCAAAACTCTCTTCACCCTCTTTCAGGTGCAATACGATGCGGGTACCGCGACCGGCTTTTTCCACATCACTGATGTCAAATTCACCTTCGCCTTCCGAGCTCCAGTGGACACCTTCGGCAACGCTGACACCCGCTTTACGGGTGAAGACTTCAACCTTGCTGGCAACGATAAAGGAAGAGTAAAAACCCACACCAAACTGGCCGATCAACTGGCTGTCTTTGGTCTGGTCGCCGGTCATCTGTGACAGGAACTGGGCGGTGCCTGACTTGGCGATGGTGCCCAGATGCTCGATCACTTCGTCACGGCTCATGCCGATGCCGTTGTCTTCGATGGTCAGGGTTTTGGCGTCTTTATTAAAGCTGATCTGGATCTTCAGATCACCGTCATTCTCATACAGATCACCATTCGACAGCGCAGCAAAACGCAGTTTTTCGGCCGCATCTGAGGCGTTGGAGATCAGCTCACGCAGAAAGATATCCTTGTTGGAGTACAGGGAATGAATCATCAGGTGAAGCAGCTGCTTCACTTCAGTCTGAAAACCATGGGTTTCGGTACGGGTTTCGGTGGTCATCAACACTTATCCATCTTGATTGATTGTTGAACACGGCCGCCCTGCTACAGAGCGGCTCAACGGATAGTGTCGATATGAGGACGTTAAATTGGATTTCAACCGTTCAGGTTCATAATTGACCCTGACTCATCATCAGAGTTTTCAGGGTCGAGGATTTAAACTCACGCCGGTAGAGGATAAATACCACCCCGCCGGTCAGTGCCATAAAGAACCAGGGATTGATAAACCAGCCCAGCACCGCGATGGCAAAGTAGTAACTGCGCAAGCCTATATTGAAGTTATTAGCCGCCATAGAGGTCATCTTGGCGATACGCCCGGCGTGAGCATTGGCCTGCTCTTCGCTCACCGCTTCGGTGGGCAATGGCGCACCACCGATCATTATGGAAACAAAACCATACTGACGCAGGCTCCAGGTGAATTTAAAGAAGGCATAGATAAACAGCACAATCAGCACCAGCACTTTCAGTTCCCACTCGGCACGGGTGGCGGGATAGACAAACGGCAGGTCGGCCACCACATCGATCGCTTTCTGGGTGGAGCCAAGAATGGTCATCAGACCGGCCAGTATCAGCATGGTGGTGGAGGCAAAAAAGGACACCCCCCGCTCCAGGTTGGCGATAGCGGTAGTATCAGCAATACGTACCTCACGGGTCAGCATGCGCAGCATCCATTCATGACGGTACATATGCAGCAGGCTGGCCAGACAGGGCGTATCATAGCTGCGCTTGCGGGCGTAAAACATATACCCCTTAAAGCAGGTCAGGAACCAGAGCAAAGCGAGAAGGTTCAACCAGTTAGCGCTGAAAAAACTGACCAGTGTTGACATCTGCCACTCTCCGGATGAACGTAATCTGATGATACCCTTCGCGCGATTGCGATGGCATACTGCCGTTCAGCATAAACAATCACAGGTTATAAAAACAGACCCATGTATATCGATCTGACAGCCCTGTTCTGGCTGACATTGATGGCCCTGATGATTCTGCACTGGTGGCAGTCGCAGCAGGTAAAAGAGATCGCCCTGCGCCATACCAGTAAGCATTGCCGCGAACTGGACCTACAGTTTCTGGATGAGAGTATCAGTTTGCGGGCCATCTGGCTGAAACGGGATAATCAAGGTCGGATACGGTTCTGGCGGGCGTACAATTTTGAGTTCTCATCTACCGGCGAAGAACGCTATACCGGCAGGGTTGTCACGTTGGGACGGCAGGTGATCGCCCTGCACCTGCAACCCCACCGCATACATTAAAGCATGGGGTAGTTGCGTTGCGTTAAATGCCGACCACCTCGGGTCGCAGACTGTAGAAGATATATAACACTTCAGCTTTTACGGCATCGCCGTGGCCATTTTTATCCAGTGCGGCCATGGCATCGTCAACCACGGTCATAAACTCATTGTCACTGATATTCATGTTCTGGTGGGCTACCGCCATCTCCTTACCCTGATAGATTTGTGGTCCACCGCTACCGGTGATAAAGAAATCCCCTGCCAGCTGTTTCAGCTGACCAACATCGGAATTTTTAAACCGTGCCGCTATCAGGGGATTGGCGCAGTGCAGATCTACCACATCGCTGGCAATGCTGCGAATGCCGGCTTCACCGCCCAATCTGTCAAATAGAGTTCCGCTCATGATCTTGCTTCCTATTAATTATTGTTAGGAGCTTAGAGTAAAGACTACTTAACCGATCTGTGCCGGGTTTGTTCGCTGCAAGGCGGATCAGGAAGAGCAGGTCAGGCAGATCGCCCCAGCCCAATCCGGCGGACTTTCGGCATAATAGGCAAACTGCTTATTCGGCTGCATCGGCTTGCGTAGCAACGCCAGCAGGTCATTGACCAGGGTAAAATCACCGTCGGTGGCGGTACGGATCGCCTCCTGTGCCATGTAATTACGCAGGACGAACTCGGGATTGATCTTGTTCATCTGCTCAGCCCGCTGCGCTGCGGGTTGGTCTTCGCGCTGCAACCGGTGCTCGTAACGCAGTAACCAGTCATTGATCGCCGCTGGGTTACGCAGCAACTCCATCAGTTTGGTCAGACTGGCCTCACTACCATCAAACTCGGCCAACCGGCGGAAGAAACGGTTCATATCTACCGCCTGTTCAGTGAACAGCTGCAGCAGGTCATCCACCAGCTGCGTATCCTGCTCCTCGGCCTGCGCCAGACCCAGACGGCCACGCATCTGTTCAAGAAACGCAACTTCGTAGAGCGCAGGATAGCCATCCAGTGCCTTAACCAGCGCATCCTTATCGACCAGCGTTAGCAGAGTTTGCGCCAGACAGGCAAGGTTCCAGTGCACCACAGCAGGCTGCTGAGAAAACGCATAGCGGCCCTTGTGATCATTCTGATTGCTGATGGTGTCTGGCTTATAGGTGTCCATAAAACTGAACGGGCCGTAGTCGAAGGTTTCACCAATCAGCGACATATTGTCGGTATTCAGTACTGCATGCACAAAACCATACGCCTGCCACTGAGCCACCAGCTTAGCGGTACGGCGAATGATTACCTGTAACATCGCCAGATAAGGGTTGTCCTGCTCAAGACAATCAGAGAAGTACCTTTCCAAACAGTAGTCCGCCAGAATTTTCAGATCATCATGGCGACGGCTGTAATAGAAGTACTCAAAGTGGCCAAAGCGCACATGACAGGGAGTGACCCGCAGCACCGTGGCGCAAGGTTCCATGCCGCCATCACGCATCGCCAGTTGTTTACTGCCGACCAGACAGAGTGCCCGGGTGGTAGGAATTCCCAGACCGTGCATCGCTTCACTCACCAGATATTCACGAATGCTGGAACGCAGCACCGCACGACCATCTCCAAAGCGGGAGAACGGCGTTTTACCGGCGCCTTTCAGGTGCAGATCCAGCCGCTCCCCTGCTTCATTGATCACTTCACCCAGCAGTACACCACGACCATCGCCAAGATCCGGGTTATACACCCCAAACTGGTGGCCCGTGTATTTCATGGCGATAGGATCAGCGCCGGGCAAACTGGCCTGACCCGAAAAGATTTCCGCCAGCCGATCCGGTTTTAACGCACAGGGGTCAAGGTCCAACCACTGCGCCACTTCGGTATTCAGGCTGATTAGGTATGGGTCTGTCAGCGGTGTTGGTTTTACCCGCTGGAAGAAGTGCTCTGGCAGTTGGGTATAGCTATTATCAAATGACAGGGTGTCGAGGGTATGCATAATAATCTTATTCAATCGGTGATAGAGATACCCTAGCATTTTACTCTGGTATTATCACCTCCCCTGTCCTGAGTAATAGGTGTTTTGCGTGCAGATTCAGGCTATGCAACAAGCGATCTGGCAGGTCGTCAGTCTGATACCTTCCGGCAAGGTAGCCACCTACGGCCAACTGGCCAAATTGGCTGGATTTCCCGGTCAGGCCCGGGCTGTGGGACGCTGTCTCAGCCAACTACCGGAACAGAGCCAACTGCCCTGGCATCGGGTGATTAACGCTCAGGGGAGGATCAGCTTTCCGGCTGACTCAGCAGCCTATCGAGAACAGAAGCAACGCTTACTGGCAGAAGGGATCGAGATTGCGCGCGGGCGTATCAGCTTACGTCTGTATGGCTGGCAACCCTGACCAGAACGAACCCTCGCCTGGCCAATAAAAAACGGCAATCTGGCTGAGGGTAGAGACGGTTCAGCCAGATTGCCGCGATGGTACAACTATTAAAGTAGCCTATGGCTTACTTTTTAGTGTCTTTCAACGCTTTCACAAAGTCTTTGTTCAAGCCGTTGTTTTTCAGTTTCACCTGCCAAACCGCGTCACCGAAGCCACCAGGGACATCATCCAGATTGGTAGAAGCCGGATGCTGTACAGCAATGGCAAACTCGGTGGGTTTCACCGGATTGAACACCATTCCGGTAGCTTCTGAACCGCGCACCCGCAGGCTCATGAAATGATCTAGGGATTCTGCAACACCGTCGTTATCCAGGTCGCGTACAAACCAGGTATCACCACCGGTGCTGCTGCTATTTGGCGCATCTTCAATGATGTAGATATTGCCCAGAGCATCCTGTGCCAGGTTATCCGGTGAGTTGAGTACCCCCGTAGTGCCAGGGAAACCAAGGTTTTTCGCCGTGTTCGCTTCGCTGGCGAATTCACGCACCATCGCATCACCACCCGGCAGCATCTCTACGGAATATACCGCCTGTTCAGAGGTCGCAGTGAAATACAGCACTTCGTTACCAGAGGCCAGCGTGCCGACTTCGACATCTTCCGGACGGCCAAATGGCGTCGCGTTAACATCATCTGCAGCGACACGGCCCGGACGGCTGGAACCGGTTTCAGAGTTATCGTATGGATTGGTCACGTCTGGCAGATCGTTACCGTTCTCATCGGTAATCGCCACCCAGGTTGCATGACCTGTGCGGGTCAGGCCGATATTCGGCGCACGGTCCCAACGCTGTGCGGCATCACCATCAAACGCATCAACCGCCAGTACAAATACCTGACCACCGGCAACGTAATCACCTGCGGTATTCAACACGATCTTGTAGATAGAACCGGAGCGGTCTTCATCAACAAAATAGATGGTTTTATTGTCATCCATTTTAGAAAAGCCAATGCCTTCATGTGACACCCGTGGGATGGAAGTCAGTACACGCCAGTTGCCACGCATATCCGCCTGTGGGTTCAGCGGTGCTGCTGCCAGCGGGTCAAGGATCTCCACTACACGGCCGGTACCGGACCACTCTTCCGCCAGCCACAGGGTGCCGTTTGGTGACAGACGCGCCGGATCGAAGGCACCAAAGTCAAAACTCCAGTCACCTTCTGCACCGCGCTGATCGCCCGCAAACAGCAGTTCAGTGACATCGTTTTCGATGTCGTAACGGGAGACCCCGGCACCAATGGAGGTTTCATGGGGGATAAAAATCTGTTTGCCATCTTCTGAATAAGCCAGCATATCGAACATGGATGCGCCAGTGCCCAGACCCGGTACCCGCTGTACCGACTGATTCAGATAGGTTTCTACTTCGTGCAGACTGTTCAGGTTTTTGAACTGCAATCCTTCAGGAGCAACAAAGGGTGCCTGCATTTCGCCCTGGTCATTGGCTTCACCCACCAGAGCAGAACTGGTCAATGGTGTGAAATAAGGTTCAGTACCGGCAGTCGCAGCCTGTGCCACCGCAAAGGCTAGCAGGCTGACAGCAAAGTTCATTGGTTTCATCTGACTTCTCCATGTAAATGTTTACTTGAACGAGCAACCGCGCATAGGGAGGGGTTAAGGTTCAGCGCACGCACATCATGCAGGTCCTTTGTGACCGTGACTTGACGAAAAAAAGACGACTTAAATAATTCATAATCACTACCGACAGGCTCAGGGTTGTTCTGCCAGTTGCGATGATGGCCCCGCCTGCCAATCCAGGCGGATATCCCAGCGATAGAACTTTTCATCTGGTAGTGTTGGTGCGGTTTGCATGTCGATTTTTTCGAACACGTTGTCAGGTGGGCTAACAGTCGCGTCGCGACCAAACATAAAGTCCTGCTCCGTCACGATCACCTTGTAGGCTTTGTTCAGCTCCAATGCCCGGGGAATCGAGGGCACAATCAGATCATAGACATCCCGTGCCTGGGCAATTTTGGCAGCATCCAGGCGGGTGCCCGACTGATCAAACCAGCGTTGCTGCATCTCGGGATTGCTGCGGAACTCACCGCCGCCGCCAACCCGTTCCAAGTAGGTGATAATTTCACCCTTTAGCTCACCCATATTGGGGGCATCCGGCATACCTTTAAGGTTGATATAACCCCAGCCTTTAGCACCGTCGACCTTGCGCGGAAAACTGAAGGTCTTGTCAATGGTGGCACCGATCGATGAGTGACAGCCCATGCAGAACAGGTTTTCTTCATAACTGGCTACGCGCAGTTCACCATTCACGTCTTCAATAAAGCCCTGTACCGACCAGCCAAAATCGTTATCCAGTCCATAGTCGCCGACACTTTTATACTGTGGCAGGTGGCCCAGCTCTTTCTCGAAGATCTCGCTTTCATATTCCCGGGCGTAGTTGTCCTTGCGCATGCCAACCCATTTTTTCAGGTAGCGCACCTCTTTCATGCGTTTGGAAACAGTGATTTCACCGTTATCGGTAATACCCAGATACCGCACCGTATGCAGAAACTCGGTGCCTTGCGGATACAACGAGGTATCTTTGAAATAGCCGTTGGCGGCCCCCTGATAGTCATTAGCGGCCAGTATCTCAGTCACCACGCTGAGCTGGTTATCGCCATTCAGGTCGCTAGCCAAAACACGTTCATCCACCGGCAAAGAAGAGATGCGTGCCAGCCCTTTCAGGTTGGCCTCGACCAGTGCCAGATTCGCGCGATACACATCCAACGATGGCAGGCCTTTGGCATCGGTACGGTAAGGCTCAGCCAGCCGAATCATGACATCATCAGTAGAGCCGTTGGTGGGCCAGAAGGTACTGGGAAAAGGTTTGTAGTTAAACGCCACCCAACCACTGCCATCCAGGGCAAAGCCAAACTGATCAAATGCGGCAGCACCCAACTGCAGATTTTTCAGGTCAGGCACCCAACCTTTGAAACCCGCCTGCAGCAGGCGCTCGCTGAGTGCGCTGTAGTTATCTTGATCAACCCAGGCCAAAATTTCGGCATCACTGATCGCCGCCACTTTGTCACTACGGTCCTCAAACAGGTTCTGCCAGTGGTTGGTAACACCGACATCAGAGAAGTTGTAGGCCAACTGCTGCTCGCCATCCTGCATCTGGTTTTCCCGGCCTGGAACGGCATCCTGATGGCAGACATAACAAGGGTTATAGGTACCCTCTGTGCGGGTATAGCACTGCGGCGGAATCGGCGCTTCGGCATTAAATACAGTATGCACCGGGCTAACACCCTCCAACCGATCACCCCAGATACCGCCCTGTTGCTGCAGTTCATTTAGCAATTGCTGATAGAGTGGCTGTGTAGTGATATCGGCCTGCTTAGCAGACTCTGACATGCAGCCAGTCATTACAGTCGCAGCGGTAATAAGACACCACAGGCGGGTATGGGAGTATTCGAACATGGGGCGCATCCTGCTGAGTTAAAATTTCTGCAACAGCCTAATGCGCAATTATGACTGCCACATGACCGTCATTAATGGCACTCTGGTCTGCTACTCTGTCAAACACAGCTGTGATGTTTCAGCCAGCCTGTTAATTCTGGAGATACAGTGGAACCGATTCTGTCGATCAATGATGTCAGCAAAGTCTATGCGTCAGGGCATCATGCGCTCAGGGGTATCAACCTGACCATCCAACGCGGCGAAATCTTCGCCCTGCTCGGCCCCAACGGGGCCGGCAAAACCACCCTTATCAGCATTATCTGCGGCATCGTTAATGCCAGTGGTGGCACTATTCAAGCAGATGGCCTGGATATCCAGCGCGACTACCGCGAGGTGCGCAGCCTGATTGGTCTGGTTCCTCAGGAGCTGGCCACCGATGCCTTTGAAAGTGTCTGGGATACGGTCTGTTTCAGCCGGGGCTTATTCGGCAAGGCACCTGATCCGGACTATATCGAATCTCTGCTGCGCCAGTTGTCGCTGTGGGAGAAAAAAAGTAGTCGTATTCTCGCCCTGTCGGGCGGTATGAAACGCCGGGTGATGATCGCCAAGGCGCTGTCCCATGAACCACAGATCCTGTTTTTGGACGAACCCACCGCCGGTGTCGATGTGGAACTTCGCCGGGATATGTGGGAGATGGTTCGCCAACTGCGCGAACGTGGCGTGACCATTATCCTCACCACCCACTACATCGAAGAAGCGGAAGAGATGGCCGACCGTATTGGGGTCATCAGCCGGGGCGAACTGATTCTGGTAGAGGAAAAAACCGCACTGATGAACAAGCTGGGACGTAAAGAGCTACAGGTCCAGCTACAAAGCCCACTGACAGAGGTGCCCGCCGGACTAAGTGGTTATAACCTCAGTCTGAGTGAGGATGGTCAGACCCTGACCTACCACTTTGATGCCCAGCATGACCATACTGGCATTGCCGAGCTGATGCGCAGCCTCAGTCAGCAGGGGCTGGACTTTAAAGATCTGCAATCGCGCCAGAGTTCGCTGGAGGATATTTTTGTCAGTCTGGTGGGAGAACCGCGATGAATATTCACGGCATTCTGGCGATCTATCGGTTTGAGATGGCGCGTACCCGGCGTACCCTGATGCAAAGCATTATTTCACCGGTACTGTCCACGTCCCTGTACTTTATCGTGTTTGGCACCGCCATCGGCAGTCGCATGGGTGCTATCGACGGCATCGACTACGGTGCTTATATCATTCCCGGCCTGCTGATGCTGTCTCTGTTGAGTGAGAGTATCTCCAATGCCTCTTTCGGCATCTTTTTTCCGAAGTTTTCCGGTACCATTTACGAAGTGCTATCGGCACCGGTTTCACCGCTGGAGGTGGTCATTGGATATGTCGGTGCCGCTGCCACCAAATCGATGATGATCGGCGTTTTAATCCTGCTGACGGCAAGACTGTTTGTCGACTACAGTCTGGATCATCCCCTTTGGGTAGTGGGTTTTCTGCTGCTGACGTCCATTACGTTTAGCATGTTTGGTTTTATCATTGGCATTTGGGCGGATGACTTTCAGAAACTGCAGTTGATTCCGCTGATGGTGATTACCCCACTGACCTTTCTTGGCGGTGCATTTTATTCCATCAACATGCTGCCGGAACCCTGGCAGTCGCTGTCACTGTTTAATCCGGTGGTATATCTGATCAGTGGCTTGCGCTGGGCGTTTTATGGCGCGGCTGACGTGAATCTGGCGGTAAGCCTGAGCATGACGCTGCTGTTCCTGTTTCTCTGTTTGACCGGCACCTGGTGGATCTTCCGCACCGGCTACAAACTCAAACAGTAAGCCCCCGGAACAGTTCGCCCCGCATCAGCGGGGCGAATAATCGTGCAGCCTGAAGCAATGGTTTACTGGGTAATCACTTCTTCCGCTATGACCAGCACAGTGGCGGTCTGGTTATAGTGGCCCATTGAGCCGCCCAACGTTGCGCCCTGCTCACCAAAGGTGTTGAAGCCGATCACAGTCACATCCTCACCACATACCTCTTTGATGATGCCCACATCATCGACACCCAGGCGGCATTTCAGGTCGTGACGCAAAATACAGTTGAACACCACCACGGCAGCGACTTTTTTACAGCCGGCATCAATGATGGCGTTTTCTAGAGTTTCCCGGAACTGTTTGCGCGCGGTATCTGGGTCAGTTTTCATTTCACGCAAAAATTCGCCCTGGGGAATTTCTGCATAAAACGTCACACTGCCATCATCATTCACCGCTTGCGCACTCTTGATGGTGTATTCACCGAACACATCGGAAGACTTGATGCCAAATGGATTCTGGATAAATAACTCAGGCGTCAGTTCATCACTTTCCAGCAAACGCTGCAGCACATCTGCGGCAGGTTTACCGTTCAGCGTATTTACAACACGCCCCTTGGCACTGGTCACCACTGCACCTTTACCAGCTGGCAGGTATGGATGCCCCATGGCGGTACCCATTTTCACCCCACTACTGAAACTGGCAACCACGGCGGAATCTTTGTAAACACCGTTGCAGATCTGAAACGAGTGATCAGCCTGAAGGTCATTACCGGTGGAGCCGCCTATCACCTGAGCGGTGGTACCGGTTTTGCGGATCAAGCCACGCAAGAAAGCTTCTTCCTGACCGGAGGTGCCATCGGGCAACACCATATTGACCTGTGACTTCAAGCGCGACACTTCAGATGCACCCTTACTGTCCAACGCAATGGCCATCAATGACATCACCGCGGGGTTAGCAAGCAAGGTATCGTGGGCATTACGAATCGCGTCACAAGCAGCGTTTTCCGGAGCGGTGGAAAGGTTTTCCCCCACACCAACACCCACACTGAAATAGGAGCTTTGCAGTGTCAGGACCATGACTGTGCCAGTAACAGGTTCCGGCATCAGACTGGAAAATTCACCCGATGAACTGCCGCCAATAACCGGCACGGCCTCACCTACAACAGCCCTAACGGCTTCATATACAGAGGGAACATCCAAACCAAAACATGCAAAACAGATAACTAAACCCGGCTTGGGGGTAGTGGCCATCGCCTGAGTTGCCGCTTCTGTAGCGTCGGTTGAATGGCCGAGCCCTACCTTGATAATGCCCATTCCTTGCCTCTTATTATTATCTTCGTCATTCATTCCAGTGGTCGACCAACAGCTTTATGGCACAATATTTTCTTAACGGCTGATTACAGTAAATCCTGAGTCATTAATCTGTCGATGCCTCTATGGTTTACTCAATTAGTTCTTAAGTCTTAATTGGTACGGCATAGGTGCCGACGACATGGGCCACCGGAGCGGCATCACCTGCAGAAAACAGGCTCACTTCACCGACCACCAATGTGCGGCCGGTTTTCAGCAAATGACATTCGGCAAGGATATCCTTGCCTGCTGCAGGCTTGCGCAGGAAATTAATACTCAGCTGGGTGGTCACTGCCAAGGGTTCCAGGCCAATCTCTGCCAGAATAGCAACATACAGCGCCACATCAGCTGCAGCCATCAATACCGGGCCAGAGACTGTGCCGCCCGGGCGCAGTGACTCGGGGCCTACAGGGTGCCGCACTCTCACTACACCCTCCGTTACCGCTTCAATCAAACAGGGGGTTTGTGGAAATTCAGTCGCCAGAAAATGTTGTAAAGACGCTAAATCAGGTTTTGACATTGCTTGCCCCTTGCATGGTCATCATCGCTCAAGACCCGCCCCGGGCGGCCGCTTTGCGGCAACCATGGCATAGCACTGCCTGAGCCTGAATATGGCCTTTGGCTGTCTCGTAATACCATTTTTGCGCGGTTGCCAGCCAGATCTCCCAGCGGCCGCACTGGCGGCAACTAAACGGCTGATCAAGATAAAATTCCGGCAGTGGCCCATAGGTGTTGATATGCTGCAATTCAGCAGTATCGGCAGCAACTGCTGCAGGGTGGTAGCGCTGCTGCTCGGTTGAAAGTCGCAGCACACGCTCTGCTTCAGCTAAGGCTTGCGGGGTGGGATAACGCCCGCATTGCTGATCCGCTTTCATCGCTTATATCAAGCCCCAGAAAACCTGTAACCAAAACGCGATCAACAGCAGATTGGCCACGGTGAAAAAAATCAGCCGGTGAGCCACCCGGTTGTAGGTCAGATGCACCACACTATGCAGCACCCGCGCGGCAACAAACAGCCAAGCAAGCCAGAGTGTCAGCAAGGTCACCTGCTCCGTCAGATAGGCGATCAACCCCACCAGATAAAACAGTACCGGAACCTCAAGCAAGTTCATAAAATTGCGATTGGCCAATTGCACCCAACCAGGGACATGGGGTGACTCGCCAAGTATGAAGTCCCCGGTTCTGACCTCTCCGGCAAAACCGGCTTTAAAACGCCGAAACGGAATCACCATTAACACCAACAAGGTCCAGCCTGCCAACGTCATGATGGGCAAAAAGATACTGCTTTCCATCTGTGAACACCTCATTTAGATGGCACCAAAGCCGCCAGCCATTCACTCCAGCTTAGTCAGCTAGTTACCCATTCATCCAACCAGATACACCCCCGGATAATCGCAACCATCGGAACCAGAAAAGTCACGCCTGCAATTGACATGTAACCTCGCTGCTATTCCTTTTTTAATGGTACTAAATACACCTTACGATTGCCCCAGCCAATCAGCCCCGCCAGCAGCAGGTAACTGATCAAGGTCACCAGCAGACAATCGGTGCCGCCTCTGAAATACAGCAGCACCGTAAGCAGCAACGACACCAGTGCCACCCCGATAAACCATGCCTGTAGGTGCCGAGTTTTCGCATCCACCCTGAAGTGTTCACCACAGTTGGGGCAACGCCGGTCACTGCGCCAAAAGCCCTGATGAGGCAAGTCACGTAGGATAATGTGGCAATGACAGTGGGGACAGCTAAGCATGGTCTACCTTGTTCACATCTACTGAAGATAACATCAGTGTAGCGCCTCCCCGGCCACTAGCACCTAAGGCTAATCAACCGGCTTACCGCGTAGCGACTTAATTTTGCCGCGATGGGTCTTTTTATCCATCCGCCGTTTTTGGGACGCTCTTGTTGCCTTGGTTGGGCGCCGGGCTTTCTGCGTTTTTGTTGCTTGCTTAATCAACTCAACCAGACGCGCCAGTGCATCTTCCCGGTTTTTCTCTTGGGTACGAAAGCTCTGCGCTTTGATGATAATTACGCCCTCTTTACTGAGGCGATTATCTGACAGCGCCAGCAAGCGTTCCTTATAAAAATCGGGCAGGGATGACGCTGGAATATCAAATCGTAAATGGATAGCCGAAGCGACCTTATTCACATTTTGCCCGCCAGCTCCCTGAGCACGAATGGCGGTGATTTCGATCTCATCATCGGGGATGGAGACAGCGTTAGAAATTGTCAGCATAGATTAGCGTATTAGTTAACACCGTTGTCAGAGGATAAAGCGAAGTTTATGGCGTGTGCCGGATGGACGACAACCCCACCCGCCTGGCCAGAGGTTTATTTCAATTTAGATGCCCAGATGGCCAGCTTATGCCGCATGGAGCCCTGTGAAATCTGATCATTCGGTATAGGCTGAATCACCTTATCATGCACCAGTAACCGGTATATGTACTCGATCTTATCGGTGGCTGAGTCGGTTGGTTCGAACTCAACCACACCCCTTGCCTCACCATATTTCACCCCTTCAGCAATTGCCTTTTTCACCAGCTCTTTTTCATTTTTTAATTTTTTCATATCTGATTCGTCCGATGATGTGACATGCCAACAGCTTACAACAGCCTAATAAAACCTGCAGATATTTATACGCTGGGGTTTAAAGTTTTAACGCCGAGTAAACAAGACTCTCCGCTGCGCTTAGTGAAGGCCTGAGACAGGGTGAAGCCGGATATCACATGGTGGTTTATCCGTCGCCAGGCTAGCTTGGCAGAACCTGGCCAACCAATGCATCAGCGATATTGTGCCGAGGTAATAAACTCGCCAAAACTCTCACACCACACAATGACCGTCGTAAACTCAGCAACATTGACCTCCGCCGAGACATCAACCACGAAATTTTCAAAGGTGCGTACAGGCCCCACCTGCACCATGGAAAGTTTCAGGCGTTCAAATTCTGCTTCGGTTTCAACAAAAACGGGGGACAGATACAAGCGGTAGTCCGGCCCTGGTGCCAGCTTGCCACTGAACACTACAGATACATCCGTAATGGCAACCTTACCTTCTCCCCAATGCAGCGTATCACTGTCTTTACGATCCCTGGAAAACTCAGTCGAATACCGTGCCACTGAGGCAAGCTGTGCAAGTTCAGCCGCACTCGGTCCGGGTGGCGCAATCAGAATCGGCAACAGATACAGTCCTGCCACAAACCCGATCAACCCCACCACCAGATGGGAACAGCCTAACAAGACGATGGTTACTTTTTTCATAGATGCTTCCGGTTTTTGTTGTCAAACAGACAGCGTTGCAGGCTATCCAGATAAGCCTGTCGGTTACGGCTGCTCGGCGCTGCAGGGATACCCAAGCCCGCGTGAAATTCATTACCCACAACAACCCTCCCCTTGCTGCACTGGTGGGCATTTAACATCACCGTAGGAACAAAACACACAGCAGTCACCGGGCAGAGGGCGAATAACTTGATGGCATGACTTGCACTCATAAAAGAACTGACAAGAGTCCGTAGGCATCTGCTCTGTTTGCTGATGACCACAGTCTGGGCAGGTGATCGTACTTTGCAGAATCAATGCAGGCATAGTTTTCTTCGGCCGTAAAATATCTGTTAAGCCCTTTAACCCGGATACTTGTCAAACACCTCATATGAAATGAACAAGAACCCAATATTCAATAACATCATCAGCATAGACAGGAAAATTGCATAAATTCTGAATTTCTTCCACAGAGAGACAACATAAACAACAAAAAGTACGGGATAGATGAGCAGCAGGTCTATCCTAATGTTGCCTTCTGCCCTACTCTCCCAAAACCAGTACAACAAGGTACAGAGTACTGGAATCAATAAATACCGTTTAGACAGGTATTGTTGCTTGTTATCGTTCATCAGTGCTGGATAACCACTGTAATTTTCTTCCCGAATTATTGCGGGGTAACGCAAGGGGTTAACGCAGAGTGCAGCGGAAAATTCATCCTAGTGTAGCGCTTTATTATACGCTTTTATAATGAAGCTTAGGCTCAAGCAATGCGAGCTGTTCTTGCCTTGGAGGCTCAGGATACTCATACAGCTTCGTATCACAGGTTACCAGCGCAGCTGGCATGGTGCGGCTGAGGAGAAATTGTTAAGAGAAGGCGCAGCCGCTCTGTTTTAACTCCGTGCAAGCGGAGTTAAAAAACACCAAACAACAGACAAAAAAATAGCCCCGGATGTTGCCACCCGAGGCTATTTATTCAGAAAGATAACAGGTGCTAGCTTACCAGCCAGTCAGTTCTTTCAGCGCATCGCCAATCTGCGCCAGGGAACGTACGGTTTTAACACCGGCGTCTTCCAGAGCCGCAAATTTCTCGTCTGCAGTACCTTTACCACCGGAGATGATCGCACCGGCATGACCCATGCGCTTACCAGCAGGTGCGGTAACACCAGCGATGTAAGACACAACAGGCTTGGTTACGTTGGCTTTGATATAAGCCGCCGCTTCTTCTTCTGCAGAACCACCGATCTCACCGATCATTACAATCGCTTCGGTCTGTGGGTCGTTCTGGAACATTTCCAGAATGTCGATAAAGTTAGAACCTGGAATCGGGTCACCACCGATACCAACACAGGTAGACTGACCGAAACCAGCATCAGTCGTCTGCTTAACCGCTTCATAGGTCAGCGTACCGGAACGGGAAACGATGCCGACTTTACCTGGCAGATGGATATGACCTGGCATGATGCCGATCTTGCACTCGCCCGGGGTGATAACACCTGGGCAGTTAGGACCGATCAGGCGAACGCCCAGCTCGTCACACTTCACTTTACATTCCAGCATGTCCATAACCGGAATGTGCTCAGTGATACAAACGATCAGTTTGATGCCACTGTTCGCCGCTTCCAGGATGGAATCTTTACAGAATGGCGCCGGAACGTAAATAACAGAGGCTTCAGCGCCGGTTGCGTCAACCGCTTCAGCAACGGTGTTGAATACCGGCAGACCCAGGTGTTCAGTGCCACCTTTGCCTGGTGTTACACCACCGACCATTTTGGTGCCGTAAGCAATTGCTTGTTCTGAGTGGAAGGTACCCTGACCACCAGTGAAACCCTGACAGATGACTTTGGTGTCTTTATTAATCAATACGGACATGATTATTTACCCTCCGCTGCTTTGACTGCCTGTACTGCAGCGTCAGTCAAACTCGTTGCTGCAATGATATCCAGGCCGGACTCAGACAGCAGCTGAGAACCCAGCTCAGCATTGTTACCTTCCAGACGTACAACTACAGGTACGCTTACACCCACTTCTTTCACTGCACCGATGATGCCTTCAGCAATCAGGTCGCAACGAACGATACCACCAAAGATATTCACCAGTACGGCTTTCACTTTGTCGTCTTCCAGGATGATTTTGAACGCTTCGGTTACACGCTCTTTAGTCGCGCCGCCGCCTACATCCAGGAAGTTTGCCGGGAAACCGCCGTGCAGGGATACGATGTCCATGGTGCCCATGGCCAGACCCGCACCGTTAACCATGCAGCCAATGCTGCCGTCCAGTGCAACGTAGTTCAGATCCCACTCAGCTGCGCGCGCTTCACGCTCGTCTTCCTGAGATGGGTCTTCCATCGCCTGCAGGTCTTTGTGACGGTAGACCGCGTTGCCGTCGATCGCTACTTTAGCGTCCAGGCAGTGCAGGTTACCTTCAGTGGTAATAACCAGCGGGTTAATTTCCAGCAGTGCCAGATCTTTCTCTTTAAACATCTGAGCCAGGCCCAGGAAGATCTTAACAAACTGTTTGATCTGATCGCCCTGCAGACCCAGTTTGAACGCCAGTTCGCGGCCCTGGTAAGGCTGTGCACCGGTCAAAGGATCAACCGTCGCTTTCAGAATTTTTTCCGGCGTTTCTTCTGCAACTTTCTCGATTTCAACACCACCTTCAGTCGAGGCCATGAAAACGATACGGCGAGAAGAACGGTCTACTACCGCACCCAGATACAGCTCATTGGCAATATCAGTGCAATCTTCAACCAGAATTTTGGATACAGGCTGACCATTAGCGTCAGTCTGATAGGTTACTAGGTTTTTACCCAGCCACTTGGCAGCAAATTCCTGCGCTTCGGCAGGAGAATCAACCAGTTTTACACCGCCCGCTTTACCACGGCCACCGGCGTGTACCTGAGTCTTAACAACCCACTTGTCACCACCAATTTTTGTAGCAGCTTCTGCAGCTGCTTCCGGAGTATCTACTGCGTATCCTTTGGATACCGGCAGACCATATTCGGCAAACAGTTGTTTACCCTGGTACTCGTGAAGGTTCATGCTCTAATCCGTTGTGTTGTCTTTAATGAAATTCAGCGTCGGAACGATCAGCCCCGACACCCTGTTGGGTTGCAACAACGTTTGCTGAGCAGCCGATACCGCCGTTGGTATCGACTGATTTATTATTATACCGCGAGGCTCAGCGTTTCTTGCGGTTAGCCATATGGATGGCGTGGCCATCTACGGCCAAGGCAGCTTCGTGTACCGCTTCACTTACGGTTGGGTGAGCGAACATTGTCAGCTGCAGGTCTTCTGTACTGGAACAGAATTCCATGGCAATAACGGCCTGAGCGATCAGCTCGGACGCGATACCACCGACCATATGAATACCGAGAATGCGATCAGTTTCTTCGCAAGAGATGACTTTCACAAAGCCGTCAGTATCGTTAGCTGCCATGGCACGGCCAGAGGCGGCAAACGGGAACTTACCAGTTTTGATCTTGGCCCCTTCCGTTTTCAGCTGCTCCTCGGTTTTACCAACCCATGCCAGTTCAGGATGGGTATAGATGATGTTAGGCACAGCATCGTAGTTCACCTGAACATTGTGGCCGGCGATCAGGTCGGCCACCATGATGCCCTCTTCAGAGGCTTTGTGTGCCAGCATTGGACCACGTACGGAGTCACCAATGGCAAATACGCCAGGGACACCGGTACGGCACTGTTCATCAACAAAGATGAAGCCACGCTCGTCCATGGTTACACCCGAATCGTCGGACAACAGGCCCTGTGTCTGTGGCTTACGGCCAACCGCAACGATCAGCTTGTCGACAACAATCTCTTTGTCGCCTTCAGCGTCGGTGAATTTCACCTTCACTTCTTTGCCGTCGATCACTTCAGTACCAGTGCAACGTGCGTTCAGGCGAATATCCAGCTTCTGTTTTTTGAACAGCTTGGCAGCTTCTTTGGCCACTTCGGCATCAGCACCGGCCAGGAAGGTGTCCATCGCTTCCAGAATCGTCACTTCTGAACCCAGACGCGCCCAAACAGAACCCATTTCCAAACCGATAACACCAGCACCGATAACACCCAGACGTTGCGGGGTTTCGTCGATATCCAACGCACCAGCATTATCAAGAATCAGGCCATCAGTCAGCGGGGCAGGTGGAATTTCCACCGGCACTGAACCCGATGCCAGAATCACGTTATCCGCTTCATAATTAGAAGAAGAGCCGTCAGCAGCAATCACTTCCACTTTCTTGCCGGCGTGCAGTTTGCCCGCCCCTTGCAACAGAGTGACGCCATTGGCTTTGAACAGACCGGCGATACCACCGGTCAGGTTCTTCACGATTTTATCCTTGCGCGCCACCATCTGCTTCACATCCATGGTGACGTCAGAAGTCTGGATACCGTGGGCATTCGCGTGCTGAGTTTTCTCGAATTGGTGAGTGGATTCCAACAGCGCTTTAGATGGGATACAGCCCACGTTCAGGCAGGTACCACCCAGTACAGGGGCACCTTTGCCATCAATCCATTTTTCTACACAGGCAGTTTTCAGGCCCAGCTGAGCTGCACGAATTGCAGCTACATATCCGCCAGGTCCGGCACCGATTACAATTAAGTCGAATTTATCAGACATGTTTTATCCTATCTTCACTCTGTACTTGTTGTTAACTGGAATTAAACTTCCAGCAACATCCGTGCCGGATCTTCCAAGAGATCCTTAATCGCCACCAGGAACTGTACAGCATCCTTACCATCGATCATGCGGTGATCGTAAGACAGCGCCAGATACATCATTGGCAAAATTTCTACCTGACCGTTCACCGCCATTGGGCGCTCCTGGATTTTGTGCATACCCAGGATAGCTGTCTGTGGTGGGTTCAGAATTGGTGTAGACATCAGGGAACCGAAAATACCGCCGTTGGTGATAGTAAAGGTACCGCCCTGCATATCGTCCAGGCCCAATTTGCCCTCACGGCCACGCATACCAAAGTCAGCGATGGTGGATTCTACATCGGCCAGGCTCATGCTGTCGGTATCACGCAAAACCGGTACCATCAGACCACGGTTGGTGGATACAGCGACACCGATATCCTGATAACCGTGATACACCATGTCGTTACCGTCGATAGAGGCATTGACTGCCGGGAAGCGCTTCAGTGCTTCGGTAGCCGCTTTAACGAAGAAAGACATAAAGCCCAGACGAGTACCGTTATGGGTTTTCTCGAACAAGTCTTTATACTGCTTGCGCAGTTCCATGATCGGCTTCATGTTGACTTCGTTGTAGGTGGTCAGCATCGCTGCGCTCTGCTGGGCTTCTACCAGACGACGGGCGATGGTGGCACGCAGACGGGTCATCGGTACGCGTTTTTCAACACGCTCACCCACAGGTACATTCAGTGCCGCCGCAGGGGCTGGTGCCGCTGCTGCAGGGGCTGGAGCAGTTGCCGCTGCTGCTGGTGCCGCTGCTGGTGCCGAAGCACCGTTCTTCAGGAAG
This sequence comes from Pontibacter sp. JAM-7, assembly GCF_048548695.2. Lineage (NCBI taxonomy): Bacteria > Pseudomonadati > Bacteroidota > Cytophagia > Cytophagales > Hymenobacteraceae > Pontibacter > Pontibacter sp. JAM-7. Next base: position 397,489 of record NZ_JBLYIF020000002.1, read on the forward strand.
TTAACAACATCTTCTTTTGTGATGCCGCCATTTTTACCACTGCCCGGAATCTGGGAAGCATCCAGGCTGTTCTCTTCAATCAGTTTACGTGCAGCAGGGCCAATCTTGTCGGCATCACCCGCTTCAGCGGCAGCAGGTGCTTCAGCGGCAGGTGCAGCAGTCGAACCGGCAGCACCCGCAGTGAACACGGCAATAACTTCATCACTGAGGACAGTCTCGCCTTCACCCTTCTTAACTTCAGCAATTACACCATCTTCTGGTGCAACAACTTCCAAAACGACTTTATCGGTTTCGATATCAACAATCAGTTCATCCGCTGAACAAGCTTCACCCGGCTGTTTATGCCATGTTGCGATCGTTCCGTCTGCTACGGATTCGGGAAAAGTCGGCGCTTTGATTTCGATGGACATTTTTTTTCCTTATCGTTTTTCACCGTCAGGCGATTTAAATATGTGCGGTTAATCGCCTGATCAACCGTTGATTGCTTCATTTACAAGTGCTTCTTGCTGCTCGACGTGGACCGAGATATACCCGACCGCAGGAGCGGCAGAAGCTGGACGGCCTACGCCTTCCAGATGCAGTTTGCTATCGTGCTCACGCAATGAATTGCGCATGTGATGCTGAGAACAGTACCAGGCGCCCTGGTTCATCGGCTCTTCCTGACACCACACCACAGATTCCAGATTGGTGTACTGAGCGATTTTTTCCACCAGAATAGCTTCTGGGAATGGGTACAGCTGCTCGATGCGTACGATAGCAACATCGTCTTTTTTCAGTTCTGCACGGCGGTTATACAGGTCGTAGTACACCTTGCCGCCACAAAGAACCAGACGCTTAACTTTCTTCGGATCCAGTTGATCCACTTCACCGATAACCGGCTGAAAGCTGCCTTCAGCCAGCTCATCCAGCGTCGAGGTTGCCTGTTTGTGACGCAGCAAACTTTTCGGTGACATCACGATCAGCGGCTTGCGCAGCGGACGGATCACCTGACGACGCAGCAAATGGAAAATCTGTGCCGGGGTGGTTGGTGTACATACCTGAATATTGTGTTCTGCACACAATTGCAGGAAGCGTTCCAGACGTGCGGAAGAGTGTTCCGGCCCCTGGCCTTCAAAGCCATGTGGCAACAGCATAGTCAGACCACACAGACGCTGCCATTTATGCTCACCACTGGTAATAAACTGGTCGATAACCACCTGAGCACCATTGGCAAAATCACCAAACTGGGCTTCCCAGATAACCAGTGCATTCGGCATGGTTGTGGAATAACCGTATTCAAATGCCAACACCGCCTCTTCCGACAGGTAAGAGTCACGGATGGTCATTGACGGCTGATCAGCAGACAAGTCCTGCAGTGCGACATAGGTCGACGAATCTTTCTGGTTATGCAGTACCGAATGACGGTGCGAGAAGGTACCACGACCCACGTCCTGACCCGTCAGGCGAATTGGATGCCCCTGCGCCAGAATAGAGGCATATGCCAGAGATTCTGCCATCCCCCAGTTCAGCTCCATGGCGCCAGCGGCCATGCGCTTGCGGTCATCGAGAATTTTCTGCACCTGACGTTGAACCAGGAACCCTTCAGGCACATCAGCCAGCTTGGCACCCAGTTCCTGCAGCAGTTTGATATCAACACTGGAATCACAATCAAATGACCACTCGTGGCCAAGATAGGGCTTCCAGTCAACAAACAGTTCAGAGTTAGGCTCATGCACCAGTGATTTGGCAACGTGCTGACCATTTTCCAGCGCCTGACGATAATCTTTTTCTATCGTCTTGCTCTGTTCTGCGGTGATCACACCTTCAGCTACCAACGCAGCAGCGTACAGCTCACGGGTAGATTTTTGTTTTTTGATCTGCGCGTACATCAGCGGTTGAGTACCGGACGGCTCGTCCGCTTCGTTATGGCCGCGACGACGGTAGCAAACCAAGTCGATCACTACGTCTTTCTTAAATTCATTACGGTAGTCCAGCGCAACCTGGCTAACAAAACGTACCGCTTCCGGATCATCGCCATTAACATGAAAGATTGGCGCCTGGATCATTTTCGCAACATCGGTTGCGTACTCTGTCGAGCGGGCATCTTCCTGCTTGGAGGTGGTAAAGCCCACCTGGTTATTGATCACAAGATGGATGGTGCCGCCGGTTTTGTAGGCACGGGTCTGTGACATCTGGAAAGTTTCCATAACCACACCCTGACCAGCAAAAGCTGCATCACCGTGAATATTGATGGGTACAACGGTGTCACCAACCTCATCGCCACGACGATCCTGGCGGGCACGTACAGACCCCTCTACCACCGGCGCCACGATCTCAAGGTGAGACGGGTTGAACGCCATGGCGATATGCACTTCGCCGCCAGGCGTTTCCACGTTGGAGGAGAAACCCTGGTGGTATTTCACATCCCCGGAGCTTTCTACCAGCTTTTTACCTTCAAACTCGCTGAACAGGTCCGCCGGGTTTTTACCGAAGATATTCACTAGGGTATTCAAACGACCACGGTGGGCCATGCCGATAACCAGTTCCTTAGCACCATGACGTCCGGCACGCTGTACCAGTGTGTGCAAGGAAATAATCAGCGATTCTGCGCCTTCCAGGCCAAAACGCTTGGCACCGGCGTAGCGGGAACCCAGATATTTTTCCAGACCTTCTGCCGCGGTCAACCGCTCCAGAATGTTGAGTTTTTTCTCAACCGGAGTATCTGGATGCGCACGAACCGGCTCTAAACGAGACTGAATCCAGCGCTTCTCTTGGGTATCGACAATATGCATGTATTCTGCACCAACGGTGGTGCAGTAAGTTTTCTTCAGATCATCAATGATCTGCTTCAGCGGTGCTTCTTCTGGTCCGAAGAACAGAGAACCTAGCTGAAATACAGTGTCGTGGTCTGCTTCTGACAGCTCGTGAAAGCGCAGGTCCAGATCCTGCACATGCTCACGTTGCATCAAACCCAATGGGTCGATATCAGCCATCTGATGGCCACGAACACGGAATGCGTTAATCATACGCAATACACGAACCTGCTTTTTCTCATGCTCGGAGCTTACAGAGCCCACAGCAACAGGAAGTGCGCGTTTCTGGTTTTTAGAAAGGTAGAGGAAATGATCCCGGATAGTGGAGTGCGGAACATCCTGTGTCAGGTTGTCACCCACTTTAGGGAGTTTATCGAACTCTTCACGCCATTCTTGTGGAACGGCATTCGGGTCCATCAGGTAGGTTTCGTACAGTGCTTCTATATATGAAAGGTTGCCACCGTAAAGATGTGCGTTCTTCCACATAAGATCCATGATGCCTTCTTGCATGCTTTGATCACCCTGGCTCTGGGAGTTTATGGCGACTGCGGGGTTCTCCCTGCCGCCCCCCTCTTGGAGTTAACCTTTGGTATTGGCCAAACTGACATTAAGTACAGTTTGGGGCTGCTATCTTAAAACGTTTAGATCGGCGGGTTAATCATTCTTTGTGTGAATATGGACAAAAAAATCCACGTCGTTGTAGATTTTGTCTTTTCCCGCTCTTTTCAGGCAAAAAAAAGCGGTGCCCGAGGGCACCGCTTCATCTGTCATCAGGTGGCCTGGGACAGAAGCATATTACGGATTTTACCGATTGCCTTGGTCGGATTAAGACCTTTCGGGCAAACGTTGACACAGTTCATGATGCCATGGCAACGGAATACGCTGAATGGGTCATCAAGGTCAGCCAAACGTTCGCGAGTAGCGGTGTCTCGGCTGTCGGCCAGAAAACGGTATGCCTGAAGCAAACCGGACGGGCCAATAAACTTGTCTGGATTCCACCAGAACGATGGACAAGCCGTCGAACAGCAGGCACACAGAATACACTCGTACAAGCCATCCAGCTCAGCACGATCTTCTGGCGTCTGCAGGCGCTCGATTGCTGGTGCCGGTGTATCGTTAATCAGGAACGGTTTAATCTTCTCGTACTGCTTGTAGAACTGAGTCATGTCTACAACCAGGTCGCGGACAACCGGTAGACCTGGCAATGGACGCAGTACCAGCTTGTCGTTATCAACCACTGCAGACAGTGGAGTGATGCACGCCAGACCATTGGTACCGTTCATGTTCATGCCGTCAGAACCACACACACCTTCACGGCAGGAGCGACGGTAACCCAGTGAAGGGTCTTTGTCCTTCAGCAGCTGGAGCAGATCCAGCACCATGATGTCCTTGCCACCAGGAATATCAATATGGATATCCTGCATGTAAGGAGCATCGTCTGTCTCAGGATTGTAGCGGTATACACTTACTAACATGATTAGATCTCCTTAGTAGGTACGTACTTTCGGTGGGAACGGCTCCATAGTTTTAGGAGCAAAGTTCACAGCACGTTTACCGATACGTTTCTCGGTCGGGAAGTAGATCGAGTGGCACAACCAGTTTTCGTCATCACGCTCGGTGAAGTCGTTACGGGCATGGGCACCACGGGACTCTTTACGTACTTCTGCAGCAATTGCAGTCGCTTCAGCCACTTCCATCAGGTTTTCCAGCTCCAGAGCCTCAATACGCGCGGTATTGAATGCCTGGCTCTTGTCTTCCAGATGCAAGTTTTCAACTTTAGCACGCAGCTCTTTGAGCAGCTCCAGACCTTTCTGCATGCTCTCGCCGTCACGGAATACACCGAAGTACAGCTGCATGGTGTTCTGCAGTTCTTTACGAACTTCAGCCACACTTTCACCACCGGCAGAGTTATTCAAGCGATTCAGACGCGCCATTGCAGCATCAATGTTAGCTTCAGTTGCATCTTTCACAGCATAGCCTTCACGCATCTGCTGTTCGATCTGCATACCCGCTGCACGACCAAATACCACCAGGTCAAGCAGTGAGTTACCACCCAGGCGGTTAGCACCGTGTACGGATACACAGGCAACTTCACCACAGGCAAACAAACCGTTGATAATCTTATCGTTGCCATCGGCATCCTGGTCAATCGCCTGACCACCGATATTGGTCGCAACACCACCCATCTGGTAGTGACAAGTTGGTACCACAGGTATTGGCGCTTCAACCGGATCCGTAGCAGCGAAGGTTTTAGACAGTTCACAGATACCCGGCAGACGGGAGTGCAGCACTTCTTCACCCAGGTGATCCAGTTTCAGGAATACGTGATCCCCTTCCTCACCACAACCACGACCTTCCAGAATCTCCAGAATCATGGAACGGGCAACGACGTCACGACCAGCCAGATCTTTCGCGTTCGGAGCATAACGCTCCATGAAACGCTCGCCATCTTTGTTGACCAGGTAACCACCTTCACCACGACAACCTTCTGTAACCAGCACACCCGCACCAGCAATACCGGTTGGGTGGAACTGCCACATTTCCATGTCCTGCGCAGGCACACCAGCACGCATCGCCATACCCATACCGTCACCGGTATTGATCAACGCATTCGTGGTAGAGGCGTAAATACGACCTGCACCACCGGTTGCCAGTACAGTAGCCTTAGCTTTGATATAAACGGTTTCGCCAGTTTCGATACAGATTGCGATAGAGCCGACGATGTCACCATCATCGTTCTTCACCAGATCAACGGCATACCATTCATTCAAGAATGTAGTACCAGCTTTAATGTTCGCCTGGTACAAAGTATGTAGCAGCGCATGACCAGTACGGTCTGCAGCAGCACAGGTACGGGCAGCCTGACCACCCTCACCGAAATTTTTGGACTGACCACCGAATGGACGCTGATAAATACGGCCCTGTTCAGTACGGGAAAATGGCAGACCCATGTGGTCCAGCTCAAATACCGCCTGCGGACCTACGGAACACATGTATTCGATAGCATCCTGGTCACCGATATAATCGGATCCCTTGACGGTATCGTACATGTGCCAGCGCCAATCATCATTCGGGTCATCACTCGCGATCGCACAGGTAATACCGCCCTGAGCGGATACAGTGTGCGATCGAGTTGGGAATACTTTGGTGACACAAGCAGTGTTGAGACCGCTCTGCGCCAGTTGCAGCGCGGCGCGCATGCCAGCACCGCCACCGCCGACAACAATCGCGTCGAAAGAAAGCGTACGCAGTTTAGACATCTCTTATACACCCCACAGAATCAAAATGCCCCAGATGACGTAGATAAACGTCAGCAGGCCACAGGCAGACTGGAAAATTAACCGGGGACCGGTTGCTTTAATGTAATCAGTCGATACTGACCACATACCAATCCAAACATGCGCAGCAAACGACAGAATTGCCAGCAGGGTAAAGATACGCATAGCTGTGCCTTCAAACAGGCCAGTCCACGCATCGTAGGTCAGCTCAGCGCCAAAACCCAGATAACCGATCATGAAAACGGTGTATGCAGCCAGGACAACCGCAGTTACGCGCTGGATCATCCAGTCATACAGACCGCTACGGCCAAAGCTTGTAATGCTGGTTACCATATCCATACTCCCGAAATCACGACTGCTACTGCAGCCAGTCCCAAGGTTACTTTGGCTGCTAAGAGGCCGCTTTCCAGCTCCTCACAGTGGCCGAAGTCCATCACCAGATGTTTGATACCCGCGAAGAAGTGATACAGCAGTGCCGATACCATTCCCCACGCAATCAGCTTCGCGAAGAAGCCATTTTCAAACATATCAATGGCAGCACTGAAACCCGCTTCGGATTCCAGCGACAGACCCAGCGCATACAAGGCAAAAACAGCTCCAAAAAACAGGGCAACGCCGGTTGCGCGGTGCAGAATGGAAGTGATTGCCGGTAACGGCTGCTTGATAGTTCGAAGATCTAAATTTACAGGTCTTTTTTTAGTCACGGCTCTTGTTCACACTTTGCGGCCCCTTTGCAGGGCTCGGTTGCTCGGAAGTGTTTGAGACGATAAGTACCTCGCTCTCAAAGCCCGGAACCCGGCATGAATTCAGATAAATCCATGAAGGGATTGAACTTCGGCGTGAGAGTATAAGCATTTAGCTTACACAATACAACGCGATCACCGGACACCTACGTCTATCGTCTAGTGCGTTAGATGCGGAACCTCGGTGCTAAAATCATCCGATCCTATGAATTAGGACTAAATGACTATACAACCCAATCTATAACTTGTTACATATTGTTGCAATGCAGTATATTGAACTGGCATAGGTCTGATTGACAAACAATTTTCAAACCCTATATTGGGTGGGTCCAATTACCGGGCCAAGACTCTTAGATATGACTCAACAACAGTCATAAAAGCATAAAACAAATGATAGGAGCCTATTAATGGCTGAGAAGAAAGCACGATTGACGGTCGACGGCCTCGAAGGGGTAATCGAACTGCCGGTTTACTCCGGCACAGCCGGACCCGATGTGATCGATGTGCGTCCGCTTACCGGAAAAGGCCTTTTTACTTACGATCCGGGTTTCGTTTCCACTGCAGCTTGTGACTCCAGCATCACCTATATTGATGGCGCACAAGGTATTCTGCTACACCGTGGTTACCCGATTGACCAGCTGGCGGAAAAGTCTGACTACATGGAAGTGTGCTACCTGCTATTGAATGGCGAACTGCCATCAGCAGAGCAGAAGAAGACGTTCGTTAACACCATCAGCAACCACACCATGGTGCATGAACAGTTGAGCCACTTCTTTAATGGCTTCCGTCGTGATGCTCACCCAATGGCAATCCTGTGCGGCGTTGTCGGTGCGCTGTCCGCCTTCTACCATGACTCTCTGGATATTGATAACGAACACCACCGTAATGTTTGCGCTTACCGCCTGGTAGCCAAAATGCCAACCCTGGCAGCGATGTGTTTCAAGTACTCCAGCGGCCAGCCGTTCATGTACCCGCGTAACGATCTGAGCTACGCCGGCAACTTCCTGTACATGATGTTCGGCACGCCTTGCGAAGAGTACCACGTGAATCCAATTCTGGAACGGGCCATGGACCGCATCTTCGTACTGCATGCGGATCACGAGCAAAACGCTTCGACTTCGACCGTACGCCTGGCTGGCTCCTCTGGTGCCAACCCATTCGCCTGTATCGCTTCCGGCATTGCCGCACTGTGGGGACCTGCTCACGGCGGCGCCAACGAAGCTGTACTGACCATGCTGAACGAGATCGGCGACGAGTCCAACATCGAAGAGTATGTTGCTAAGGCAAAAGACCCTAACGACTCGTTCCGTCTGATGGGCTTCGGTCACCGCGTATACCGCAACTTTGACCCACGTGCCAAGGTCATGAAACAGACCTGCGACGAAGTGCTGCATGAACTGGGTATCGATGATGATCCGCTACTGAAGATCGCCAAACGTCTGGAACAGATCGCACTGGAAGACGAATATTTCGTCGAACGTAAACTGTACCCGAACGTAGACTTCTATTCCGGCATTATCCTGAAGGCTATCGGTATCCCAACCAACATGTTTACCGTTATCTTTGCCCTGTCCCGTACCATCGGCTGGATCTCTCATTGGAACGAGTTCCACAGCAGCCCGAACAAGATCGGCCGGCCACGCCAGCTGTATCTGGGCTCGACTCAGCGCGATTATCCGGGTTAAGCCACAAGCAGACAAACCTGAAAAGCCGCTCACTGAGCGGCTTTTTTTGTGCCCACATCCAGCCCAAAACCATCCGCACTGGTTATTAATCGCAAATAGCAGACATAAAAAAACCGGGCCAGGCCCGGTTTTCTGGATACATATGTCGATGCTTAGTCAGCACTCACCGATTCAATTTTGTGAATACTCAAGTCTGCCCCGTCGTACTCCTCTTCATCGCTCAAGCGCAAACCTACAGCCGCTTTGACAATACCGTAGACGATCACACCACCGATCAGAGCCACTGCCACACCTGCCAGAGAACCAACCAACTGAGACAGGAAGCTCACGCCACCCAGGCCCCCCAACGCTTCGGTGCCAAAAATGCCGGCGGCGATACCACCCCAGACACCACACACACCGTGCAGCGGCCAAACACCCAGCACATCATCAATTTTCAGCTTATTCTGCTGATAAGTGAACAGCACCACGAAAATCGCACCAGCAATGGCACCAACAACCAGAGAACCCATCGGGTGCATGACATCGGAACCAGCACACACCGCTACCAATCCAGCCAGCGGACCGTTGTGAATAAAACCCGGGTCATTCTTACCGAAGATCAATGCCGTAATAATACCGCCAACCATCGCCATCAACGTATTCACCGCGACCAGACCAGAGATACCATCCAGCGTCTGGGCAGACATAACATTAAAGCCAAACCAGCCAATACAGAGAATCCAGGCACCCAGCGCCAGGAACGGAATGTTGGAGGGAGGAAACGCAACCAGACGACCCCCTTTGTAACGGCCATTACGAATACCCAGCATAAGAACCGCCACCAGCGCGAGCCAGCCACCCATGCCATGCACCACAACAGAACCCGCGAAGTCATGAAATGCTGCACCAAAAGTTGCTTCCAACCAACCCTGAAAACCGAAATTACCATTCCAGATAAGACCTTCAAAGAAAGGATAAACCAGCGCAACGGTCAATGTTGAAGCAAGCAGGAATGGCCAAAAACGACCACGCTCAGCAATACCACCAGAAACAATCGCCGGAATGGCTGCTGCAAAGGTCATCAGGAAGAAGAATTTAACCAGCTCATAGCCATTACCACCAATGAGCTCTGACGCCGGAGAGAAGAAGGTAACACCGTAAGCGACCCAGTAGCCGACAAAGAAATACGCCATCGCAGAGAAACCAAAATCGGTCAGAATTTTTACCAGCGCATTTACTTGGTTTTTCTGACGAACGGTACCCACCTCAAGAAAAGCAAAGCCTGCATGCATGGCAAATACCATGATCGCGCCCATAAGAATGAACAGCGTACTTGAGCTTTGCATCAATATTTCAACAGCACTGTTGACCTCTTCCACATTCGTCTCCTTTGACTGAATTGGCACCCAAAACGCACCCTGGAACCGCCATTGGCACCAAGTTAGTGCATATACTGAGTTAAGCGTATTGTTTTATTTCTCTATCTACGCAACAGTTTTGTTAAAAACTCTATATTTATCAAATATCTGTATTTATAAATATAAAAAACCGTTTTGGTAGAAAGAATTTTCGCACCAAAATAAAGCAAAATTCATGCCTTTTTAAAGGCTACGCGTCATTTTTTCGTTTTATACAAAAGCAGACATGTATTTTGTGCTGTCCCTTGAAGTCGGGGTCCAAAGTCTGTCCGGTAATATTGCTGATGTCATAAGCTGACAGTGCGGCTTCATCAAGCGTGAACTGTCGATAATTATTGGAAAAGTACAGCACACCACCCGGTTTTAACAAACGCATTGACTGCTCAACTAACTCCACATGGTCACGCTGCACATCAAATACACCCTGCATGCGCTTACTGTTCGAGAAGGTTGGCGGATCGAGAAAGATCAAATCATAGGCAGGCTGGCGCTGTTGATGCAGCCATTTAACACAGTCAGACTGCACCAGTTGATGCGCCTCCCCGGTAAAGCCATTTAATTCGAGGTTACGCTTGGCCCAATTCAGGTAAGTCGCCGACATATCGACACTGGTCGTCGAACGTGCACCACCCACAGCAGCATGTACACTTGCTGTTGCGGTATAACAGAACAAATTCAGCACATCTTTACCGGCAGCTTCTGCCTGCAAGCGGCGGCGCATAGCCCGATGATCCAGAAACAAGCCAGTATCCAGATAATCATGCAAATTCACCAATAAACGACAACCATGCTCCATCACTTCAAAAAAACGGTGTGATTCGCCCTGCTTTTCGTACTGACTGCTACCCTGCTGGCGCTTACGCTGCTTCAATATCACTTGCTCAGGTGCGACTTGCAGTGTCACCGGAACAGCCTGCATCACTTCCTGCAGACGGGCAAACGCCTTCACTGCATCAATTTTTTTCGGCGGAGCATACTCCTGCACCTGCACCTTATCGCCATACAGGTCTACCGCCACGTTATATTCGGGAATATCCGCATCATATACGCGATAGCACTCAACACCTTCTTTCTTTATCCAACGGGACAATTGCTTACGGTTTTTCTGCAGCCGGTTGGCGAACATCTGCGCACCCTGGCTTAGGGTAACAGCATCCGTTTCCACTGCCTGCACCATTGCAAGCTCTGCGATGGTATAGGTGACCAGTCGACTCTCTAATGCCCCGTTATACAACTTGTAGCTTTTATCTGCCCGCAAGCCGGTCACTTTGCACAGTTCAGGGTTACTGCTCAATATTGCCGCCTGCCAACCTGGCAACTGCTGCTTTAAGAAGTCGCCCAAATAGCGGTAGAGAAACATTAATTGCTGAGTTTCACCCAGACGCTCACCGTAGGGTGGGTTAGTGACCAACAAGCCAGCAGTTTCTGGCAACAGCTCCTGTTTCAGATCTTCTATACGACTGGTCGTAAACTGAATCGCTGATTCTACGCCTGCCCGTGCCGCATTCTGGCGAGCGGCGCGTAATACTTTGCCATCCTGATCAAAGCCAAAGAAACAGTTTTCGAGTTCAGCCAGCCCGGCCGTTTTACGCGTTTCTGCTGCCGCCACCAACGAAGCCCACAGGCTGGCTTTATGCCCTTTCCAGCCCTGAAAACCATAACGCTTGCGGGATAACCCTGGTGCAATATCTGCTGCCATCATGGCGGCTTCAATTAACAACGTACCGGAACCACACATTGGGTCGAGTAAAGGCTTGTGCGCTTGCATCAGCTCAGGCCAGCCCGCCCGAATCAGCACAGCGGCAGCAAGATTTTCTTTCAGCGGCGCTTCACCAGACTGTAATCGATAGGCTCGTCGATGCAGGCTCTCACCCGACAGGTCCAGACTGATACGCGCACGGCCACGATGCAGGTAGACATTGATCCGCAGATCCGGATTGACCTTGGCGATTTCAGGCCGCGAACCCGTTTGCATGCGAATCTGGTCAACAATGGCATCCTTGACCTTCAAGGCACCAAAGTGGGTATTGGTAATACCTTCTGAGCGGCCATTAAAATCGATCAATAAACTGCCACTGCTATTAATATGATCCAGCCAGCTGACATCCTGCACCCCGCTGTATAATTCATCCGCCGTCTGCGCAGCGCATTCATGCAGTGGCATCAACACCCGGTTTCCCAAACGCGACCAGAGACATACGCGATAGGCTTCTTCCAAGCTTCCGCTACCCTGCACTCCTGCCACCGTCTGACGCAGATCCGTCAGCCCCAGCTGCGCTAACTCTTCCTGCAGCAATAGCTCAAGACCCTTGGGGCAAGTGACAAACAAAGTGCTGGACATAATTTTTTCCTGTTCAGGGTGCATTCAGCTAGACCACTAGGCTGGTAATACAAATGAAAAATCTTCACTCATTGAATTGTCATTTTTCCACCGGCCTAAGCCAATGAAAGCAATCCATTTTTACTTTCAAGCAAGTTACGATTTATTACAAACACATGTCAGATAGTCATTTTCAATCGCTTTCTGCAGGTGTTTTTTGGTATCAATAGAGATCTGCCCTGCGGCTATTAAACCGGTCTGGGCGGAATATATGTGGGTCTTCCGTCTCAATGACCTGCTGCTCTCCAAAACTACACAACAGAGAGGCACGACTTTATGAAGAGACAAAAACGCAGCCGTACTACCACCCTTTTTAACCGTGGCTTCCAGGCCGGCCTGAGCGGAAAATCGCGGGATCTCTGTCCCGTAAACACCGCCGATCTCAGAAGCCACTGGATGAGTGGTTGGCGCCAGGGGCGCGAAGCGCACTGGAGCGGTATGGACGGCGTTTCAGCCATACAGGCTGACCCCGGTTTACACTAACTTTTAAGAATGTAACGGAAAAGGCTCCCCCGGGAGCCTTTTCTTTTTGCTTATCACGCCTGACTTAACTGCTGAATAGCACGGACAGACTCGGTGACAAGTTTCGGGCCACGGTAGATAAAGCCGCTATAGATCTGGACCAGACTTGCCCCCGCTTCAATTTTTTCTGCCGCATCAAAACCTTCAGTGATACCGCCCACACCAATAATTGGCAGATCTCCCTCCAGAGCTTCCGCCAGGGCACGAATCACCCGAGTCGAACGGTTGCGCAGCGGAGCGCCGGACAGCCCACCGTCCTCATTACCAAACTCAGCGCCTTCAACACCATCGCGAGATAAGGTGGTGTTGGTGGCGATAACGCCATCCATGGCGTACGCACGCAGTGCAGCGGCAACCAACAGCAGCTCCTCATCATTCATATCTGGCGCAATTTTGACCGCAATTGGCACATAGCGGCCGTGAATCATCGACAGCTTAGCCTGCTCAGTTTTCAGTGCATCCAACAGGCTATTCAGTGAGTCGCCATACTGCAGGGTACGTAACCCCGGCGTATTGGGGGACGAGATGTTCACCGTTATATAGGAAGCACGCGGATAGACTTTGCGCAGGCAATAAAGGTAATCATCATTAGCTTTATCGTTCGGGGTATCTTTGTTCTTGCCAATATTAATACCCAGAATGCCCCTATATTGCTGTTTATCCAGGTTACGCAGCAAGGTATCGACACCCTGATTATTAAACCCCATTCGGTTGATGATGGCCTGTTGTTCTGGCAACCGGAAGATACGTGGTTTCGGATTACCCGCCTGGGGACGCGGTGTCACGGTACCGACCTCAATAAAACCAAAACCCATTGCCGCCATGCCGTCTACAGCAATACCGTTTTTATCCAGTCCAGCAGCCAGACCTACCCGATTAGGAAATGCCAAACCCATCACTTCAACCGAATCCGTCAGTTGTTGCGCGCCCAACAGACGATTAACCCCCATCATGGCAGCCACATTCATCGAGCTAAGTGCCATATCGTGGGAAAGTTCAGGGTCCATCCGGAACATCAGTGAGCGGGCAAGGGAATAAAGCATTCAGGCCATCCAATCAACAAATTTGCCTGCGATTATAGGCGACACCCCTATAGAATCATAGGGTGAACAAACAAGGCCGCAGATGATACTTCAGCGTTTTTCAATGCGCTGATAACGCCCTTCGCCGTTAAAGTAGATACGGAAGTGACCATGTATGCCATCGTGCAATAGAAACGGTCGCAAAATCCCTGCAGGGAACCGGACCTTGCGACCGTCAGCAGCATACGCCAGCACCTGATCAGCTACTCCCTGATACAGTTGCAGGTAACTCTCGGCACTAATATGCAGTTCAACGTCTATCTGAGGCATGGTGAGCTCCGTGAAGCTCACCATTATCAGCTGCTCTGGCTGGTTTTCGCAAGTTCAAACAGCTCTCGCAAAGCAACGCTGTACATAGCGTAATCCTGCTGATCTGCATTTTTTAATTCCGCCAGAATTTTCAGCCACCGCGCTACCAGCCATTCATTTTCGGCATACCATTTATCCACCACCTGCTCACTGCTACTGCCTCTGACCCGATAATGGATCGCATTAGCGACCAGAGAGCTGTGTTGCCAGTCTAAATCATCGCGAAAGGCTTCCCGTGCCATTGCCTGCCAATAGCTGCTCACCGACAGCCGGTGCAGTTGCTGGCCCAGCCAATGGAGGTCAAGCCGTTCTCCCAGATCAAAATGAATCTGCGCCACACTTTCGATCGGCACATCGGTGGAACGTGCCACATCAATGATACCCAGGGCAGAAAACAAAATACGCGCGGCACCCACCGTACGGGCAAGTTTGCCGGGCACGCCCGCTTTCTCATAGCGCTGACGGGTTTGTTCCCAATGTTTTTTCGGGGCACCACATAGCACCTTATCAAGCGACCGGATCAACTTGGTCAGTTTGCTACGACAACCCTCGACCTCAATGCCACAGTCCACATCCTCTCGACGGTTCCGGACAAACCAGCGGGTAGTACGGCGCATCAGGTGTTGCAACTCTAGCATCATATTCGCCTGCAACTCGGCATCGACCTGGTAATCTAATGCCTCTATCTGCTGCCAGAGCTGATCGATATTGAAGGCATCTCTGGCCAGCACAAAGGCGCGCGCAATCGTAGTATCGTCTGCACCGGTTGAAACCCTAAGGCGATCAGCAAAGTTAATACCCATCATATTAATCATATGATTAGCCAATTGGGTGGCGACAATCTCCCGGTACAGGCGATGCTGGCGTAATGCTTCGGGGTAGCTTTCGATTAGTTGCTTGGGAAATGCGGTGAACAGTTCCAATCCCAAATAGGCATCATCTGCCACCCCCGATTGAGCCAGGGTTTCCTTAAGTTCAGCCTTGCTGTAGGAGATCAGCACGGACAATTCTGGTCGGCTCAAACCCCGGCCTGAGTTTTTACGTTCATTAATGGCATCATCATCGGGCAGGAACTCCAGCGCCCGGTTCAGCTTGCCCGTGGATTCCATACTGGTGATATAACGGTGGTATTCCGCCATATTCTCCAGCGAGCGTGCTTCCGAAAGACTGATTGACTGTACCTGGCGGTAGTTATTTTCCAGCACCAGCGCCGACACCTCCTCAGTCATATTTTCCAGCAACTGATTACGTTGTTTTTCTGTCATATCGCCACTAAGGACAATCTGGCTGAGCAAGATCTTTATGTTGACCTCATGGTCGGAGCAATCCACACCACCCGCATTATCTATAAAGTCAGTATTGAGTCGTCCACCTTTGAGCGCATACTCGATACGCGCACGCTGACTAAGACCCAGATTGCCGCCCTCACCTACCACCTTGCAGCGCAGTTCGGCACCATTAACCCGCAATGCATCATTGGCCTTGTCACCAATTTGTATATCGGTTTCATCTGTGGCTTTAACATAGGTGCCTATACCGCCATTCCAGAGCAGATCGACCGGCATTATTAGTAATGCACGGATAAGGTCAGTCGGCGTAATTCGGTCACAGCTGAGGCCTGTCAGGGTTTTGATCTGCGGTGAGAGTTGAATCGATTTACTGCTGCGGGAAAAAATACCACCACCTTGACTGATCAGCGATGTGTCATAGTCCTGCCAGCTGGATCTGGGCAGGTCGAACATGCGCTTCCGCTCTTTCCAGCTCCGAGCGGCATCGGGTGTTGGGTCGATAAAAATATGTTGATGGTTAAAAGCCGCCACCAGACAGGTATGTTTGGACAGCAACAAGCCGTTGCCGAATACATCGCCGGACATATCACCTATGCCCAATACCGTAAAATCATCCTGATCCGTATTAAGTCCAATCTCTCGGAAATGGCGCTGCACCGAAACCCAGGCACCCTTAGCCGTGATACCCATTTTTTTATGGTCATAGCCCTGACTACCGCCTGAGGCAAACGCATCACCAAGCCAGAAACCATATTGTTGCGCAATTTCGTTGGCAATATCCGAGAATGTCGCTGTCCCTTTGTCAGCCGCCACCACCAGATAGGCATCATCATCGTCATGCCTGACAACGTCCAACGGCGGTATCACAGCCGCATCACTACGGTTGTCAGTGATATCCAGCAAACCGCATATAAAGGTTTGATAGCAGCGAATACCCTCCGCCAACCATTCATCACGATTCATATCATCACGCAACAGTTTGGCAACAAAGCCACCTTTGGCTCCGACGGGTACAATGACTGCGTTTTTAACCTGCTGAGCTTTCACCAAACCCAGCACTTCGGTACGAAAATCCTCATACCGATCAGACCAGCGCAATCCGCCACGGGCCACTTTGCCGCCACGCAGGTGCACCCCTTCAACCCAAGGGGCATATATGAAAATTTCATAACGCGGTTTCGGCAAAGGCATCCCGGGGATTTTCTCCGGCGCTATTTTGAACGAGAAATAACGGTGCAAACCATCACTGCCATGCTGGTAAAAGTTGGTCCGTAAGGTCGCCTTAATCAAGGCCAGGTACTGACGCACCACCCGGTCATCATTCAGGCTGACGACCTCCTCCAGCCGTTCCATAATCTGCTGTTCAATAGCCGCGGTATCAGCCTGGTTATTGGGATCAAAACGCGCATGAAATAGCTGTACCAGTAACTTGGCCAAGTCCACATAACTGTTCAGCGTATTGCTTATGGCTTCGGTACTGATGGGAAAACGAATCTGTTTCATGTAGGCGGCGTAAGCACGCAACATAGCCACACAGCGCCACGGAATTTGTGCATTCATCACCAGACGGTTGAAGTCATCACTGCTGGCGTGACCCTGCCAGATATGCAGGAATGCTTCTTCGAATACATCTTTCAGATCGGCAAACGCCAGTTGCCCGGAACCGGTAAAACTGAGGGTAAAATCATGAATCCAGATTTGAAGCTCGGCAGTTTCCAATAAGTAGGGGTGCTCTTCTAATACCCGCAGTCCCAAATTTTCCAATACCGGAATCAAGTCAGACAGTGGCAGCGAGTTTTCCAGGCTAAATAACTTGAGGTTGAGATGTTCATCACTGCGCTCCAGCGCCCGGTAAAAACTGAGCTGTAAAGGATGATCAACTGATAATTCCCGCAGATGTTGAATATCCACCACGGCGGTGCGAGGCGTGAAATCGTTGCGATAACTGGCCGGCAGACCCTGCCCCAGTCGATGCCAGGCAGCGGTGCCTGTCTCTTCACCCAACGTCTCCACCAGCGCATCGCGCAGATCATCCAACCAGGAGCGAGCGGCGCGACGAACGAGCTTTTCCAGCTGATTGGCATCATATTCCTGGGCCAAATGCTCACCACGCAGAATAAGCTGGGTTCGCGCCAGCACCGACTCAGAGAAATAGGTGGTGAAATCAACCTGTGTCGCGTTCAGGTGTTCACACAGTATCGCCTCTACCCGGTGTCTGAAATCAGTGCTGTAGATCTCCCGTGGGGAATACACCAGGCAAGAGAAAAACTGCCCAAAGGCATCCTTGCGCATAAATAGCCGAATCTGCCGCCGTTCATGAATCTGCAATACTCCACTCACCGTTTCGTATAACTGCTCAACGCCGACCTGAAACAAGTCATCTCGGGGGTGTATCTCCAGAATCTGCAGTAACTCTTTCCAATCATGGCCATAGCGATGCAAGCCGGAGCGGTCCATCACCTCATCCACCTTACGCCGCACCACCGGAATCTGGCGCGAACTCTGGATATAAACGTTAGAGGTGTATAAACCAAGAAAGCGACATTCGCCCACCACCTTACCGTCAGCATCAATTTTTTTGATGCTGATATAGTCCGGATACGTTGGCCGATGGACATGTGACTTACTGTTAGCCTTGGTAAACGACAGAATTTCTGGAATCAGCACAAACCCTGCTGCATCCCGCTGACTGACATTAGTCAGGCTGGAGCGACAATCATCATCACAGGATTTCAGCAAGCCGAGCTGACTGCCGGCAACCGGCACCAGTGTCTGCTCACCATCCACTTTTTCCAGGCTGAATTCGTCATAACCAAGAAAGGTGAAGTGCTGCTTTAACCAGCGGATAAAATCATGCACTTCACGCAGGTCACTATGATCAAAATGAGGCAGTTTTTGGGTAAAAGTCTCGGCCAGCATGTCACACTTTTGCGACATGGCCTCAAAATCTTCCACCACGATACGCACATCCTCAAGCACAGCCATCAGACTTAGCTTAAGGTCCTGTAACTGAGACTCGTCGGTATGTCGATCAATTTCGATGGATACCAGAACTTCCCGCGATAAATTGCGGGCCCGACTACCGGGTCCGAACAGTTTGCTCAACTCACCGTCATCATCCCGCTGAAGGGTCAATACAGCATTGTGAATCGCATGAATGGTCAGGTTGCGTCGGTTCAGTTCCATCCGCAATGAATCGACCACAAAGGGCATCTCACTGAGGACAACTTCGATAATGGTATGAGTGGATTGCCATCCATGCTGTTCGTAGTCCGGATTAAAAACCCGTATTTTCACCTGCTCAGATGTACGCCGTTGCAAAAACTCCCAGCAAAGCAGTGTTGAGCCATAGAGATCATCCAGATTCCACTCCAGCAGATCCCCCAGTGCAGCCGTGGCGTAATAAATATTGGCAAACTCACAAAGCTGTGTACTTCGCTCTTCAGGCAGCCGACGTTGTATCTCATTAGTCAAGCTTTCCAGCAACCCCTGCTTATCGCTCCGTTGCGAATCTCGCATGCTCCACCCCGATCATTTTTATTCTGATTTATCAGTCGTATAGACAGTTTAGACACAACTCGAGCGAAATCACTGTCATCTAGGTTTACACCACCCTGATGGCTTGCCCATAATGGTCACACTTGCTTGTTTTCGGGCTGATACAGTGATTCTAAATTTCTTTCGAATGCCACGTTTTAGGCTCGCGCTCTGCCTGGCAGGCATCATCACAGCCAACAGCGCCAGCGCCAAACTGGAGCTGCAACTGGCCACCGAGCAGCCTGAAGTCGGTAAACCTCTGGAGTTGCACCTTGAGACCGATCAGATGCAGGCATCACCACCTGAACTCAGTCACCTGCCCGCCAGTTTGCACTGGCTTGATACCCAACGTATTACCGTGTCTCGGTACACGACCGGCGAAAAAAAAACCTGGCTGCGCTGGGTCATACGACTGCGCCCGGAACAAGGTGGCGAGCTGACAGTACCCTCCCTCAGCGTTGCCGGCGAAAACACTGAGCCGCTAAACCTTTATGTCAGCCAGGCAGAAACGTACCATAGCAAACCGTCAGCGGATCAGCGGACACGGCTTTCTGTTACGGCAGGCAAAGAGCTGTTTTACGCGGGCGAACAAGTATTGATCACCATTGAGCTACTGGCACCCCAAGCGATGCTGGCGGTTGCTGATATCCTGGCGCCAGATCTGACGGGGATTAACTTAAGACCATTAACAGCGCCGCAACTGAGCCAGATTGATACCGGTAATGAAACCTATCAACGACTGCACCAGCTGTATGCATTAACGACCTTAAATAGCGGTGATATTCAACTGCCCGGTTTTATTATTCAGGGCGAAGACAGCACCGGAGAAGCAGTACAGCTAAAGACGCAGCCAATACAATTGACGGTACTGCCACCCGCTTTTTCCAGTCAGCGCGGCCTATGGCTGCCCGCGCAAGCACTGACATTGACCGAAACCTGGGACCATGCCAGTGAGTTAACACCAAATTCCTATATTCTGCGTACCCTGACGCTACAGGCAACAGGGTTACCAGCAGCATCCCTGCCCCGCCTGACGCCCCTGGCTCAGGTGGCAAACGCAGATACTGCGTTAATAGACTTAAAACTCAATGACAAGGTTAGTGCGGAAGGGGTGATTGGACAACGAACCGAACTTATCCGCATCACGCCCAAATCGGCGGGCAGCCTGCAGATAACAGCCATCGACCTGCCCTGGTGGGATGTCAACGCGGATCAGGCAAGAAATGCTGCTTTGCCCGCCACCACCATGGCAATCAGCCATCCTGTGACTGAGGCTCAGGCGTCAGATACCACGATGAGTGCCACACCGACTGCAGATAAGACTCAGCCGAATATGAGTCACCTGTTAATCTGGCTATTGGCAGTGATCAGTATTGCTTCGTCCCTGGCCCTGATCTATACCCTGCACCGCGCTAAAACTAAAAAAATCACGGACACCCTCGAACCCGGACCCGATACACCAGAGCCACCGTCCAGCGAACCAATATCGCCACCCGGGGCCGTCACCAATACCGCTTACGCAGCCTCTGACCAACCGATCACACCCCGCCGACCAATCTCCACGATACAATCGGCAGAAGCGCGGGCGTTTGATGGGCTGCTAAATGCCTGTGACCAGAATGATGCGCAGGCGGCCCGTTATAGTCTGCTTAACTGGTCACAACTATTCTGGCAAACATCCCCACCCCAGTCGCTGGAAGAGATCGGCTTACGATCCAAGAATCAAGCACTCAATCTGATGATTATGGAGCTGGAGCAGATCCTGTACAGCGGTCGCAGTCAGCGCTGGCAAGGCCAACGACTGAAAGATGGCCTCAGTAGGCTCCGGCAACAAGGCACGGCAGATTAATTCAGTGCCTGCTGTAAAGCGCCCCTAAGCTCAGGCTGGTTAAACTTGAAACCCGCATCCAGTAGACGTTGCGGATAAACACACTGCCCCTCTAACAGCAACTCGGCACCATCACCCAACATTAAGTTGATGACAAAGGATGGCACCCGCATCAATGTCGGACGCTTCAGTACCTGCCCCAGGGTGGCAGCGAAAACGGCATTAGGCACTGCTTCAGGCGCTGTAAGATTATAAGCACCACGGGCGTCAGGCTGTTCCAGCAGAAAATTCATTGCCCGCAGGTGGTCGTCAATGGCGATCCAGGACATCCACTGCTTGCCGCTGCCAATCGGTCCGCCCAAGCCCAGCTTGAATGCTGGTAGCATCTTAGCCAGTGCGCCACCTTTACCCAAAACTACCCCGGTACGTATCAGGCATACCCGGACACCATATTCAGACGCCTGTTGCGCAGCATCTTCCCAGTCGGCACAAAGTTGATGAGTAAACCCGGGTTGCACCTCTGCCTGTTCATTGAGGGGCTGATCTGTTATCTGACTGCCATAAAAACCAATAGCTGAACCACTAATCAGCACCGCAGGTGGTTCTGTCAGCTGGCCAATCCAGCGTACCAACTGGTTTGTCAGCGCAATTCGACTTTCTCGGAGTAACTGTTTACGGGCATTACTCCAACGCCGATCGGCAATAGGCGCGCCCGCCAGGTTGACTACAGCATCCACGGGAGCAACAACCTCAGCCAGCGCCTCAACGCCAGTAACCTGACCTTTAAACAGCTTTGCAACCTGGGAGGCCTGACGGGTCAGGCAGGTAACCTGATCGCCTTTGGCCAACCGTTGGCGCACCAGTTGCTGGCCAATAAATCCCGTACCGCCGGTTACCAGAATATGCATCGTTACCACTCCTCTTGACTGAACATGAACACCCACCACAAAATCTGATAGTCTGGCTGCGCCTATCAGCCAATGGACCTTAAAGCAGTTATCAAAACACTCACTGCTTGTTCGTATAACGCTTGTGTTCAGATTAGTCATTTTTCACGGAGTCTCCCATGTTTACCGGGATTGTTCAGGGTTTAGCCAAAGTTTTACGGGTAACCCACCAGGAAAACTTCATGCAGTTAGAACTCGATCTGCCTGAGGCATATAGCCAAAACCTGCAACAGGGTGCCAGCATCGCAGTTAACGGCACTTGCCTGACCGTAACCGGTTTTAACGACAGCAGCGTTAGCTTTGATCTGATTGAGCAGACATTGCAAACCACTAACCTGGGGCAGCTTCGTTGTGGCGATCAAGTTA
Organism: Pontibacter sp. JAM-7; assembly: GCF_048548695.2. Classification (NCBI taxonomy): domain Bacteria; kingdom Pseudomonadati; phylum Bacteroidota; class Cytophagia; order Cytophagales; family Hymenobacteraceae; genus Pontibacter; species Pontibacter sp. JAM-7. The sequence continues at coordinate 419,647 of NZ_JBLYIF020000002.1, forward strand.
ACTTTGAGCGCGCGGCGCGCATCGGCGACGAAATCGGCGGCCATCTGCTCTCCGGTCATATTCACGCCCAAGCAGAAGTTGTGGCCATTGAAAAGACGACTAACAACTGTACGGTTTGGTTTGATGTGCCACCCGCCTGGCAGGCTTATATCTTTGATAAGGGTTTTATCGCCTTGGACGGATGCAGCCTGACCGTTAAAGCATGCCAAAAAAACCGTTTCTGCGTTGGACTGATTCCAGAAACACTGGCGGTGACCCGGTTTGGTTTTATTCATCAAGGGGATCTGATTAACCTTGAGATAGACAGTCATACCCAAGCCGTAGTCGACAGTGTTGAGCGTTACTTGGCGAATCGTTCAGAAAACAACCACTAAGTATTTAATATAGATAAACTTTTAAATAAAAAATCCAGTGAAAAATCTGCTTCGACTGGTTATATTCTGTTGCTAATCAGCGACGGAATTCCAAGGTAACCAAATGGCACATCCTGACCTGCAAAAGGAAAATCAGGAACTGCATCAGGCGCTTGCTAACCTCAATGAGAAGGCGCAGCTGAACCGTACCGTATTGGAAAAGTTGTTTGATATTGAGTTAAATCTGCTCGCCTGCAGATCATTACCAGAGCTTTTGCAACGTTTGCTGGTGCAATTTAAAGCCAGCTTTTCCCTAGAACAGATCCATTTAATTCTGCTAGATCCTGAGTACACAGTACGGCAACTACTGACTGCCAATCAGGACAATAGCCCCAATAACCTGCAGTTTGTGATTAACCAACACCTGCTGCGCGAGATTCATCCAGAAGACCAATTGTCACTCTTCCACACCGTTCAAGACCGATTCGGCAGCTATTTTCCATCCAGCACTCACCCCCCCAGTAAGGTAGCACTGCTGCCTCTGATCCGGCATGACTGTCTTATTGGCAGCTTGCACCTGGGTTGCCATGACAGTGACTTATTTGACCTTGACCAGCTCATGCTTAGCCAATATCTGCGCCACCTGGCTTCGGTCATTTCGATCTGTTTTGAAAACTGTATCAGCCAGCAGAACCTGCAACGACAAAGCAGTATGGATGTATTAACCAAGGTCTATAACCGGCGTGCTTTTGAACAGGAAATTACCAAGGAACTGTCCCGCTGTAGCCGAACCGGCGAACCTCTGGGTTGTTTGTTCCTCGACCTGGACCATTTCAAGCGAGTCAACGATACCCACGGCCATCAGGCCGGCGATACAGTGTTAAGAGAAGTGGGTAAGTTATTGAAACAGAAAGTGCGCAACACCGATATTATCGGCCGTTACGGTGGCGAAGAGTTTGCCATATTACTCCCCGGCTGCGATGAGTCAGGCGCGCAGAAGTTAGCCCTTGGGCTATGTCAGGCCATTGCCAGCATGCAATTCTGTATCAATGAACGCCATAGCTTTCGCATCACTGCATCCATCGGTGTCGCAGCAGATGCACCACGGCAAGGGTCTACCCAAAACCTGTCCCTGCAGGCAGATACACTGATACAAGCGGCTGACCGGGCACTGTATCAGGCCAAACATAACGGCAGAAACCGCTTATTCCTTGCCAGTGCGTTGGACTGACGCTAACTAGCCTGTTGCAGATCTTCCTGCAACGCCTGATATAGCGACATATATTCCGCCGCCTGCTGAGCACCAAACAGCGGGTCTTGGCGACTCGGCAGATCGCTGGCCAGCAGTGTCCAATCGGCCTCTTCAGCAACAGCACGTAACATTGGAAACAGGGTGCCTTCCTCATAATCCAGGTGGGCTTTCTGTTCCGCCAGGTATTGCTCAAGTTGCTCAGTGAGTACCGTCAATGGCAAAACCGCATCATTCAGCACCTCTTCAAGGGTTTGACGCAGCGTGCGGGTATGTTGAGTCAGACCGTGATGTTCATCTACACAGCACCCCAATACTTTATCCAACGCCTGGTCCCGACCGGCAAAGAAAGCATATAACTCATCTTCACGGGGGTGATGGTAGCCATCTGCATAATCGGCAATATAACGGATAACATCCGCCAACAGGTTCAGGTCGGCACCGTCACCACGTTTCAGTGCTGCCAATTCATGGCTCAACAGTTCCAGTAGCCGGTTGAGGTTGATATGGTCTTGATGAAGTTCATGCAAGGTATTCATCGCCGTGCCTCCTCTAGTGTCATTACAAACACTATACGGGGAAGCCTGATGCGACTTATTGATAAGGATCAAATGAGGAGGAATTGATCAGCCAATCGCTGCCCTCAGTGCAGCAATAGGCTAACTCTTGCAGGTTACTAACCCGTAGGTCAGTGTCCGCTGACCAATGCTGCCCATCATCTATCCTAGCTATCACTATACCGGGCAGTGGCCCCACCCCCAGAATCATCTTTAGCTGTATTGGGTAAATTGCCCGAATACACAGGTCAATTGCCCGAATACACAGGTCAATTTTGCTATATCCCTGAAGATACCCTGCCGCTAGATTAAGAAGAACAAAACAGCCAACGGAGATTAACTGTGCGTTCCGCATGTCGCAGACATTGCAACAGCCGGCCCTTCATCTGTTGCAGGTGTGAAATAACAGCAGCTATACCAACTGTCCCGCATGAGTCTTTACAAGGTAAATAGACCATCGCCGGATGATTGTTTTTTATTTTAACGAAGATGTTTTTTTTAAAAGCATGCAATGGAAAAACAAGTCAGTGCGAATCTGAATACTGAAATTTATTCGGAATTTCTGCTTACTAACTAGACAATAAATGGGTGATAGGATGTTTAAAAAATTAAGAATACTCGTTGTTACTACGTTATTTATTCCGGCCTTGGCAGTGGCAGGCGATATTGAAAGCAAAGGCCCATATGCACACATCAAAGGCGGTTCATTCGATATGACGAACCATATAAACCAAGCGGTCGGAGTCGAATCAGTGAATCCCAGAGAAGCCGTTAGGGACATCAAGGGTGGTCCAGTTGATATGATGGGTTATTTAAATCAGGCGCAAGCAGCTTCAGGCAGCACTAATAAGGTTTTAATAGCCCCCTTACATGTGCGCTTTCACCCAAACCGGCTATTTGTCCCCGGCGACTCCCACAAAAACCTATAGACTTTCCATGCAATCGAAATCGGCCCGACACCGGCTAGTGAGGTGATACGGGCAGTTTCGCTCAGATAGACCCAAAGGCTGGCGAGAGTACACAGTTTTCAGTACTGACGGCCGGGCTTCCCGAATCAGTATGATCCCGCTGTAAACTGTAAACGTTAATTACAAACATATACGGGGAAGCCTGATGCGACTTATTGATAAGGATCAAATGAGGAGGAATTGATCAGCCAATCGCTGCCCTCAATGCAACAATAAGGCTAACTCTTGCAGGTTACTGACCCGTAGGTCAGTGTCCGCTGGCCAATGCCGTCCATCATCTGAGACATGTACGGTGTAAACCTGTGCCGCGCGGCCACACAACAGGTCATAGTGGAAGTCGCCCACCATCACTGCCGTTTCTGGAGAAGCCTGCCATTGAGATAGCAGGTAGTGGATACCATCAGGTGCCGGTTTGGGTGCTATTTCATCGCGCCCCAGCACCGTATCTGGTGTGAAAAATTTATCCAGCCCAATCGCCTGTAATGACAACAATGCCAGATCACGCCGGTTTCGCGTCAGAATACCCATATGACATTGGCGCTGATGCAGCAGACTCAAGCACTCCAGAACCCCGTCAGCTGGCTGAGCCTGCTCAGCATAGTGGCGCTCCAGCTCATCCAGCCTTAGGGTGGCACGTGCCTGCTCTGAACTAGGCATTGCTTCCAGCGCAGCCAGAATATCCTGTCCAGGAGCAATATCCAGTACCGCGCGGATATGATCAAAGTCGTGTATCGCCTGAGTCAGGGTGCCATCCAGATCAAACACCCAGCAGGTTTTTTCATGCAATGACTGCATAGTCTAAGCTCTGCCGGTTTATGCGGCGTCGGTGTAGCTGTCTTCACTAAACGGATCAACCGGATTTTCCAGCATCTGATCCTGCTTGCTATACAGCACACGACCCTCAAAGCGCAGACCTTTGGAAGAGAACCAGTGATCAAGCTCTTCAAGGCTTTCTTCGATAGAGTTCAGCTTCAGCCAACCGGTGACTACGCCGTAAAAATATACCCCAAACAGGCCTGCCGAGGCGCCCAGAAAGAAATCAGATGCCAGTGCGAATAACAACAGCACCAAACCGGCCACCCAAAGGCGACTGGATTTAGCACTGTTATATACCTCGCGGGCACCTTCCTGGGCTTCTTTCACCCGCAGGTAACGGCGGTAATTCTGCTGAATATCGAACTTATTTTCTGCTGCCAGTAGCGACGCCATACAGGCTCCTTGTATCACTGTGACTTAAGCAATGCTTACCCGCCTGTACAACACAGGCTTTTTTATTATCTGCACCGGAGTATAACCAAGCATCCCCCGACTGTCCTGTGACTCAGAGATTCATCAGGCCAGACTCTTACTGACCACTTCATATACATCGCGGGACAGGTCCTTGCAGGACTGGATCTGTTCCAGCGCCTGACGCATCAGCGCCTGACGTTGCGACGGGTATTTACGCCATACCGTCAGAGGTGTCAGCAGACGTGACGCAACCTGAGGGTTTTGGGTATTCAATAACAGAATCTGTTCAGCCAGAAAACGATAACCACTGCCGTCTTCGGCATGGAAATTCACCTTATTCTGAGCACAGAAGTTGCCAATCACCGCACGTAATTTGTTCGGATTGCGACGATCAAAGGCCGGGTGCTGCATAAGCTTCTCTACCCGCGCCAGAGCACCGGGCTTGGGGTCGGTTACCTGAATTGCAAACCACTGGTTTACCACCAGACTTTCATTTTGCCAACGCTGGTAGAAGTCAGTTAACAATTCATCTGCTGCCGCCGCAAAGCCGGAGTGCGCCACCAGAGATAGTGCCACCTGCATATCGGTCATATTGTCGGCCTGCCGATACTGCTGCTGCGCCAGTGCCAGACTTTCCTCTGTTTCCAGCGCCATCAGGTATGACAATGCCAGGTTTTTCAGGCTGCGGTGCGCAATACTTTTGGCATCCGGCGAATACTCACCTTCAGTTTGATTGTCGCGGTATACACGCTGCCAGTCAGGTGCCAGCGCCTGTGCCAGGGACTGTCGCAGAAAACAGCGCACCTCATGAATAGCATCGACATCAACACATTCCGCCAGCTCAGCCAGATAAGCTTCTGAAGGCAATGTCAGGACCTTGGCCACCATCGCCGGATCCAGGGCGTTGTCAGTCAATACCGCACGGTAAGCCGTCACCAGTTCATCGGCCAATGTTAATGGCTGTCCCTGTGTCAATCGATCCATCATCTCCTGCATAATGCCCACCACCAATTGCTGGGCGGCATCCCAACGGGCAAAGCCATCACTGTCGTTGGCCATCAAGAACATTAGGGCTTCACGGCTATACGGAAAATTCAGTTTGACCGGTGCAGAGAAACCTCGCAGTAATGACGGTACCGGCTTGCTGCTTAACCCTTCAAACACAAATTGCTGTTCCGGTTGCGTTAACTCCAGCACCTGGGTGTGGTAACCCTCCGCCAGAGGCAGATCATTCCCTTCACTATCCAGCAGGCCCACCGCCAGTGGCAGATGATAAGGTTGTTTTTCAGTCTGACCAGGTGACGGCGGACAAGACTGCTGTACGGTTAGGGTGTAACGGCCAGTGCTGGCATCAAAATGATCCTCAACCTTAAGTTCAGGGGTGCCCGCCTGGGAATACCACCGGCAGAACTGGCTCAGATCACGACCTGAGGCATCCTCCATGGCTTTAACGAAGTCATCGGTGGTAACCGCCTGACCATCATGCCGTGCAAAATACAGGTCAGACCCCTTACGAAATAGCTCTTCACCCAACAAGGTGCGGATCATGCGCACAACCTCAGCGCCCTTCTCATAAATGGTCAGGGTGTAAAAGTTGGAAATTTCAATAAAAGAGTCAGGCCGGATTGGATGAGACATAGGGCCAGCATCTTCCGCAAACTGTGCGGTGCGAAGCAGTGCGACATCCTCGACCCGTTTCACCGTTCGGGAGTTGGTATCTGCTGAGAATTCAGCATCACGAAATACCGTGAACCCCTCCTTCAGGCTGAGCTGAAACCAGTCACGACAGGTAACACGGTTACCGGACCAGTTATGAAAATACTCATGCGCCACGACACCTTCAACCCGCTGAAAAGCCGCATCAGTGGTCGTCGCCGGGTGTGCCAGCACACAGGAGGTATTAAAGACGTTAAGTCCCTTGTTTTCCATCGCTCCCATGTTGAAGAAGTCCACTGCCACAATCATATAGATATCGAGATCGTATTCGCGGCCATAAACTTTTTCGTCCCACGCCATAGCACGCTGCAGCGATGCCATAGCATATTCCAATTTATCCAGATCTTTGGTCTCGGCATAGATGCGCAGGGCAACATTGCGACCAGACATCGTGGTGTAGTGATCTTCAATATGCGCCAAATCACCCGCCACCAAAGCAAACAGGTAAGCCGGTTTAGGGAATGGGTCTTCCCAGGTCACCCAATGACGGCCATCATCGGTATTGCCGCTGGCCACCGGATTACCGTTACTCAACAACACGGGGAACTGGTGCTGATCCGCTTCAACCGTAGTGCGAAACACGCTCATAACATCTGGCCGATCGGGGTAAAAAGTAATCCGCCGGAAACCCTCTGCCTCGCACTGAGTGCAGTACATCCCGTCTGACAGGTACAGGCCTTCCAGTGCCGTGTTCTCATGGGGCAGAATCCGTGTCACTACCTTCAGGCAAAAACGCTCAGGTACGTCCACCACGGTCAGGATTTCTCCCTCCCGCTGCCAGGACGATTCTGCCACTGGTATGTCATTCAAGCTCATGCTGATCAATTCGAGATCTTCATGGCCAAATAAACTCAATGGCGGCTGGGCCTGCTCACAGGCCGGGTTAAGATAGAACGCCAATTGACTATGAACCAGGGTCGCGCCTTCACGCAACTCAAAGCGCAATTCGGTATGCTCCAGCAGATAAGCTGGCACCTGATAATCCTTCAGATAAATCTCATTAGCGTGTTGCGACATGAACCTTCCTCACGCATCAGGCGAACAGCGTCACCTGATATGCTGTATATTTGCGAATATTGATAACACCGGTATCGAGTATCAGATACTGACCCTTGATTGCCAGCAGCACCCCTTCAACTTCAGGGTTCTTATCCAGATTAAAACTGACCACCTTGGTTGGATACTGCAACGCCGGGTAGTTGATGTGCACCATCTCGGCACCCGGCAAAGGCTGCACTCCCTGCAAACCATGACGCTCCGTCAACTCAGCAAGCCCAGCCTGGCACGTTTGTAACAACTGATCACGCAACTGAGGCAGATCCAGCTCGGTCACATCATTTTTCAACATGGTTCGCCAGTTGGTTTTATCACTGACATGCTCACCAAGCAGACGTTCCACCTGCCCGGATATCAAACGATTCGCCACACGAAAAACGGGTAACGCTTGAATCGCCCCCTGGTCAATCCAACGGGTGGGTACCTGAGTACCGCGGGTAATACCAACTTTGACACCTGAGGAGTTGGCCAGGTAAACGATATGGTCCTGAAAACAGTGGGCCTCACCCCATTCGGCATCCCGGCAGGTGCCTTCATGAAAGTGACAAAGTTCGGGTTTTACAATGCACTGATCGCATTGGGGTAAGCGCGTAAAGCAGGGATAGCAGTAACCCTGACTGAAACTTTTTTTGGTCTTCCGACCGCACGCCGTACAGTTAATTGCCCCCTGATAACTCAGTCTGATCGGCTGACCCAGCAGCGCATTCAAGGGGATTTCAGAATCACCAACCGGCAGCGAATACTGCACAGAGTCGGCCAGGGTACTGCGCATTTTCTGTAATGCACCGGTTGCCAGTGGTTGCATGAAGAGTCGCTTAATGCCTGTATTTAATGGTCGTTGAGAATTTTGATGGTATCGGGTGCCAACGGGTCAGAACCATGTTGGGTGCCATCAGGGCGGGTACGATCGATATAACCTACCCGATCCTGTTCCGGTTTCTTCTGGTAATCATAGGCAATCACTGCGCGCAGACAGGTTTCACGTTGCTCAGGCGTAAGTTTACGACCATCCGGCCATTTGCCCAGCTCCACAGCCCGCTGCAGCGACTGGTGCATATCCGGGGTCATATTTTGAATCAGTTCTTCGTAATTCATGGTGTTACTATCCGACAATTATACTGCCTGTAGTTTATCACACACCGGCTGTGTGCCGATGCAGGAAAGCCCCCAACCGCTGCGCCATCAACGCCCGATGCTCCGGGCTCGGCACATGCAGGTCATCCAGGCGCAGCAGATCTGCTAACTCAGGCAAGGCATATTGAGCCAGTTTGATCAGCTTATCTGGAGCAAAATAGATATCCTGCTCTGCTACCACCAGTTGCACTGGGGCCTGCAATGACTGCAATTGCTCAGGACCAAAAGGCCCCGGCGGAATCAGTACCAGCGGCAAACCCGCTTCCTGCACTGCGTAATAATATGCCTTTAACTCTGGCCAGTTTTGACCGAGCAGAGGGTCCATCATGCGGTCAAAGTGTGGCTGGTCACTGTTCAACTTAAAACTCAGTACCGGCAGTAGCAAACTCTTGATAGGCCGCCATACCGGGCGAAAGAAACCTGCCGGCACCCAGAGGGATGCGGCTGAAATTCGCTCTGGCATCAAGGAGGCCGCATCAAGCAAGATAGCGCCGCCAAACGACATACCCAACATAGCGCATGCCGGCAGTTCCAGAGCATCCATTAACTTGCCTAGCCAATAGGCATAACCCTGCTGTACCGGCAGAGGAGCCACTAAGCCGCTATGCCCCGCCTGACCCGGAATATCTGGACAGATAATCCGATAATGCTCAGTTAACGGCAGCAACATCTCCATGAGAAACGGTGCCGGGGTTTGCAGGCCATGCAATGCCATTAGCACCGGTGCTTGCGGATCACCGGCTTCCAACAACCAAACCTGGCCTAACTCGGTATTCTGGTATCTGCCTGTCACCGTATCAGGCAGTGAATTCAGCTGCTGCTGATACAGTTTTTGAACCTGTGGTGGTAACAATCCGGGCGTCATGTCTTACCTCTGGCTTTCATCAGCCAACGTCCCAACGGGACAAATGCTAAACCGGCGACAAGCCCGGCCAGGTGAGCAGTATTGGCAATATTGCCAAAACCAAGAGCAGACAGCATACCGGTATAACCCAGTGCCAACCAGAGCAGCATAAAACCCATCATTGCCGGTGGCAGTCCCAACCGTTGCGTCGGATACAACCGGTCCCACAACCAGGCATAACCAAACAGCGCAAACACGACACCGGATAGTCCGCCAAACATCGGGCCACTATCCCAGTACTGAGCCAGGTTAGAACAGATGCCTGAAAATACCGCCAGTAATAACAAGGCTCTGTGGCCCTGTGAAAATTCAATACGACTGCCAACTACCCAGATCCACAGCAGATTAAACAGCAGATGGGGGGGCGAGAAGTGCAGGAATATGGGGGTCAGAAAACGCCACAGTTGAAAACTTTCCACCGTATCTGACAGCCCTGAGCTAAGCAGATACTGGCCCTGGCGGGACACCTCTACGATGGTGAGGTGATGCAGCAATGGAAAGTTCTGGCCGAAGTTAATCAGCAGAGTCAGCATCAAGCCGGCACCAATCAACAAGGCACACACCCAGCAGTAAACCAGCATTTGACCAAAACTACGCTGCCGACGAGGAACCGAACGAACCAGGCGTATCTGAGCCAGATCCTGCCCTTCCTGCCACAGCCGATAAATCCCCAGCACCTGTTCGGCATCAGCAGGGTTAGCCAGCAGCAGGTGCTGCAAACCATCACTCGCTACCACACGGTGCGGTATCTCCTGCTGCCAGAGGAAACCAGTAAATTCAGACAGGTCATCCTCAAGCGGCAGTTCCAGAATTTTGATCATTCAGTTCCCTTGTGGAGATAACCCTAACTTATCAGCGATCTCTTTCTGCACGTCGACCCAAATAAATTTGTCACTGCGTAGTGCGGTTTCATCGTCTAACCGATATGCCACCAGTTTGCCAAATTTCACAGCACTGTAATCCAAACAAGCGATATTAGGGGTTATAGGTTCAGGGATGCCCTCACGCCAGTAATGGCCAATAAACAAAGGCTTTTGCTCTTCGCCGTAGTACAGCAAGTCATTATGATCAGTTTCAGTCAGCTGTTTTCGGGCAACATGCTCAGGCAATGGATCAGGCTGGAACACGACATCGGCGTAAGTCTGCGGGTCTTTCATCCAGAATTTAGTGCGGAAAAAACGGCGTTCAAAACCATCCCGACTGACAATGACTTCATCATTTGGCAAGACTAAATGCGTGCCACGCAACAACCGATCCATCAACGCCCATTCAAAGGTTCCACGCCGGGATGAACGATGCAAGAAGGCTGGATCAATGCAGTGATCCGGGTAAAGCAGATTAAAGCGGTCAATCAGGCTTTGATGCCAACAGGCATGCACCACCCGAAAATGCTCAAACTCAAGAAACAGCGGCATCTGCATCATCCACTGCTGGAACTCAGCCTGTTCTGCCGGATAGTTGGCAAACTGCTCCAGCGTTTCAGCCAGAATACGAAAATGGCGTGGCGTATGCTCACGCAGATAGGGTTCCTGGCTACCATCCTCAGCGGGGGTGCAATAACAGAGGTAATTATACTCATGGTTGCCCATCACAATGTGGGCATAGCCCGCTTCGACCATATCACGCACGATATGCAACGCTTCACGAATGCGTGGACCACGGTCGATAATATCCCCCAGAAAAATCACTTTGCGCTGGGGGTGAGAGTAGACACCATTGCGTTTGCTGTAGCCCATCTTTTGCAACAGCAATTCAAGGCTCAGTGCACAACCATGCACATCACCAATCAGGTCATAACCTTGCCTGACACTACTCACCCGACTCTCCCAGCTTAGTGCCCCAGCCCAGTTTCTCTCGGCAGGTGCTATAGAAGTCGTAATTAAGTGGGTGCAGCAATTTCAGTTTATGCGGCTTTTTGTGCACTGTTATGGTGTCACCCGGCGCACAGTTGATGTGATTTTGTCCGTCGCAGGACACCGTCGGATAACTGCCATGTTCACTGCTGATCACCATTTTTAGCTCACTGTTACCGTTTACAACAATCGGTCGACTGGAGAGGGTATGAGGAAACATCGGCACCAGCACCATGGCGTCTAGTTTTGGATGCATGATCGGACCACCACCAGACAACGAATAGGCTGTTGAGCCAGTAGGCGTTGAGATAATCAGACCATCAGAGCGCTGCGTGTAGACAAACTGACCCTCAATGTAGAGTTCAAACTGAATCATACGGGCAGCTTTACCCGGGTGCAGCACACAGTCGTTCAGCGCAGAGGCTTCACCAATCGGTACGCCATCACGTTTCACAATCACATCCAGCAGGAAACGGCTGTCCACGGTGTATTTGCCTTCCAGTACCTCAACCACTTTCTCTTCAATATCAGCCGGAGAGATATCTGTCAGAAAGCCTAGGTTGCCGCGGTTTACGCCAAGCACTGGCACATGGTACTGAGCCAAAGAGCGCGCCGCACCCAGCAAGCTGCCATCACCGCCAACCACAATCACCAGATCGCAGATCTCACCCATCATTTTCTGGGTACACACCTGCTGACCGTGGCCGGGCAGCATGTCAGCAATACTGTCATCAAGAATACAGTTCAGACCGCGATCACCCAGAAAGCGCACCAGGTGTTTCAGGGTATCAATGACAGCCTTGCTGCCGTGACGACCTATCAGGCCGATATTGCGAAAACAGTCCATTTGATCTCCGGACAGAATGCTGAGAAAGGCTGGTGACCAGCAACCATGATCAGGCAGCCTGAAGCACTGCGCTGAATTAAGCTATAACTCGATTGTATTACGAACCAGCAGACGCTTTTAACCCCTATTACCCTGTAATCCACCAGTATGCAGTGCCAGTATGCTGCTACCGGGGGAAAAATAACCCGTTTCAATCAACTGGCACAGTCGCAACAGCATTTTGCCAGTATAAACGACATCAAGTTCAATACCGGTCAACCGGTAAAACTGCGCCATGAATGTCTCCAGCTCAGGGCAGGTTTTAGCATAGCCACCAAATGCACCATGCAGATCCAGCTGCCAGCGATTAGCATTATGACACCCCACCTGATCCAGCAACTGCTGTATATCCTGCTGTAAAAATGCGGCCTGTTTTAACACTGGAACACCCAGGATATTCAACTCAGGCCATGACTGTACCAAACCCGCCAACGTGCCACCTGTACCACAAGGAAGGATGACACAGTCTGGCTGCACCGCATGCAGCAAATCAGCAGATAAAATCTCCGAGCACCCTTTCAACGCTAGCGCATTACTGCCCCCTTCCGGCACAATCCAACTGTCCGGATAACGCTCTTGCAACTGGTCCAAGTAATCCTGCTGATACCGTAAACGGTAGGTTTTCCGGTCAACAAACTGTAACTGCATACCCCAACGTTGCGCATCTGTCAGAGTGGGATTGGTCGCGTAAACCGGCTCTCCTCGGATAATACCTACAGTCGGCACACCCAACCTGGCACCCGCCCAAGCCAAAGCATGAATATGGTTGGAGTAGGCACCGCCGAAACTCAGTAGCTGCCGATAGCCATGCTGTACAGCATGCTGCAAATTGTACTTCAGCTTAAACCACTTATTGCCGGACAACCCCTCGTCTATCTGATCAAGACGCAGCAACGACACCTTCACTTGGTTTTGTGCGAATAGGGTTAATTGCAGCGGCTGGACTCGCGGCACTGGGATACGATGCAGCCAAGCAGATTGTTTGTCGGAGACCGTCATTAAAACGACATCTATTGCAGTTATGGTGCTCTCAAACTATCACAAGAGAAATGCTATGGACGATTATCAAGAAGAGCTACTGAACACCGGCGCGGAAGAGTTTGACGACGAAGAAAACCTAGGGGATGCTGAAGAACTGTAGTTAAACAGCCCCATGGCCACGACGCCTTGCGTGGTAACGCAACAATACAGTAAGGTTTCCCCCCTGCTGTTTGGCTTGATACATTGCCTGGTCAGCGCGCTGCACCAGATTATCTACCGCCTCAAAACCATCCGTTTCCGTTACCCCCAGGCTCATTGCCACCTGCACCAGAGAATTTTCCAGCTGATCAACGCTGTAGCGACATTGGCGGTTAAACGACAGTCTAATGCGCTCGGCAATCTTGCGCGCATCTGCCAAATCCGTTTCTGGTAGCAACAGCATGAATTCATCACCGCCATAACGGAACGCCGTATCACCTTGTCGAATACAACTCAGCATCACCTCGCCAATCAAGGTTAAAATCCGGTCGCCTTCCAGATGCCCATAAGAGTCATTTACCGATTTAAAATGATCAAGATCGAGACATACCAGACTTAAACGATGACTGTAACGTTGGGCGCGACTGATCTCAGATGCCAAGACATTATAAAAATGCCGCTGATTATAAAGGGCTGTTAGTTCATCAGTAATCGACAACTGTTTTAAGCGGAATTCAAGGTCTCTGCGGGCGGTAAGATCATGAAAGAAACCAATACTGCTGCCTGCTGCTTTATCCACGATAGCCGCAGACAAGCGAACCGGAATCGTAAAACCAGCGGCGTTTTTAACATTGGTCTCAAGACCTTCCAATGAACCGGAGGGACCATAACGCTCAGACAGAATCAAGCGTTTAATGGTTTTAGCCGTCTCCAGATCTGGATATAGCTCCACAATATTTTTGCGACCAATAACAGACGCAGCGTCAAAACCCAGCAAGGCTTCAGCGGCAGGATTAAATACCTCTACCAGACCCTTGCCATCAACACCGATGACCGGATCCGGACAAAGCGATAACAGCTTGTAACCATCAACCCTATGCATGTTGTTTTTATTCCATAGGTTGTAACGTCAATGTAAATTTGTTGTACAAATAGATGCACAACAAAGCAGATGTAGTTTTACTTACTCTGATTATAGATGCAGTGTGTCGGCGGCAGAATACAGGTAATGAGGGAAAGTTTAAACAGAATATCGTGAAGTGGTGGGCGTGGAGAGGCTCGAACTCCCGACATTCGCCTTGTAAGGGCGACGCTCTCCCAACTGAGCTACACGCCCACGAACAGTTATTCTACCAGTGGCGGAACGGACGGGACTCGAACCCGCGACCCCCTGCGTGACAGGCAGGTATTCTAACCAACTGAACTACCGCTCC